>NZ_JAVRFI010000021.1:0-126480 GCF_031845785.1 Streptomyces hesseae
GAGCTCTTTACGCCCCTACCAGGGCCCATCCACCCCACCCCGCCCCCTTCCGTCAGTACCTCGTGGCTGCGGTTCCGGGTGATCGGGTGGGCGGGTGGGCGAAACCCGCGCCGAAGGCGCGGGCACCCCTACCGGCGGGCAGCCGGAAACGCAAAGAGGGCCCCCGCAAGGGGGCCCTCCGCACGTTGTCGCGAAGCTTACGCGGCGACCTTCTCCCGCTCCGGGCGCGGCTCCGCCGCCTCCGCGGCTTCCGCCGCAACCTCACGCGGCGTCGGCAGCACGGCCATGATGGCCGCCGAGATCACGATCGTCGCCGCCCAGCCCAGCCCGTACTTGCCGACGAACGTGCCCGACAGCGGCCCGGCGAACCAGTCGCACTTGGTGAAGGCGATGCCCGCCAGCAGGGCCACGGCCCAGGCCGTCATGGCCTGCCAGCAGAAGCCGCCCACGTACCAGTACTTGCTGGTGCGGCCGGTGTCCATGAGCGCCTCGGCGTCGTAGCGGACGGCCCGCTTCTTCCGCCGGGCCATGTCGACGACGTAGACGCCGATCCAGGCCGAGAAGGAGACGGCCAGCAGGATCAGGAAGGTGATGAAGGAGCTCAGGAAGCTCTTCGCGACCAGCATCAGCAGCAGACCGCCGATCAGCGAGATCGCGGCGTTGATGCTCACGGCCAGCGCGCGCGGCAGCTTGACGCCCATCGTCTGGGCGGTGAAGCCGGCCGAGTACATCGACAGGGAGTTGATCAGCAGCATGCCGACGATCGCGGTGATCAGGTAGGGCACGGCGAGCCACGTCGGCAGGAGGTCACCGAGGAAGGAGACCGGGTCCGGCGCGTCGGCGAGGCCCGGCGTGGCCACGGCCATCACCGCGCCCATCAGCACCATGGGGACCATCACCATGCCGGCGCCGGAGACCGTGACACCCGCGATCTTCTTGCCGGAGGCGGCGTGCGGCAGGTAGCGGGCGAAGTCGGGGCCGGTGGGGACCCAGCTGATGCCGCCCGCGGCGATCGTGCCGATGCCGGCGATCATCATCGCGGTGGTACCGGCGGGCTTGGAGAAGACGTCGTCCCACTTGATGTGGACGATCAGGTAGCCGAGCACCAGCACGCTGAAGACGCCGAAGAGGTACGTCGACCACGTGTTGCAGATGTTGAGCACCTTGCGGCCCATGCCGCTCACCAGGAACGTGCAGGCGACGAAGACGAACAGCGTGATCACGATCAGCACGTTGTTGCTCTTCACGCCGAAGACCAGATCGAGCACGGTCAGCACCGCGTACGCGCCGGTGACCGCGTTGATCGTCTCCCAGCCGAAGCGGGCGACCCACAGGATCGCGCCCGGGAAGAGGTTGCCACGCACACCGAAGGTGGCCCGGGAGAGCATCGCGCCGGGCGCGCCGCCCCACTTGCCCGACACGGAGACCACACCGACCAGGCCGAACGACACGAGCGCGGCGCACGCCGCGACGATCATGACCTGCCAGAAGTTCAGCTTGTTGAAGACCACCAGCGCCGCGCCCATGGTGAGCAGCAGCACGCTGATGTTGGCGGCCACCCAGGTCGGGAAGAGCTCCCGGACCCGGCCGTGCCGTTCGTTGTCGGGTACCGGCTCGATACCGCGGGTCTCGACGGCGCTCGCGGCGCTGTCGACGCTGGACACGTTGGCGCCTTCGGCAGCGTTGTCCATGGTGGGGGCCATATCGGGGGCTCCGTGTGGGGGAATTGCAGGGCGGGGCCTGGGCAGAAAGGGACGTTGGGACTCTACGCGCGTCGCGTGAACCCACGCCATCGTACTTTGATCTAACTTTGGCCGGTTAGTGCCATTGGTCCTTGTGGAAAAGTACGAACACGCCCTGTCCGAAGCCGCCGCAGCGCCCTCGCGCGCGGGTGCCGGATACTGGGGGCGTTATGGACATCGTCATCCTTGCTGTAGTCATCGCTGTGGTCGCGCTGGGCGCGATCAGCGGGCTCGTGGTCAGCAGTCGCAAGAAGAAAGCGCTGCCCCCCGCTCCACCGAGCAGCCCGTCCGTCACCGCGCCGCCCGCCGAACCGCACGTCGGCGAGGAGGCCGAGACCCCGCGGCCGGAACCCCGCCGCACCGTGGAGGAAGTCGAGCTCCCCGAGGCCCCCGCCCCGGAGGAGACCGCTCCCGTCGTGGAGCCGGAGCCGGAGCCCGTGGTCGAGGCTCCGGCCGAGCCCGAGATCGAGGTTCCCGAGCCCACCGCCGGCCGGCTGGTGCGGCTGCGGGCCCGGCTCTCCCGTTCCCAGAACTCCCTCGGCAAGGGTCTGCTGACCCTGCTGTCCCGTGAGCACCTCGACGAGGACACCTGGGAGGAGATCGAGGACACCCTCCTCACCGCCGATGTGGGCGTCGCGCCCACCCAGGAGCTGGTCGAGCGCCTGCGCGAGCGGGTCAAGGTCCTCGGCACCCGTACCCCCGAGGAGCTGCGCGAGCTGCTGCGCGAGGAGCTGCTCGCCCTGATCGGCACCGACGCCGACCGCAGTGTCCACACCGAGCCCGGTGTGGGGACGAACGGCGAGGAGAAGCCCGGCGTCGTGATGGTCGTCGGCGTCAACGGCGTCGGCAAGACCACCACCACCGGCAAGCTCGCCCGGGTGCTGGTGGCCGACGGCAAGT
The DNA here is from genome assembly GCF_031845785.1 of Streptomyces hesseae. NCBI lineage: Bacteria > Bacillati > Actinomycetota > Actinomycetes > Kitasatosporales > Streptomycetaceae > Streptomyces > Streptomyces hesseae. The sequence continues at coordinate 2,643 of NZ_JAVRFI010000021.1, forward strand.
CCGTCGTCCTGGGCGCGGCCGACACCTTCCGCGCCGCCGCCGCCGATCAGCTCCAGACCTGGGGCGAGCGCGTGGGCGCCCGTACGGTCCGCGGCCCCGAGGGCGGCGACCCGGCGTCGATCGCCTTCGACGCGGTCAAGGAGGGCATCGCCGAGAACGCGGACGTCGTGCTCATCGACACCGCCGGCCGGCTGCACACCAAGACCGGTCTGATGGACGAGCTCGGCAAGGTCAAGCGCGTCGTGGAGAAGCACGGCTCGGTCGACGAGGTGCTGCTGGTCCTCGACGCCACCACCGGCCAGAACGGCCTGGTCCAGGCCCGGGTCTTCGCCGAGGTGGTCGACATCACCGGTGTCGTCCTCACCAAGCTCGACGGCACGGCCAAGGGCGGCATCATCGTCCAGGTCCAGCGCCAGCTGGGCGTACCGGTCAAGCTCGTCGGTCTCGGCGAGGGCGCGGACGACCTCGCGCCGTTCGAGCCGGAGGCGTTCGTCGACGCGCTGATCGGCGACTAGCCGGAAGACGTAGAACGATCCGTACGGGCCCCGTCGTGACTGTGAGCACGGCGGGGCCCGCCCTTACCCGGAACCGCGCCGGAGGCGGTCATGCCGAGCGGTGGCAGACATACGCCAGCGTCCCCAGCAGCAGGCGGGCCTCCGGGGGGCAGCCCGCCGTGTCGAGGGCGGGCGGCAGCAGCCAGCGCATCGGCCCCAGGCCCGCGTAGTCCGACGGCGGGGCCGTGATGTGGTCGCCGCGGCCCAGGCCGCGCAGATCGAGCCGGGCGTCGTCCCACCCCATGCGGTAGAGCAGCTGGGGGAGCTCCGCGGCCGCGCCGGGGGCGACGAGGAACAGCGCGCGGCCGTCCGGGGTGAGGGCCACGGGCCCCAGCGGCACCCCCATCCGCTCCAGCCGGGCCAGGGCGTGCCGCCCGGCCGCCTCCGCGACCTCCAGCACGTCGAAGGAGCGCCCCACCGGCAGCAGTACGGCAGCGCCCGGCACCTCCGCCCAGGCGGCCGCGGCCTCGTCCAGCGTGGAGCCCGCGGGGACCGGCGACGCGAAGGGGAGGGGATGGGCGCCGGGGGAGGGGCAGTCGGCGGCTCCGCACGAGCAGATCACCCGGCCCCCGCGCGAGGCCCGGGCGCCCGGGACCACGTCCCAGCCCCACAGGCCGGTGTACTCCGCGACCGTCGTCGCGTACTCGGACGCGCGGCCTCGGCGCCGAGAGCTCGAGCGCAGGTCCCGGATGCCGCCGATAGTGAAGCCCATGCCCCCTCCAACGGGTCGTGTTCGCAGTTGGTTACGTGTCGGAGTGTCTCGGACACGCACGGTCGCGGACGTCTGCTCCGGGGCGGTGCGACGGTGTGCGACGGGTGGTGCGCCGGAGGCCGTGCGCCGTGGCGCGCAACGATCCACCCGTTGCCCGGTTTTCCTGCGGTTGCTCCGCGTCAAGTCAATCGCGAAGTGCGCGGGACACGTTCATTCCTTGGGGTGGCGAATGGTGGCGTTTACTGGACCGCTCTCGCCTGAACGGTGATCGTAGGATTACTTTCGGTGCATGGACGGCGCCGGACAGGCGGCCGCAACACGCGGCAAGCTGTTGGCGGTTCACGCGCAGACGTGGTGAACGCACGTGTGGACACGTACTCGCGTAATTGCGGATTTGTGGATGGGGGCGTTCCCGTGAGCGGCAATGTCAGTGGTGCCGACGGCACCGATCGGGCCGAGAAGGCCGACCGGGCCGACAAGGGTGAGAAACGCCCGAACGAACAGCTGAACTCATGGTTCCTGCGCAGCGGGTGGTCCAAGGGCGAGCTCGCCCGCCAGGTCAACCGCAGGGCCCGGCAGCTGGGCGCCCATCACATCAGCACGGACACCTCCCGGGTGCGCCGCTGGCTGGACGGCGAGCAGCCCCGCGAGCCCATCCCCAAGATCCTCTCCGAGCTCTTCTCCGAGCGCTTCGGCTGTGTCGTCGGCGTCGAGGACATCGGCCTGCGCGTCGCCCACCGGTCGCCCTCCGTCGGCGGGGTGGACCTGCCCTGGGCCGCCCCCCAGACCGTGGAACTGCTCAGCGAGTTCTCCCGCAGCGACCTGATGCTCGCCCGCCGGGGCTTCCTCGGCACCTCGCTCGCCCTCACCGCCGGCCCCGCCCTCATCGAGCCCATGCAGCGCTGGCTGGTGCCCGGCCCCGCCGGCCGGGACGGCGCGCGCGGCGCCGAGCGCGACCGCTCCCGCAGGTCCCGGCTCTCCGAGCCGGAGCTGGAGCTGCTGGAGTCGACGACCGTGATGTTCCGCCAGTGGGACGCCCAGTGCGGCGGCGGGCTGCGCCGCAAGGCCGTGGTGGGCCAGCTCCACGAGGTCACCGACCTGCTCCAGGAGCCCCAGCCCGACGAGACCACCCGGCGGCTGTTCCACGTCGCCGCCGAGCTGGCCGAGCTGGCCGGCTGGATGAGCTACGACATCGGTCTCCACCCCACCGCCCAGAAGTACTTCGTCCTCGCCCTCCACGCCGCCAAGGAGGCCGGCAACCGCCCCCTGGGCTCGTTCGTGCTCTCCATGATGAGCCGCCAGATGATCCACCTCGGCCGCCCGGACGACGCCCTGGAGCTGATCCACCTAGGCCAGTACGGCTCCCGGGAGACGGCCACCCCCCGCACCCAGGCCATGCTCCACGCCATGGAGGCCCGCGCCTACGCCAACATGGGCCAGCCCGCCAAGGTCAAGCGCGCGGTCGCCATGGCCGAGGACTGCTTCGCCGACATCACGTCCGGCGACGGCGACCCCGACTGGATCCGCTTCTTCTCCGAGGCCGAGCTCAACGCCGAGAACGCCCACTCCTTCCGCGACCTGGCCTATGTGGCCGGCCGCAGCCCCACCTACGCCCAGCTGGCGCGGCCCAAGATGGAGCGGGCCGTCGAGCTGTTCTCCCAGGACGACGAGCACCAGCGTTCGTATGCGCTCAACCTGATCGGCATGGCCACCGTGCACCTGCTCCAGCGCGAGCCGGAGGCCTGCGCGGAGCCCGTGAAGAAGGCGCTGAGAATCGCCAAACAGGTCCGCTCCGAGCGGGTCAACAACCGGCTGCGCAAGACCGTCGACAACGCCCACCGCGACTTCGGCGACGTCGCCGAAGTCGTCGACCTGACCGACCAACTCGCCGTCCACCTGCCGGAATCCCTGGAGGCCGCCCACGCGGTCTGACCCTTCCGGCCCCTCTGCCCGGCCGTGGCGACCCTCCCGTACAGCCCGACTCGGCTCCCCCACGCCAGGTCACCCCGGGCGGTCGCCACGGCCGGTCCGTGTCTTCGCGCGGCACCGCGGCCGACAGGGTAGGGGAGATCCTCCGCGCCCGCCCTGCCGTTCACCGGGACGTAACACTCCCGCCGCCATCGTCACCGGCGTGAAACAGCCCATGGCACCGGCTGAAACCGCGCTGCGACAGCCTCAAGGCGACAACGGCCCACCGAAGAGACACCGCCCGCACGGGGGCTTGGGCCGCGGCGGCGAGGAGACACCGACATTGAATGGCGCAGATACCGCGTTCGTACTGATCAGTGCCGCGCTCGTGATGCTGATGACACCCGCCCTGGCCTTCTTCTACGGCGGCATGGTCCGGGTGAAGAGCGCGCTCAACATGCTGATGATGTCGTTCATCTCACTGGGAGTCGTCAGCGTCCTATGGGTGCTCTACGGCTACTCCCTGGCCTTCGGTGACGACATCGGCGCCGGCCTCCTGGGCGGCCTCGGCCACCTCGGCCTGAGCGGCATCCACCCCGACACCCTCACCGGCGGCAAGGAGGGCATCCCCGTCCTCGCGTTCGCCCTCTTCCAGATGATGTTCGCCGTCATCACCCCCGCCCTGATGAGCGGGGCCCTCGCCGACCGGGTGAAGTTCAGCGCCTGGACGCTGTTCATCGCCCTGTGGGTGAGCGTCGTCTACTTCCCCGTCGCCCACTGGGTCTGGCAGGCCGACGGCTGGCTGTTCAAGCTCAAGGTGATCGACTTCGCCGGCGGCACGGCCGTCCACATCAACGCGGGCATCGGCGCCCTGGCCGCCGTCCTCGTCGTCGGCAAGCGCGTCGGCTTCAAGAAGGACCCGATGCGCCCGCACAGCCTGCCCCTGGTGATGCTCGGCGCGGGACTGCTGTGGTTCGGCTGGTTCGGCTTCAACGCCGGCTCCGCGCTCGCCGCCAACGGCACCGCCGCCAACATGGCCATGAACACCCAGGTCGCCACCGGCGCGGCCATGCTCGGCTGGCTCGCCTACGAGCGCATCCGGCACGGCGCGTTCACCACCCTCGGCGCCGCCTCCGGAGCCGTCGCCGGCCTCGTCGCCATCACCCCCTCCGGCGCCGCCGTCAACGCCTTCGGGGCGATCCTCATCGGCCTCGTCGCAGGCGCCGTCTGCTCCTGGGCCGTGAGCTGGAAGTTCAGGCTCGGCTTCGACGACTCCCTCGACGTGGTCGGCGTCCACCTCGTCGGCGGCGTCATCGGCACCCTCCTCGTCGGCCTCCTCGCCACCGACGGCATCGGCGGCCTCACCCAGCTCGGCCGCCAGGCCGCCGGCGCCTTCTCGGTGATGGCCTACTCCTTCACCGTCTCCTGGCTGCTCGCCAAACTCGTCGACAAGCTCGTCGGCTTCCGCGCCGCCGAGGAGGACGAGATCACCGGCATCGACCAGGCCTTCCACGCCGAGACCGCCTACGACTTCACCGCCGTCGGCGGGGCCGCCGCCTCCCGCTCCGTCCACCACACCCCCGCACAGCAACTCCCCAACGGGACGCCCGACAAGAAGGTGGACGCGTGAAGCTCGTCACCGCGATCGTCAAGCCCTACAAGCTGGAGGACGTCAAGACCGCCCTGCGCGACTTCGGCGTCCACGGCCTGACCGTCAGCGAGGCCACCGGCCACGGCCGCCAGCGCGGCCACACCGAGGTCTACCGGGGCGCCGAGTACACCATCGACCTCGTCCCCAAGATCCGCATAGAGGTCCTCGCCGAGGACGACGACGCCGACGACATCGTCGACGTCATCATCCGCAGCGCCCGCACCGGAAAGATCGGCGACGGCAAGGTCTGGGTCGTCCCCCTCGACACCGTCGCCCGCGTCCGCACCGACGAGCGCGGCCCGGACGCGCTGTGACCGCCAGGAGCCACCGTTGACGGAGCACGACACCGAGGCGCAGCCGGGACGGCACGGCGGCTACGCGGCCGCCCGGCTGCGCCTCCTGACCGAGGGACGGCTCACCGGCCCGCCCCTGCGCTCCGAGCTCGCCCGGGCCACCGACCAGTGGCTGGGCGAGCTCCTCGGCCCCGCCCCCGGCGTCGCCCTCGTCGCCGTCGGCGGCTACGGGCGCGGCGAACTCTCCCCCCGCAGCGACCTCGACGTCCTCCTCCTCCACGACGGCACCACCACGGCCCCCGGCATCGCCGCCCTCGCCGACCGCGTCTGGTACCCCGTCTGGGACATGGGCCTCGCCCTCGACCACTCCGTCCGCACCCCCGCCGAGACCCGCAAGGCCGCCGCGAGCGACCTCAAGGTCCACCTCGGCCTCCTCGACGCCCGCCACCTCGCCGGCGACCCCGCCCTCACCGCCGCCCTGCGCACCACCGCCTACGAGGACTGGCGCGCCCAGGCCCCCGCCCGGCTCCCCGAACTGCGCGAGCTGTGCGAGGAACGCGCCCGCCGCCAGGGCGAGCTGCGCTTCCTGCTGGAACCCGACCTGAAGGAGGCGCGCGGCGGCCTCCGCGACGCCACCGCCCTGCGGGCCGTCGCCGCCTCCTGGCTCGCCGACGCCCCCCGCGAGGGCCTCGAAGCCGCCCGCACCCGCCTCCTCGACACCCGCGACGCCCTCCACCTCGCCACCGGCCGCGCCACCGACCGGCTCGCCCTCCAGGAACAGGACCAGGTCGCCGCCGCCCTCGGCCTCCCCGACGCCGACGCCCTCCTGCGCGGGGTGTACCGGGCCGCCCACACCGTCTCCTACGCCGCCGACGTCACCTGGCGCGAGGTCGGCCGCGTCCTGCGCGCCCGCTCCGGACGGCCCCGGCTGCGCCGCGTCATCGGGGGACGCGGCGGCTTCGTCGCGCCCGAGAGGACTCCGCTGGCGGAAGGGGTCGTCGAACAGGACGGCGAGGTCGGCCTCGCCCGTACCGCCCGCCCCGAGCACGACCCCGTGCTCCCGCTGCGCGCCGCGGCCGCCGCGGCCCAGGCGGGCCTCCCGCTGTCCCGGCACGCGGTGCGCCGCATGGCCGGCGCCGCGCCGCTGCCCGAGCCCTGGCCCGCCGAGGCCCGCGAACAGCTCCTCACCCTCCTCGGCGCGGGAGAGCCCGCCGTGGCCGTCTGGGAGGCCCTGGAGACCGAGGGAATCGTCTCCCGGCTGCTGCCCGAATGGGAGCACGTGCGCTGCCGCCCGCAGCGCAACGCCCTCCACCGCTGGACCGTCGACCGGCACCTCGTCGAGACGGCCGTGCGCGCCGCCGCCCTCACCCGCCGCGTCGGCCGCCCCGACCTGCTGCTCCTCGCCGCGCTCCTGCACGACATCGGCAAGGGCCGGCCCGGCGACCACTCCGAGACGGGCGCCACGACCGCCCGCCAGGTGGCGGCCCGGCTCGGCTACGGACCGGACGACGCCACCGTCCTCGCCACGCTCGTCCGCCACCACCTCCTGCTGGCCGACACCGCCACCCGCCGCGACCTCGGCGACCCCGCCACGGTCCGCGCGGTCACGGACGCGGTCGGCTCCGCCGCCGTCCTGGAGCTGCTGCACGCCCTCACCGAGGCCGACGCCCTCGCCACCGGCCCCACGGCCTGGACCGCCTGGCGGGCCTCGCTGGTGGCCGACCTGGTGCGCCGGGCGGCCGCCGCCCTCGACGGCCGCCCCGTCCCGCCCGGCCCCGAGAGGTTCGCCCCCACCCCCGAGCAGACGTCCGCCGCCGACGAGGCCCGGCGCACCGGCGCCCCGGTCGTCATCCTGCGGGCCCGCCCGGAGGGCGCCGGGAACGACGGGCCCGTCGGCGTCGAGCTGCTCATCGCGCTCCCCGACCGGCCGGGCGTCCTGCCCGCCGCCGCCGGGGTGCTGGCCCTGCACCGGCTGCGCGTCCGCACGGCCGAGCTCCGCGCCCTCGACGGCCCGGTCCTCCTGCTGACCTGGCGCGTCGCCGCCGAGTACGGCTCCCTGCCGGAGGCGGCACGGCTGCGCGAGGACCTGACGCGGGCCCTGGACGGCTCCCTCGATGTCGCCGGGCGGCTGGCCGAGCGGGAGGCCGCCTACCGCGGCCGGCGCTCCGGCGTCCCCCACGCGCCGCCCCGGGTGAGCGTGGCCCCGGGCGGCTCCCGGGACGCGACAGTCCTGGAAGTACGGGCCCAGGACGCCCCCGGACTGCTCCACCGCATCGGCCGCGCCCTGGACGAAGCCGGGCTGTGGGTGCGCAGCGCACACGTGAGCACCCTGGGAGCCAGCGCCGTGGACGCGTTCTATGTGACGGGTGCCGGGGGCGGCCCGCTGCCGCCCGAGGAGGCCGCCCGGACGGCCCGGGAAGTCCAGGAGTCACTGGGCGGCTGACCGCACCGGGGAGGGCCGGATACCCTTGGGGGTCAGCCGCCGCCTTGACTCACGACAAGAAGGACTCGCGACCACCGTGTTCGATACCCTCTCCGACCGCCTCGCAGCGACGTTCAAGAACCTCCGGGGCAAGGGCCGCCTCTCCGAGGCCGACATCGACGCCACGGCACGCGAGATCCGCATCGCCCTCCTCGAGGCCGATGTGGCGCTGCCCGTCGTGCGGGCCTTCATCAAGCAGGTCAAGGAGCGCGCCACCGGCTCCGAGGTCTCCCAGGCCCTGAACCCGGCCCAGCAGGTCATCAAGATCGTCAACGAGGAGCTCGTCACCATCCTCGGTGGCGAGACCCGCCGGCTGCGCTTCGCCAAGAGCGGCCCGACGGTCATCATGCTCGCCGGTCTCCAGGGTGCCGGTAAGACGACCCTCGCCGGAAAGCTCGGCCACTGGCTCAAGGGCCAGGGCCACGCCCCGCTGCTCGTCGCCTGTGACCTCCAGCGCCCCAACGCCGTCAACCAGCTCGGCGTCGTCGCCGAGCGCGCCGGTGTCGCGATCTTCGCGCCGGAGCCGGGCAACGGCGTGGGCGACCCGGTCCAGGTCGCCAAGGACTCCGTCGAGTACGCCAACGCCAAGCAGCACGACGTGGTGATCGTCGACACCGCCGGCCGCCTCGGCATCGACGCCGAGCTGATGCAGCAGGCCGCGGACATCCGTGACGCGGTGCAGCCGCAGGAGATCCTCTTCGTCCTCGACGCGATGATCGGTCAGGACGCGGTCAACACCGCCGAGGCCTTCCGCGACGGCGTCGGCTTCGACGGCGTCGTGCTCTCCAAGCTCGACGGCGACGCGCGAGGCGGTGCCGCCCTGTCGGTCGCGCACGTGACCGGCAAGCAGATCATGTTCGCCTCCAACGGCGAGAAGCTGGACGACTTCGACGCGTTCCACCCGGACCGCATGGCGTCCCGCATCCTCGGCATGGGCGACATGCTCAGCCTCATCGAGAAGGCCGAGCAGACCTTCAGCCAGGACGAGGCCGAGAAGATGGCGGCCAAGCTGGCGAAGGGCCCCAAGGAGTTCACGCTCGACGACTTCCTGTCGCAGATGGAGCAGGTCCGCAAGATGGGCTCCATCTCCAAGCTCCTCGGCATGCTCCCGGGCATGGGCCAGATCAAGGACCAGATCAACAACCTCGACGAGCGCGACGTCGACCGCACCGCCGCGATCATCAAGTCGATGACCCCGGCCGAGCGCCAGGACCCGACGATCATCAACGGCTCGCGCCGCGCCCGTATCGCCAAGGGCTCCGGTGTGGACGTCAGCGCGGTGAAGAACCTCGTGGAGCGCTTCTTCGAGGCCCGCAAGATGATGTCCCGCATGGCCCAGGGCGGCGGTATGCCGGGCATGCCGGGTATCCCGGGCATGGGCGGTGGCGCGGCCCGCAAGAAGAAGCAGATCAAGCAGGGCAAGGGCAAGCGCCAGTCCGGCAACCCGATGAAGCGCAAGGCCGACGCGGAGGCCGCGGCCGCCCGCCGTGAGCAGGCGCAGGCCGGCGGCATGCCCGAGCTCCCGACGGGCGGCGACGGCAAGTTCGAGCTGCCCGACGAGTTCAAGAAGTTCATGGGCTGACCCCCGGCGGGTCCCCAGGCGACGACAGCCCCCGGCACCGCCGGGGGCTGTCCGTCGTCCGTACGCCTACACCCGGGCGATCAGATACCGGAACACATTCGGCATCCACACCGTGCCGTCGGCCCGCAGATACGGGTGGAGGGCCTCGACGAGCTCCTTGGCGACCTGCTCCTCGTCCGTCGCCCGGACCGCCGCGTCGAAGGCGCCCGTCGACAGCAGGCCCCGCACCGCGCTGCCCATGTCGGCGTAGCCGTACGGGCAGGAGACCCGGCCCGAGCCGTCCGGGGTCAGCCCGGCGTCGCGGGCCAGGTTCTCCAGGTCGTCACGGCCGCACGGGCGCCAGCGGGCCGGGGCGCACATCGGATCGGCCAGGCGCGCGGCCACCCGGAGCGCGCCGGACGCCGCGCAGCGCTCCTGCGGGCCCCAGCCGGCCAGGACGACGGGGGAGCCCGGCGCCGCGTAGGCGGCGGCGCGGGCGAGCCCCCGCGCCAGGCCCCGGGGGCCGCTGCCCGCGCAGAAGAGCGGGTCGAAGGCGGTGACGAGCGTGAAGAGCGGGTCGTCAGGCCCGGTCACGGCCTCGGGCCCGCCGAGGCCGAGGCGCGGGCCGCCCGCCGGGGAGCCCTCCGGCAGCAGCCGTTCACGGGCCAGCGCGAGCCTGCGCCCGTCGGCGTCCACACCGCAGACGACGGCCCCCCGGGCCGCGGCCATCAGCAGGGCCAGCCCCGAGCCGCAGCCGAGGCTGAGGAGCCGGGTGCCGGGACCGGTCTCCAGGCGCTCGTACACCGCCTCGTAGAGCGGCACCAGCATCCGTTCCTGGATTTCCGCCCAGTCGCGGGCCCGGGATTCGGGCGAGGTCGGGGACGGCCGGTGCCGCCGCACGAGCGTTGGTGTCATCGAAAGCGCCCCAATCCGCCGGTTCACATGTTCTGGTCCGTGGTTCCGCCCCCATGAAGTGCCGCTGTCCGTGCCGAGTGCCTGGTGCTTCAAATCCGGTGCTGCGTATCCGGTGCTTCGCGCGGAGTGCTCGGAGCCGCGGGAAGAACCGTTCCGCGGGCCGTGGCGAAGTACCCCCCGATGCCAGGGAACTCCGCTTCGGCCGCCGAGTCCAGGGGGTGACGCCGAGCTTTGCCCCGCCGTCACGATGGCATGTGCCGGATGTACGGGCAGAGCTGCCGGCGGCCGGGAAGAGACGGTCGCCGGCGGACGGATTCACACTCGGCCTGACGGGCCCCGTACCATTCGCAGCATGGCAAAGGCTCCCATTCTCACCCCCCAGGCGGAAGACTTCCCGCGCTGGTACCAGGACCTGATCAACAAGGCCGAACTGGCCGACAACGGCCCGGTGCGCGGCACCATGGTCATCCGCCCGTACGGGTACGGGCTCTGGGAGCGCATGCAGCAGGAGATGGACGCCCGGATCAAGGACGCGGGCGCCTCCAACGCGTACTTCCCGCTCTTCATCCCGCAGTCCTACCTGACGAGGGAGGCGGAGCACGTCGAGGGCTTCGCCCCCGAGCTCGCGGTCGTCACCCATGGCGGCGGCAAGGAGCTGGAGGAGCCGGTCGTCGTCCGGCCCACCTCCGAGACGATCATCAACGAGTACTTCTCGAAGTGGGTGCAGAGCTACCGCGACCTGCCCCTGCTCATCAACCAGTGGGCCAATGTCGTCCGTTGGGAGATGCGCCCCCGCGTCTTTCTCCGTACGAGCGAATTCCTCTGGCAGGAGGGCCACACCGCCCACGCCACCTACGAGGACGCCCGTGACTACGCGGCCCGTATCCACCGCGACGTCTACTACGACTTCATGGTGAACGTCCTGGGCATCGACGTGGTGCTCGGCCGCAAGACGCCCAAGGAGCGTTTCGCGGGCGCCATCAACACCCTCACCCTCGAGGGCATGATGGGCGACGGCAAGGCCCTCCAGATGGGCACGAGCCACGAGCTCGGCCAGAACTTCGCCAAGGCCTTCAACACCTCCTACCTGTCCAAGGGCGGACAGCAGGAGCTGGTCTGGCAGACCTCCTGGGGCGTCTCCACCCGCATGGTCGGCGGTCTGATCATGTCCCACGGCGACGACAAGGGCCTGCGGGTGCCGCCGCGGCTGGCGTCCGTGCAGGCCGTGGTCCTGGCCATCAAGGGCGACGAGGCCGTCCTCGCCAAGGTCCGTGAGATCGGCGACGTCCTCAAGGCGGCGGGCGTGCGGGTGCAGGTCGACGACCGCACCGACACCCCCTTCGGCCGGCGCGCCGTCGACTGGGAGCTCAAGGGCGTTCCGGTCCGTATCGAGATCGGCCCCCGCGACCTGGAGAACGGCACCGCGATGCTGGCCCGCCGCATCCCGGGCGGCAAGGAGCCGGTGCGCATCGACGAGCTGGCCGCGCTGCTGCCGAAGGTCCTGGAGGAGGACCAGGAGCAGCTGCTGCGCGAGTCGCGCGAGCGCCGGCTGGCCCGTACGACGGACGTGGCGACCATCGAGGAGGCCGCCGAGGCCGCCCTCGCCGGTGGCTGGGCCCGCATCCCGTGGGCGACGCTGGGCGCGGAGGGCGAGGCCAAGCTGGCCGAGCAGGCCGTGACCGTGCGCTGCCTGGTGATGCCCGACGGCTCGGTGCCGGAGACCGACGACGCCGAGGGCGCCGTCGCGATCGTCGCGCGCGCCTACTGATCCACCCGCCCCCGGGTGCGCGCTCCCCAGGCGCGCGTCCGGGGGTTCGCGCTTGTACGGGCGCCGGAGCGGGGCGTACTGCCGCTTACTGATGAGTCAGTACGTCCCACCTTGCGAACAGCTGAGCGTCTCATCCCTCCTTCTCCGCAGTTCTGCGCACCCGCCCTCCTCAGGACGAATGAGGCGGGAAACTGACTGGTACGTGCAAATTATTTGGGATGGCCCGGTATCGGAACACCGGGCCGCACCCGCTCGTTGTCACGACGTGAGCACGACACCACCTGTTCTCGCCGCAGAGCTGGCACAGGCGTGGGCCGACATTCAGCGGTTCCACCCCGAGCTGCCGGATCTAGCCGCGCCCGAATCGTTGATCGGAGAGTCGTCGTCCGCCTGTGGCGCCGAGCTCTCCTTCGAAAGGCTGCTGCACGAGGCAGTGCACGGCATCGCGGCCGCCCGCGGTGTCCGGGACACCTCTCGTGCCGGCCGCTACCACAACCGGCGATTCCTGGCGATCGCCGAGGAGCTGGGGCTCGACCACAGCGATGAGCCGCATCCCAGCAGCGGCTTCTCGCTCGTCGTGCTCAACCCGGAGGCGCGCAAGCGCTACCGGCCCACGATCGAGAGACTCCAGCGGGCGCTCAAGGCGCACACCGTCGCCACCGCGGCCGACACCTCGCGCACCTTCCGGGGCCCGGCCGCGCGCCATGGCTCCTCCGGCGGCGGGGTGCGGGTGAAGGCCGTGTGCGACTGCGGGCGCAATGTGCGCGTCGTGCCGTCCGTGCTCGCCCAGGCGCCGATCATGTGCGGCGGCTGCGGCCAGCCCTTCCGGATCCCGGAGCCCGCCGTCCCGGTTGGCTGAGACGGGGTGTCCCCGATCGCGCCCGGTCCGCTCCGGCGGTCCCGGGCCCGTTCGGCGCCCCGCGATCGGTGTGGCACAATGGGTCGCTGTACTCGACAGTCGCATAGGACCCCTCTCTCCTCCGGCTGACGCGTCCATCGGGCACCCCGAGTACCGCAAACCCCACGTGGCATCTCGTTGTGCCCAACCACGTCAAGACCAGGAGACACCACTCCAGTGGCAGTCAAGATCAAGCTGAAGCGTCTGGGCAAGATCCGTTCGCCTCACTACCGCATCGTCGTCGCCGACTCCCGCACCCGCCGTGACGGCCGTGCGATCGAGGAGATCGGCCTGTACCACCCGGTGCAGAACCCCTCCCGCATCGAGGTCGACAGCGACCGCGCCCAGTACTGGCTGAGCGTCGGCGCCCAGCCGACCGAGCCCGTCCTGGCCATCCTCAAGGTCACCGGCGACTGGCAGAAGTTCAAGGGTCTGCCGGCCCCGGCCCCGATGCTGGTCGCCGAGGAGAAGAAGCGCGACTTCAGCGACCTCTTCGAGGCTCGTGTGAACGCCGCTGGCGAGGCGAAGGGTGAGGCCATCACCCCGAAGGCCAAGAAGTCGGAGAAGAAGGACGAGGCCGCCGAGGCCGAGTCCGCTGAGTCGACCGAGGCCTGAGGATGCTCGAGGAGGCCCTTGAGCACCTCGTGAAGGGCATCGTCGACAACCCCGACGACGTGCAGGTCGCCTCGCGCGACCTGCGCCGTGGGCGCGTGCTGGAGGTCCGGGTCCACCCGGACGACCTCGGCAAGGTGATCGGCCGCAACGGCCGTACCGCCCGCGCCCTGCGCACCGTCGTGGGCGCCATCGGCGGCCGTGGCATCCGTGTCGACCTCGTCGACGTGGACCAGGTCCGCTGAGAAGCGACAGAGCACCGGCACGGGCCGGGAAGGGTTTCCCTTCCCGGCCCGTTGTCGCGTTCGTAAGACCATGCGAGAAGGAATAAGACTGTGCAGCTGGTAGTCGGCAGGATCGGCCGTGCCCACGGCATCAAGGGCGAGGTCACCGTAGAGGTACGTACGGACGAGCCCGAGCTGCGGCTCGGACCCGGCGCCGTACTGGCCACGGACCCCGCGGGCACGGGCCCGCTGACCGTCGAGACCGGCCGGGTGCACAGCGGCCGGCTGCTCCTGCGCTTCGCCGGTGTCGCCGACCGCACCGCCGCCGAGGCCCTGCGCAACACCCTGCTGATCGCCGACGTCGACCCGGACGAGACTCCCGAGGACCCCGAGGAGTTCTACGACCACCAGCTGATGGACCTCGACGTCGTCACCGTCGACGGCACCGCCGTCGGCCGGATCGCCGAGATCTCCCACCTGCCCTCCCAGGACCTCTTCATCGTCGAGCGTCCGGACGGCACCGAGGTGATGATCCCCTTCGTCTCCGAGATCGTCACCGAGATCGACCTCGACGAGCAGCGCGTCGTCGTCGACCCGCCGCGCGGCCTCCTCGACATCGACGAGGCCGAGGTCGCCAGCGCCCGCGACGCCGAGGAGGAGCAGGAGTAATGCGCCTCGACGTCGTCACGATCTTCCCCGAGTACCTCGAGCCGCTGAACGTCTCGCTCGTCGGCAAGGCCCGCGCCCGCGGCCGGCTCGACGTACGCGTCCACGATCTGCGCGAGTGGACGCACGACAAGCACAACACCGTCGACGACACCCCCTACGGCGGTGGCCCCGGCATGGTGATGAAGCCCGAGCCCTGGGGCGAGGCGCTGGACGCGGTCATCGGGTCCGGCGCGGAGGGCGTCCGTCCCACGATCGTCGTGCCCACCCCCAGCGGCAAGCCCTTCACCCAGGAGATCGCCGTCGAGCTCGCCGAGAAGCCGTGGCTGGTCTTCACCCCCGCCCGCTACGAGGGCATCGACCGCCGCGTCATCGACGAGTACGGCGACCACTACGACGTACGCGAGCTCTCCATCGGCGACTACGTCCTGGCCGGCGGCGAGGCCCCCGTCCTCGTCATGGTCGAGGCCGTCGCCCGGCTCCTCCCCGGCGTCCTCGGCAACGCCGAGTCGCACCGCGACGACTCCTTCGCCCCCGGCGCCATGGCCGACCTCCTGGAAGGCCCCGTCTACACCAAGCCGCCGGAGTGGCGCGGCCGCGGCATCCCCGACGTCCTCCTCAGCGGCCACCACGGCAAGATCGCCCGCTGGCGCCGCGACGAGGCCTTCCGCCGCACCACCGCCAACCGCCCCGACCTCCTCGAGCGCACCGACCCGGCCGCCTTCGACAAGAAGGACCGCGAGATGCTCTCGATCCTCGGCTGGGGCCCCGGCGAGGACGGCCGATTTGGGCGAGTGGCTCCCGACGTGGAAGAATGAGCCGTTGCCTTGCGTCCGGCGTGCGCCCCTGCCACAGGGGGACCGACGTCCGCCCGGTGTGCGAGGTACCTTTCTCTTTTCCGTACGAATTCCGCTGATGACCTGTGGCATCGGCGAGGAAGCAGACGAATATGTCTTCCCTGCTCGACGGCGTCAACGCCGCTTCGCTGCGCACCGACGTCCCGGCCTTCCGTCCCGGTGACACCGTGAACGTCCACGTTCGCGTCATCGAGGGCAACCGCTCCCGCATCCAGCAGTTCAAGGGTGTCGTCATCCGCCGCCAGGGCGCGGGCATCAGCGAGACCTTCACGGTCCGCAAGGTTTCCTTCTCCGTCGGCGTCGAGCGCACCTTCCCGGTGCACAGCCCGATCTTCGAGAAGGTCGAGCTCATCACCCGCGGTGACGTCCGCCGCGCCAAGCTGTACTACCTCCGTGAGCTGCGCGGCAAGGCCGCGAAGATCAAGGAGAAGCGCGACAACTGAGCTTCCCGACGGCGTCCGGGAACGGCCGGATAGGCTTTCGGCCCGATGGACACCGACGCACAGCTCGCATCGCTTCCGGAGCGCGACCGCTCTCCCGAACCCGCACAGGGTGAGGAGCAGGGGTCGCGCTCCGCGCGTTTTTCCCGGCTTACCCGGCGTTCCTGGCGTTCCCGGCTCAAGGCCGCCTGGCGCTGGTACGCGGACGGCGGGCCGCTGCGGCGCGCCGGGGTGCTGCTCTCCCTCTGCCTGGTCTCACTGCTGCTGGTCAGCGGCTATGTGGTGCAGCCCTTCCTGATCCCCAGCGGGTCGATGGAGAAGACCCTCCAGGTCGGCGACCGGGTGCTCGTCAACAAGCTCGCCTATCGCTTCGGGGACGAGCCGGGCCGGGGCGATGTGATCGTCTTCGACGGCACCGACTCCTTCGTCCAGGAGGGGCCCTCGGAGAACGCGGTGACCACGGTCATCCGCAAGGGCGCGGCGGCCGTCGGGCTGATGCGCCCCTCCGAGACCGACTACATCAAGCGCGTCGTCGGCGTCGGCGGCGACCGGGTCCGCTGCTGCGACAAGTGGGGCAGGCTGGAGATCAACGGCCATCCGGTGCTGGAGGAATACCTCTACCCGGGGGACGTTCCCTCCCAAGTTCCGTTCGATGTGGTGGTGCCGGAGGGCAAGCTATGGGTCATGGGTGACCATCGCAGCGACTCCCGTGACTCCCGGGACCATCTGGGCGAGCCGGGCGGCGGCATGGTTCCGGTGGACCGCGTCATCGGACGCGCCGACTGGATCGGCTGGCCGCTGGGCCGGATGACCTCCCTGGGCCGGACCGGCGCCTTCGCGGACGTACCCGCTCCGGGCCCGGGGCACGGGGTAGGTGGCCCGCATGGGTAGCAGGGGCCGCACCGGCGTCCGTACGGCCGCGCCGGCCGCCCGCCCGGTGGCGGCGCCCGGGGACCGGCCGCCCCCGGGGACCGGGGGACGGGCGGAGCGGCGCAGGGCCGCGAAACGGACCGCCACGAAGCAGCGCCGCCGCCGGCAGCGCTCGGTGCTCAAGGAAGTGCCGATCCTCATAGGCGTCGCGGTGCTGATCGCCCTGGTACTGAAGACGTTCCTCGTCCAGGCCTTCGTGATCCCGTCCGGCTCGATGGAGGAGACCATCCGGATCGGCGACCGGGTGCTGGTCGACAAGCTGACGCCCTGGTTCGGGACCCGGCCGCAGCGCGGCGACGTGGTGGTCTTCAAGGACCCCGGGGGATGGCTCGGCGACGAGTGGAAGTCCCGCAACGACCCGGTGGGGATCAAACAGGCCAAGCAGGCGCTCACCTTCATCGGCCTGCTGCCCTCGGCCGACGAGCAGGACCTCATCAAGCGAGTGGTGGGCGTCGGCGGCGACAGGGTCAAGTGCTGCGACAAGGACGGCAAAATCACGGTCAACGGAACGCCGCTCGACGAACCCTACGTCCATCCGGGAAATCCTCCTTCCCAGATGACGTTCGACGTGAAGGTCCCCAAGGGCCGGCTCTTCGTCATGGGGGACCACCGTTCCGACTCGGCCGACTCGCGCTACCACCTGGACCAGCCGGGGCAGGGAACCGTCGCGGAGGACGGGGTGGTGGGGCGTGCGGTGCTGATCGCCTGGCCGCTGGACCACTGGCGGCGGCTGACCGAGCCGGGCACGTACGCTTCGGTACGGGACGCGCCGCGCGCGGATGCGCGAGCGGGCGGTTCGCCGCATAGTCTGTCCCCCACGGATCATGAAGGATTGATCCTGCTCCCGACCCCTGCGGAACTCCCGCTCGTTATGGGAGTGATGGGCCTGCGTCGTACGTATCGCGGGCGGCAGCGTGGAGTGAGGAGTGGATGTGGGGGATGTGGCGGTCGGCGCGCGTTCCGGTCACGGAGAGCCCGAAAGGCGGCCCGGGCGGACGGATGAGCCGTCCGGGGAACCGTCCGGCGGCGATGTGCCGCAGGAGGCCAGGTCCCAGGCGGCCGGGCCCGGCCAGGACGCCACGACGGTGACGTCCTCGGAGCCCCCCGCGTCCGAGGACGGCGCGGGGCGCGGCGGCAGCGGCGGCGAGGGCCGTGGCGCGCGCCGCGACGAGCCCAAGAAGCAACGATCCTTCTGGAAGGAGCTGCCGCTCCTCATCGGCATCGCGCTGGTGCTCGCGCTGCTCATCAAGACCTTCCTGGTGCAGGCGTTCTCGATTCCCTCCGAGTCGATGCAGAACACCCTCCAGCGCGGCGACCGGGTGCTGGTGGACAAGCTCACGCCGTGGTTCGGCTCGAAACCCGAGCGCGGCGAGGTCGTCGTCTTCCACGATCCGGGCGGCTGGCTGGGCGAGAGCCCTGCCACCGACCAGGGCCCGGTGGCAGGCGGCGTCCAGAAGGTGCTCAGCTTCATCGGCCTGATGCCCTCGGCCGAGGAGAAGGACCTGATCAAGCGGGTCATCGCGGTCGGCGGCGACACCGTCGAGTGCAAGGGCAACAACGAGCCGGTGACGGTCAACGGCAAGGCGCTCGACGAGCCGTACATCTTCCCCGGGAACACGCCCTGCGGTGACAAGCCCTTCGGCCCGATCAAGGTGCCCAAGGGCCGGATCTGGGTGATGGGCGACCACCGCCAGGACTCCCTCGACTCCCGCTACCACCAGGAGCTCGACAGGTTCCAGGGCACGGTCTCGGAGGACGAGGTCGTCGGCCGCGCGATCGTCGTCGCCTGGCCGATCAACCGCTGGGCGACGCTGCCCGTCCCCGGCACCTTCGACCAGCCGGGGCTGAGCGCGGCGGCGGCCGCCGCCCCGCCGGTGTTCGGGCTCGCGGGCGCGGTGCCGCTGGTGCTGTGGCGCCGGCGCCGGACCTTGCGGAAGGCCGAGCGGTCCATCGTGGTCGTCCCCGCCGCGAAGGGTTGACGAGCCGTGCGACGGGCCGTGTGACGGGCCGTTCCCCATCGGCCTCCGCCAGGGGCTGACCGAAGCCCGTACCCCCGGGTAGGGTGCGGGCATCTTCGGACCGGCGGACGGGGGATGGGGACGCGATGAGCGGAGTGCAACGTGGCGCCGACGGCCGCGGCCGCGCGGGCAGGGTACTGTCCGGGCTGGCCGTGGCCGTCGGCTGTCTGCTCTTCCTCGGCGGCTTCGGCTGGGCCGCCCTGCTGTACCGGCCGTACACCGTGCCCACGGATTCCATGGCGCCCACGATCGGGCGCGGCGACCGGATCCTCGCCCAGCGGATCGACGGCGGCGAGGTGCGGCGCGGGGACGTGGTCGTCTTCGAGGACGAGGTCTGGGGCAACGTCCCGATGGTCAAACGGGTCGTCGGCGTCGGTGGGGATCACATCGAGTGCTGTGACAAACAGGGCCGTCTGACGATCAACGGCAAGCCTGTGGAGGAGCCCTATCTGGAGGGTTCCGGCCCGGCCTCGCCCACCGGCTTCTCGGCCACCGTCCCCGAGGGCAGGCTGTTCCTCCTCGGCGACCACCGTTCCGACTCGCTGGACTCCCGCAGCCATATGACCGAGGCGGGACAGGGCACGGTGCCGCGCGACGCGGTACGGGCCCGGGTGGACGCCAAGGCCTGGCCGGTGTCCGGCTGGGGCATGATCGAGCGCCCCGGTGGCTTCGCGGGGCTGCCCGGCGGCACGTCCCGGCCGGGCCCGCTGCCCCTGATCACGACGTGCGTGGTGGCGGGCGCGGTGCTCATCCTGGGAGGTGCGGCGGTGGGCGCGCTCGCGCAGCGGGCGGCACGCGGCGGGAAGGCGGCGGTGGCCCATGGGCATGGGTGAGACGGCCGTGGCGGTGGCTGTGGGTGAGGCGGCGGGGACGCGGCATGACTGAGGCGGCGGCCGGTGACGGCGGTGGTGGCAGCGCTACGCGGCGGGCCGCCCGGGTCGTCCTGCTGGACCCCGACGACCGGATTCTGCTGCTGCACGGCTACGAGCCGGACGACCCCGGCACCACCTGGTGGTTCACCCCCGGCGGGGGACTGGAGGGCGACGAGGGCTGGGAGGAGGCCGCGCGCCGTGAGCTGGCCGAGGAGACGGGCGTCACCGAGATCGAACTCGGCCCGGTGCTCTGGACGCGCAGCTGCTCGTTCCCCTTCGACGGCCGCCGCTGGGAACAGGACGAGCGCTACTACCTGGCCCGTACCGCACAGCGGCCCACCTGGTCCGGCGGCGGGACGGAGCTGGAGCGGCGCAGCCTCTCGGGGCTGCGCTGGTGGACCTGCGAAGAACTGCTCGCGACGCATGAGACGGTGTACCCGACCAGACTCGCCGGGCTGCTGCGGGCGCTGCTCGACGAGGGACCCCCGAGTACGCCGGTGCTCCTGGAGACCGAGCGCGCCTGACGCACAATGGGGGGACGCACGGCTGAAGGGGAACATGCCATGAGCGCCGAGGACCTCGAGAAGTACGAGACCGAGATGGAGCTGAAGCTCTACCGGGAGTACCGCGACGTCGTCGGTCTGTTCAAATACGTGATCGAGACCGAGCGCCGTTTCTACCTGACGAACGACTACGAGATGCAGGTGCACTCGGTACAGGGCGAGGTCTTCTTCGAGGTCTCGATGGCGGACGCGTGGGTGTGGGACATGTACCGGCCGGCGCGCTTTGTGAAGCAGGTCCGGGTGCTCACGTTCAAGGACGTGAACATCGAGGAGCTCAACAAGACCGATCTTGATCTGCCGGGGACGTGATCGGACCGTTTGCGATTGGTCCGTTTGTGATTGGTCCGTTCATTCACTGATCGGGTGACGGGGTTTTCCACAACCACCGAGTTATCCACCAAGATCCAAAAGTTGGGGGCGGGGGCGTCATAGTCGGCACCGGGAGGTGGTGCCGATGAACGCCCGAGGGGGGCTCGGCAGGTACGGGGAGGATCTGGCGGCACGCCGGCTGACCGGGGCCGGGATGGCCGTGCTGGCCCGCAACTGGCGGTGCCGCGCCGGTGAGCTGGACATCGTGGCCCTGGACGGCGACGTCCTGGTGATCTGCGAGGTGAAGGCCCGCCGCGCGGGGCGGTTCGAACATCCGATGGCCGCCGTCACGGCCACCAAGGCCGCGCGGCTGCGCGAGCTCGCCGAGCGGTGGCTGGCCCACCACGGCGGAGCCCCACCGGGCGGAGTGCGCATCGATCTCGTGGGCGTGGTCGTCCCGGACCGGGGCGCGCCCCTCGTCGAGCACGCCAAGGGGGTGGCGTGATGGGCTTCGCGCGGACGTGCTCGGTCGCCCTGACCGGGGTGGACGGCGTGGTGGTCGAGGTCCAGGCCGATCTGGAGCCGGGAGTGGCCGCCTTCACCCTCGTCGGCCTGCCGGACAAATCCCTCAGCGAGAGCCGGGACAGGGTGAGGGCCGCCGTGGTGAACTCGGGCGCGGACTGGCCGCAGAAGAAGCTCACCGTGGGCCTCAGCCCGGCCTCCGTGCCCAAGGGCGGCAGCGGCTTCGACCTCGCCGTCGCCTGCGCGGTCCTCGGTGCCGCCGAGCGGATCGACCCCAGGGCGATCGCCGACCTGATGATGATCGGCGAGCTCGGTCTCGACGGCCGGGTCCGTCCCGTGCGCGGCATCCTCCCCGCCGTCCTGGCCGCCGCCGACGCCGGATACCGCCAGGTCGTCGTCCCCGAACGCACGGCGGCCGAGGCCGCCCTGGTGCCCGGGGTGTCCGTGCTGGGCGTTCGCAGCCTGCGTCAGCTGATCGCGGTGCTGGCGGACGAGCCCGTCCCCGAGGAGGACGAGGAGCCACCGGGGGAGGGGCGGCCCGACCCCATGCTCGCGGGGCTGGCGGTACCGGGCGCCGGCGGCGGGTTCGGGGCCCGGCCCGGCGAGCGCCCGCCCGACCTCGCCGAGGTCGCCGGACAGGCCAGGGCCCGCCGGGCACTGGAGGTGGCCGCCGCCGGACGTCACCACCTGCTTTTCGTGGGCAGCCCGGGGGCCGGCAAGACCATGCTGGCCGAACGACTTCCCGGACTGCTCCCGCCTCTCACACCCCAAGAATCACTCGAAGTCACAGCAGTCCATTCCGTCGCCGGGACCCTGCCCGCAGGCCAGCCCCTGATCGACCGCGCCCCCTACTGCGCGCCCCATCACTCGGCGTCCATGCCCGCGCTGATCGGCGGCGGCTCCGGGCTGCCCCGGCCGGGAGCCGTCTCCCTCGCGCACAACGGCGTACTTTTCCTCGACGAAGCCCCTGAGTTTTCCGGCAGAGTGCTCGACGCCCTGCGCCAGCCGCTCGAGTCCGGACACGTCGTCGTCGCCCGCACCGGCGGAGTGATGCGCCTCCCCGCCGCCTTTCTGCTCACCCTCGCGGCCAACCCCTGCCCCTGTGGCCGGCGCGGTATGACCGGCGACGGCTGCGACTGCCCGCCCCGGGCCGTCAAACGCTATCTGGGGCGGCTGTCCGGGCCGCTGATGGACCGTGTGGATCTTCGAGTGGCCGTCGAACCTGTGGCCCGCGCCGAGCTCACCGGCCCTCCGGCGGAGTCCACGGCCGATGTCGCCGCGCGCGTCCGCCTCGCCCGCGAGCGAGCCGCCGCCCGGTACACCGGCACACCCTGGCGCACCAACAGCGAAGTACCGGGACATGAGCTGCGCACCCGCTGGAGCATGCCACCCGGCGCCCTCGCCGAGGCCGAACGGGACATGGAGCGCGGACTGCTGACGGCGCGAGGGCTGGACCGGGTCCTCCGGGTCGCCTGGACGATCGCGGACCTCGCCGGGCACCCCCGGCCGGACGTCGGGGACGTGGCCCAGGCACTGGAACTGCGCACGGGCGTCCGGCGCGGCTCGGTCCCCGCCGGAGGCTGGACATGAGCGGGCCCGGACCGCGGGAACGGCTGGCGCGTGCCGCGCTCACGGGGCTGACGGAGCCGGGGGACGAACACGTGGGCCGCTGGCTGAGGGAGATGGGTGCCGAGGCCCTGCTCCACGGCCTGACCGGGGCGGGACCGCCGCCGAAGGGAGCCCGTCCGGACCGGCTCGAAGGCTGCCGGGCCCGCGCCGCCCACCGCGACCCGGCCCGCGACCTCGCCACCGTCGCCCGGATGGGCGGGCGCTTCATCTGCCCGGGCGACGTCGAATGGCCCGGACAGCTCAACGACCTGGGGGACGCCCGCCCCATCGGCCTCTGGGTCCATGGCAGTCCGAATGTACGACTGTGGGCGCTGCGGTCGGTCGCCGTCGTCGGAGCCCGCGCCTGCACCGACTACGGGTCCTATGTGGCGGCCGTGCTCGGCTCCGGACTCGCGGAGCGCGGATGGGTGGTCGTCTCAGGCGCTGCCTTCGGCGTCGACGGGGCCGCTCACCGGGGCGCGCTGGCCGCCGGCGGGGCCACCATGGCGGTACTGGCCTCGGGAATCGACGTGCCCTATCCGCGCGGACACGCCGAGTTGCTCGGCCGGATCGCGGAACAAGGTCTCGTTCTGGCCGAGTTGCCACCCGGTGGGCACCCCACGCGCAGCCGCTTCGTCCTGCGCAACCGTGTGATCGCCGCGCTCACCCGGGGCACCGTGGTCGTGGAAGCCGAATACCGCAGCGGCTCGCTCGTCACCGCGCGCCACGCGCGACAACTGGGACGCCACACCATGGGAGTGCCCGGGCCGGTCACCTCGGGCCTCTCCGCCGGGGTCCATGAACTGCTGCGGGAAGGAGCCTGTCTGGTGACCGACGCCGACGAGATCACCGAGCTGATCGGCGACATGGGCGAGCTGGCCCCCGAGCGCAGGGGACCCGTCGTGGCCAGGGATCTGCTGCCCGAAGCGGCCGCCAGAACACTGGAAGCCGTCCCCGGAAAAGGCGGCGCCGAGCTCGCGCTCATTGCCCGGAACGCCGGGATGGGCCCGGACCGGACACTCGGCAGTCTGTACGAACTCCAGGCGCTGGGGTTCGTGGAACGACTGGGCGATCTCTGGCAGTTGGCTGACGCGGCGTCAACCTCGGGGACCTCCAAGCCCCTCGGACGGCGCCCCGGCGCGCGGCGAGGCGGTGCTTGACCTGGGGTGATCGGGTGAAAGGGTTAAGGGGTGGGCCGAGCCGGCCGATACGGCGGGCTCCGCGCGGCCCCGGGCGCCCCGATGGCCGCCGCCGCGGAACGCGGACCTGCGGAGGACATCCGCGCCCCTCCACCAATACCGGAGGGGCTCATCGCTCACCGCAGCGCCACGGTCACGCTACGCTCACGGAATCCAGCCATTCGTACTACCCGATCCAAGTCACAGCAGAACGGCTCAAAACGACGAATGCCCCAGCACACCTCCGGGTCCGACCGCGCGGCGGCACCGCCCGCAGCGCGCGGCGCCGTGCGCCCTCCCGCACCCTCGACGCTCGACGAGCTGTGGCGGTCGTACAAGGCCTCGGGCGACGACCGGCTGCGGGAGCAACTGATCCTCCACTACTCACCCCTGGTGAAATACGTGGCGGGCCGCGTCAGCGTCGGGCTGCCGCCCAATGTCGAGCAGGCCGACTTCGTCTCCTCCGGGATCTTCGGCCTGATCGACGCCATCGAGAAGTTCGACCCCACCCGCTCCATCAAGTTCGAGACCTATGCGATCACCCGCATCCGGGGCGCCATGATCGACGAACTGCGGGCCCTGGACTGGATCCCCCGCTCGGTCCGGCAGAAGGCCCGTGCCGTCGAGCGCGCCTACGCCACCCTGGAAGCCGCCCTGCGCCGCACCCCCTCCGAGGCGGAGGTCGCGGCCGAGATGGACATCTCCCTGGAGGAACTCCACTCCGTCTTCAGTCAGTTGTCGCTGGCCAATGTGGTGGCCCTGGAGGAGCTGCTGCACGTCGGCGGCGAGGGCGGCGACCGGCTCAGCCTGATGGACACCCTGGAGGACACCGCCGCCGACGACCCCGTCGAGGTGGCCGAGGACCACGAACTGCGCCGGCTGCTGGCCCGGGCGATCAACACCCTCCCCGACAGGGAGAAGACCGTGGTCACCCTCTACTACTACGAGGGACTCACCCTCGCCGAGATCGGCCACGTGCTCGGGGTCACCGAGAGCAGGGTCAGCCAGATCCACACCAAGTCCGTCCTCCAGCTGAGGGCCAAGCTGGCGGACGTCGGACGCTGAATCGTCCCTCCAACGTCGTCCCCGACGCGGCGTGTCCGTAAAGTGGGACCGTGCCCAGGATTCGAGCGGCCTCAGTGGCCGAGCACCGGACGATGCAGCGCGGCGCCCTCCTGGACGCCGCGCGCTCCTTGCTGTCCGAAGGCGGGACGGAGGCCCTGACCTTCCCCGCCCTCGCCGAGCGCACCGGGCTCGCACGGTCCTCGGTCTATGAGTACTTCCGCTCCCGCGCCGCCGTCGTCGAAGAGCTGTGCGCCGTGGACTTCCCCGTCTGGGCGGCGGAGGTCGAGGCCGCCATGGAGCGCGCCGACACGCCCGGGGGGAAGATCGAGGCATATGTGCGGCAGCAGCTGTCGCTCGTCGGCGACCGCCGCCACCGGGCCGTGGTCGCCATCTCCGCGGGTGAGCTGGACCCCGGCGCCCGGGAGAAGATCCGCGCCGCCCACGGCGGCCTGATCGCCATGGTCGTCGAGGCGCTGGAGACCCTCGGCCACGACCAGCCCCGACTGGCGGCCATGCTCCTCCAGGGAGTCGTCGACGCCGCCGTGCGCCGCATCGAGCTCGGCGCCGCGGAGGAACCGGACCGGATCACGGAGGCGGCCGTCGCCATGGCCCTGCGGGGCGTCTGCGGCTAGAAGGGGGCCCACTCCCTCCACCGGCCACAGCCGGGACGGGGCGCGGCGCAGTATCCATGGGGGCAGGAGGGTCAGCGGGTCGAGATAGTCCTCCCCGTGGCGCAGGCCCCAGTGCAGACAGCCGTGGCCCGGGCAGTGGGCCGAGCCCGCCTCGAGGACGCCGATCGTCTGGCCGGCGCTGACGTGGTCGCCCTCGCGGACCGTCGCCCGTACGGGCTCGTATGTCGTCCGCAATGCGGGGGCGAGCTCCACCGACACCACTCCTCGCCCCGCGATCCGGCCCGCGAAGGAGATCCGTCCCGGGGTGGCCGCACGGACCGGCCGGCCGGGCCCGGCCACGAGGTCGACGCCCCGGTGGCCCGCCGCCCAGCGTGCCGGGGGCGGTTCCCAGGCCCGTAGGACCAGGGGCCGGGCGCCTCGGGCGCCCGCGACGGGCCAGGACCGGTCACCTCCGGGGCGCGGTGGCCCGGGGGCCGGGGGAGCGGGGCCGGACACGGCTGTCGCGCAGGCCAGGACCATGACCAGGACTGTGAGAGCGCAGAGCGCGAGTGCTCGTCCGGCCGTGCCGCGCAGCCGGGCGGAGAGTCCGGGAGAGAGCCCGGGAGGGAAGTCGGGTCGTCGCATGGAGTAACCATGGCGGGGACCGGCGGACCGTGGGGATCTTGAACGGGATCTGTGGACTACTCGCGGGTTGTGGACAACGCCGTCACCCGGGGGTTCTCCGGTCCCGTACACTTCTCATGGCGATCCGGGTCACCGGGTCGACTTCGCACGCCCCGCCACTGACGCGTCAGACCCTCTCGGGCAGCACGGTGGCCGTGTCTCTCGGTCCGTGAAACGGCTCCTCGCAAGGGATTCGTTCGCGGCAGGCGCGTCGGGGCGTCAGGAGCGGCGGCCGCCCGGCCGTCGTGGAACCGAGTATTTCAAGGAGCGCGGCCATGGCCGTCGTCACGATGCGGGAGCTGCTGGAGAGCGGCGTCCACTTCGGTCACCAGACCCGTCGTTGGAACCCGAAGATGAAGCGTTTCATCTTCACGGAGCGCAACGGCATCTACATCATCGACCTGCTCCAGTCGCTGTCGTACATCGACCGCGCCTACGAGTTCGTCAAGGAGACCGTCGCGCACGGTGGCTCCGTCATGTTCGTCGGTACGAAGAAGCAGGCCCAGGAGGCCATCGCCGAGCAGGCGACGCGCGTCGGCATGCCCTACGTCAACCAGCGCTGGCTGGGCGGCATGCTCACCAACTTCTCGACCGTCTACAAGCGCCTCCAGCGCCTGAAGGAGCTCGAGCTCATCGACTTCGAGGACGTGGCCGCCTCCGGCCTCACCAAGAAGGAGCTCCTGGTCCTCTCCCGCGAGAAGGCCAAGCTGGAGAAGACCCTCGGTGGTATCCGCGAGATGCAGAAGGTGCCGAGCGCCGTCTGGATCGTGGACACCAAGAAGGAGCACATCGCCGTCGGTGAGGCGCGCAAGCTCCGCATCCCGGTCGTCGCCATCCTCGACACCAACTGCGACCCCGACGAGGTCGACTACAAGATCCCGGGCAACGACGACGCCATCCGCTCCGTCACCCTGCTCACCCGCGTGATCGCCGACGCCGTCGCCGAGGGCCTCATCGCCCGTTCCGGTGCCGCCACCGGTGACGTCAAGGCCGACAAGGCCGCCGGCGAGCCGCTGGCCGAGTGGGAGCGCGACCTGCTCGAGGGCGAGAAGAAGGCCGACGAGCCGGCCGCCGAGGCTGCCGAGCCGGCCGCTGAGGCCGCCGCCGAGCCGGCCGCCGAGGCTGCCGAGGCCGAGAAGCCGGCCGCGGACGCCGAGCAGGCCTGACGCCTTGCCGTACCGGATGACGGCGGGGGCGTCACGCCCCCGCCGTCATCCGGCGGATCCACTGTCGGACCCCGTCAGCGGGACGGGAGCCGACAGGTGTGGTGACCTCAAGACGGACCAGCCCTGCCGGATGCCCGGGTGGCACGGCGGGGCGCAGTGACGAGAAGGATTGAAGGATGGCGAACTACACCGCCGCTGACGTCAAGAAGCTCCGTGAGCAGACCGGCGCCGGCATGATGGACTGCAAGAAGGCGCTCGACGAGGCCGAGGGCAACCTCGAGAAGGCCGTCGAGATCGTCCGCGTCAAGGGCCTGAAGGGCGTGGCCAAGCGCGAGAGCCGTACCACCGAGAACGGCGCCGTCGCCTCCCTCATCGCCGAGGACAACACCTCCGGTGTCATCGTCGAGCTGAAGTGCGAGACGGACTTCGTCGCCAAGGGTGAGAAGTTCGTCGCCGTCGCCGACGCCCTGGCCGCCCACATCGCCAAGAGCGCCCCGGCCGACGTCGAGGCCCTCATGGCTTCCGAGATCGAGGCCGGCAAGACCGTCCAGGCGTTCGTGGACGAGGCCAACGTCACCCTCGGTGAGAAGATCGTCGTGGACCGCTTCGCGCAGTTCGCCGACGGCAAGGTCTACGCCTACATGCACCGCACCGCCGCTGACCTGCCCCCGCAGGTCGGTGTCCTGGTCGAGCTGGACAAGGACAACGCCGAGGTCGCCAAGGACGTCGCGCAGCACATCGCCGCCTTCGCGCCGAAGTTCCTCTCCCGTGACGCCATCCCGGCCGAGACCGTGGAGAACGAGCGCCGCGTCGCCGAGGCCACCGCTCGCGAGGAGGGCAAGCCCGAGGCCGCCCTGGCGAAGATCGTCGAGGGTCGCGTCACCGGCTTCTTCAAGGAGCAGGTCCTGCTGGACCAGCCCTTCGCCAAGGACAACAAGAAGACCGTCCAGAAGATCCTGGACGAGGCCGGCGTCACGCTGAAGCGCTTCGCCCGCATCCGCGTCGGCGCCTGAGCCGTCCGCAGGGCAGCGAATGACCCGCGACCCGCTAGGGTCGTACGCAGTCGGCCGCTCACCGGCCGGCCGCTGATGTGACGAGGAGGCCATTGCCGCAGAGGGAACCGAAAGGATCCATCCGGCAGTGGCCTTCTTCGTATGTGCACGAGGAGAACTCCAATGAATCAGGGCGCGGACGCCACGCAGGCCGCCGGTGACACCGGCACCGACCAGGACAAACGCCGTCGGTTCCTGCTGAAACTGTCAGGTGAGGCCTTCGCTGGTGGCGGTGGACTCGGCGTCGACCCCGATGTCGTGCACGCCATCGCCCGTGAGATCGCGGCCGTGGTCCGCGAGGGCTACGAGATCGCCGTGGTCATCGGCGGCGGAAACTTCTTCCGCGGCGCCGAGCTCCAGCAGCGCGGCATGGACCGCGCACGCTCGGACTACATGGGCATGCTCGGCACCGTGATGAACAGCCTCGCCCTCCAGGACTTCCTGGCCAAGGAAGGCGTCGAGACCCGGGTCCAGACCGGTATCACCATGGGCCAGGTCGCCGAGCCGTTCATCCCGCTGCGCGCCGTGCGCCACCTGGAGAAGGGCCGCGTCGTGATCTTCGGCGCGGGCATGGGCATGCCCTACTTCTCCACCGACACCACCGCCGCCCAGCGCGCCCTGGAGATCCACGCCGAGGCGATCCTCATGGGCAAGAACGGCGTCGACGGGGTCTACGACTCCGACCCCAAGAAGAACCCCGACGCGGTGAAGTTCGACGCCCTCGAGTACAGCGAGGTGCTGGCTCGCGGTCTCAAGGTCGCCGACGCCACCGCGATCAGCCTGTGCATGGACAACAAGCTGCCGATCCTGGTCTTCGAGCTGCTCGCGGCGGGCAACATCGCCCGCGCGGTCAAGGGTGAGAAGATCGGCACGCTCGTGAGCGACCAGGGCACGCGGGACTGACAAGGCCCGTACGCCGTCCGCGCCGGGCGGCCGAGGAATCGGCCGCCCCCGCCATGGACGGCAACACCGCGCCGGGGGAAGACCTCGGCACGGGGATGGACAACTGCCTGCCGGTCGGACACCGTGCAGGAGAAGACGCGCGCAGGGGCGAGGCTCTGCTTACTGATAACACCAGGAGCAAGTGGTGATCGAAGAGATCCTCCTCGAGGCCGAGGAGAAGATGGAGAAGGCCGTTGTGGTCGCCAAGGAGGACTTCGCGGCGATTCGCACCGGGCGTGCGCACCCGGCGATGTTCAACAAGATCGTGGCCGACTACTACGGCGCGCTGACGCCCATCAATCAGCTGGCGTCGTTCTCGGTGCCCGAGCCGCGCATGGCCGTGGTCACCCCGTTCGACAAGAGCGCGCTGCGCAACATCGAGCAGGCCATCCGCGACTCGGACCTGGGCGTCAACCCGAGCAACGACGGCAACATCATCCGGGTGACGTTCCCCGAGCTCACCGAGCAGCGCCGCCGCGACTTCGTCAAGGTCGCCAAGACCAAGGCCGAGGACGCCAAGGTCTCGATCCGCGCCGTCCGCCGCAAGGCCAAGGACCTTCTTGACAAGCTGGTCAAGGACAAGGAGACCGGCGAGGACGACGTGCGCCGCGCGGAGAAGGAGCTCGACGACACCACCGCGAAGTATGTCGCGCAGGTGGACGAGCTGCTCAAGCACAAGGAATCCGAGCTGCTCGAGGTCTGATGAACGACGCATCCTGGGGAGCCCCGCCACGCGCCGGCCACTGGGGGTCCACCGGCCAGGGAACCGCCCCCGGCTACGGCCGGGAGGTGCCCCCATCGGCGGGTCCTCTGCACGTCGCGGGTGACGCGGCGCAGACTCGGCCCATGCCCATTGTGCCCGGATCAGGCGGATACCAGGACGACGGAGCCGACCGTGACCAGGGGGCCGCCCACATCGGTGGCCCCCTGTTCCGCGATGAACAGGAGCCCGACATCCGGCCGCAGGAGCCCGCCGCCCCACAGGGGCCCCCGGCGAAGAAGAGCGCGGGGCGTGATCTGCGTGCCGCGATAGGGGTGGGGGTCGGCCTCGGCGCGGTGATCCTCGCCTCCCTGTTCGTCTACAAGCCCGTCTTCCTCGGCGTGATCGTGGTCGCCGTGGTGGTCGGGCTGTGGGAGCTGACGTCCCGGCTCGCCGAGCGCAAGAACATCAAGGCCCCCTTGGTGCCGCTGGCCATCGGCGGTGCCGCGATGATCGTCGCCGGCTATGTCAACGGCGCCGAGGGCGCGTGGGTGGCCATGGCCTTCACCGCGCTCGCCGTGCTCGTCTGGCGGATGACGGAGGCGCCGGACGACTACCTCAAGGACGTCACGGCCGGTATCTTCGCGGCGTTCTACGTGCCCTTCCTCGCCACCTTCGTGGCGCTGATGCTGGCCGCGGAGGACGGCGCCTGGCGGGTGCTGACGTTCCTGATCCTGACGGTCGTCAGCGACACCGGGGCGTACGCGGTGGGCTGGCGGTTCGGCAGGCACAAGCTCGCGCCGCGCATCAGCCCCGGCAAGACCCGCGAGGGCCTGCTCGGCGCGGTGCTGTTCGCGATGGTGGCGGGCGCGCTGTGCATGCAGCTGCTGATCGACGACGGTGTGTGGTGGCAGGGCCTGCTGCTGGGCCTCGCCGTGGCGGTCAGCGCCACGCTCGGCGACCTCGGTGAATCCATGATCAAGCGGGATCTGGGGATCAAGGACATGGGTGCCCTGCTCCCCGGCCACGGCGGGATCATGGACCGGCTGGACTCGCTCCTGCCGACCGCGCCGGTGGTGTGGCTGCTGATGGTGGCCTTTGTCGGCTCCTAGTACCCGACCGCTCCTGACCTGGGGTTTTCGGTAGGTGTTCGATACGTGAGGGGTCCGTCGTCCACAGGACGGCGGGCCCCCTCCGTATGTCTGCGACACTGGTGGGACCATGCCTGCACCCGGAGAACTCACTTTCGTCGCCCCCCGCGGAGCCAAGCTGCCCCCGCGGCACCTCGCCGACCTCAGCCCCGCCGAGCGCCGCGAGGCCGTCGCCGCGATCGGCGAGAAGCCGTTCCGCGCCAAGCAGCTGTCCCAGCACTACTTCGCCCGCTACGCCCACGACCCGGCGCAGTGGACGGACATCCCGGCGGCGGCCCGCGAGAAGCTCGCCGGTGAGCTGCTGCCGGACCTGATGAGCGTGGTGCGGCATATCTCGTGCGACGACGACACGACCCGTAAGACCCTCTGGCGGCTGCACGACGGCAAGCTCGTCGAGTCCGTCCTGATGCGCTACCCGGACCGGGTCACCATGTGCATCAGCTCCCAGGCGGGCTGCGGCATGAACTGCCCGTTCTGCGCCACCGGCCAGGCCGGGCTGGACCGCAATCTGTCCACCGCCGAGATCGTCCACCAGATCGTCGACGGCATGCGCGCCCTGCGCGACGGCGAGGTGCCCGGCGGCCCGGCGCGGCTGTCCAACATCGTCTTCATGGGCATGGGCGAGCCGCTGGCCAACTACAAGCGCGTCGTCGGCGCCATCCGCCGGCTGACCGACCCGGAGCCGGACGGCCTGGGCCTGTCCCAGCGCGGTATCACCGTCTCCACGGTCGGCCTGGTCCCGGCCATGCACCGGTTCGCCGACGAGGGCTTCAAGTGCCGTCTCGCGGTCTCGCTGCACGCGCCCGACGACGAGCTGCGCGACACCCTGGTGCCGGTCAACACCCGCTGGAAGGTCCGCGAGGTCCTGGACGCCGCCTGGGAGTACGCGGAGAAGTCCGGCCGCCGGATCTCCATCGAGTACGCCCTGATCCGCGACATCAACGACCAGGCCTGGCGGGGCGACCTGCTCGGCCGGCTCCTCAAGGGCAAGCGGGTCCACGTCAACCTGATCCCGCTCAACCCCACCCCCGGGTCCAAGTGGACGGCGTCCCGCCCGGAGGACGAGCGGGCCTTCGTCGAGGCCATCGCCGCGCACGGCGTGCCCGTGACCGTACGGGACACCCGCGGCCAGGAGATCGACGGCGCCTGCGGCCAGCTGGCCGCCACCGAGCGCTGAGCGGCGGTGCGCCGGCGCCTCCCGGGCGCCGCCGCCCGCCTCTCACACGGCACTGATACGGTGCCTTTCGCACAAATGAACATTCCGACAGGGGAGCGCCCAGGGCGCTGAGAGTGCGGCACGGCCCGCAGACCCTCGGACCTGATCCGGTTAGTACCGGCGTAGGGAGTCAGCACCACCATGAACACCAGTCTTCGGCGTGCCGTCGTGGCGACGGCCGTCGCCGCCCTCGGCCTTCCCGCGCTCGCCGCCTGTGGCGGCTCCGGCGACAAGGGCGATGAGGCGTCGGGCGGCAAGACCGTCACCCTCGTCTCGCACGACTCGTTCGTCGCCTCGGACTCCGTGCTCCAGGAATTCACCAAGCAGACCGGCTACAAGGTCAAGGTCGTCAAGGGCGGCGACGCCGGCCAGGCCGTCAACCAGGCGATCCTCTCCAAGAGCCACCCGCAGGGCGATGTCTTCTTCGGCGTCGACAACACCCTGCTCTCCCGGGCCCTCGACAACGGCCTCTTCACCCCCTACGAGGCCAAGGGCCTGGCCGGGGTGGACAAGGAGTTCCAGGCCGACGCCGCCGAGCACCGCGTCACGCCCGTCGACACCGGCGAGATCTGCGTCAACTACGACCGCGCGTACTTCGCCGACCACAAGCTGGACCCGCCGAAGACGTTCGACGACCTGATCAAGCCGGAGTACAAGAACCTCCTCGTCACCGAGAACGCCGCCACCTCCTCGCCCGGCCTCGCCTTCCAGCTCGCGACCGTCGCCAAGTACGGCGACAACGGCTGGAAGGACTACTGGACCAAGCTGAAGGCCAACGGTGTCGAGGCCGTCAGCGGCTGGGAGCAGGCCTACAACGAGCGCTTCTCCGGCTCCGCGGGTGGCAAGAAGGCCAAGGGCGACAAGCCCCTCGTCGTCTCCTACGCCTCCAGCCCGCCCGCCGAGGTCGTCGGCGCGAACCCGCTGCCCAAGGAGGGCCCGACCGGCGTCGCGACCGGCACCTGCTTCCGGCAGACCGAATTCGCCGGCCTGCTCAAGGGCACGAAGAACACCGAGGGCGGCAAGGCCCTGATCGACTTCATGCTGAGCCGGACGTTCCAGGAGGACATGCCCCTCCAGATGTACGTCAAGCCGGTCGTCCGGGACGCCAAGCTGCCCGAGGTCTTCACCCGGTACGGCGCGCAGGTCCCCGACCCGCAGACCCTCGCCCCGGAGAAGATCGCCAAGAACCGCGACCACTGGGTCAAGGAATGGTCCTCGCTCGTCCTGAAGTGACACGCCCCGAAGTGACACCTTCCGAAGCGACACGCCCCGAAGTGACCGGCGCGCCCGCCGGACCGTCCGCCGCCCGGAAGGGGGCGGGCGCCCGCCGGACGGCGACGC
Source organism: Streptomyces hesseae (assembly GCF_031845785.1). Classification (NCBI taxonomy): domain Bacteria; kingdom Bacillati; phylum Actinomycetota; class Actinomycetes; order Kitasatosporales; family Streptomycetaceae; genus Streptomyces; species Streptomyces hesseae. The sequence continues at coordinate 36,112 of NZ_JAVRFI010000021.1, forward strand.
GGCTCGGCCTGATGGCCGTGCCGCTCGCCTTCTTCGGCGTTTTCTTCGCCTACCCCGTCGCCTCGATCGTCACCCGCGGCCTCACGGACGGCGGCCGGTGGCAGTTCGCCCGTGTGGGCGAGGTGCTCACCGACCCGGGCATCCGCGACGTCCTGTGGTTCACGCTCTGGCAGGCGGCCGCCTCCACCGCCCTCACCCTCCTGCTGGCCCTGCCCGGCGCCTATGTCTTCGCGCGCCTCGACTTCCCCGGCAAACGGCTGCTCAGAGCCGTCGTCACGGTCCCGTTCGTGCTGCCGACCGTCGTCGTCGGCTCGGCGTTCCTGGCGCTCGTGGGCCGGGGCGGGCTGCTGGACGAGCTGTGGGGCGTCCGCCTGGACACCACGGTCTGGGCGATCCTCCTCGCCCACGTCTTCTTCAACTACGCCGTGGTCGTCCGGACCGTCGGCGGGCTGTGGGCCCAGCTCGACCCCCGCCAGGAGGAGGCGGCGCGCGTCCTCGGCGCGGGACGGTTCGCCGCCTGGCGCCGGGTGACCCTGCCCGCGCTCGGCCCCGCCGTGGCCGCCGCAGCCCTCATGGTCTTCCTCTTCACCTTCACCTCCTTCGGCGTCGTCCAGATCCTCGGCGGGCCCCGCTACGCCACGCTGGAGGTGGAGATCTACCAGCAGACCGCGCAGCTCCTCGACCTGCCGACGGCCGCCGTCCTCACCCTGCTCCAGTTCGTGGTCGTGGCCGCGCTGCTGGCCGTGCACGCCCGGACCGTACGGCGCCGCGAGGCGACGCTGCGGCTGGTGGACGCCTCCCGCACCGCCCGCCGCCCGCGCGGCGCCGGCCAGTGGGCGCTGCTGACGTCCGTCCTCGCCGTCATCGCGCTGCTGGTGGTCCTGCCGCTCGCCGTGCTCGTCCTGCGCTCCTTCGAGGGCCCCGACGGCTACGGCCTCGCCTCCTACCGCGCCCTCGCCTCGGCGGGCGCGGGCGGCGGCACGTTCACCGTCGCCGCGCTCGACACCATCGGCAACTCGCTCACCTATGCGCTCGCCGCCACCGCCATCGCGGTCGTCGTCGGCGGCCTCGCGGCTGCGGCCCTCACCCGGCGGGAGGGCAGGCTCGTCCGCGGCTTCGACGCGCTGCTGATGCTGCCGCTGGGCACCTCCGCCGTGACCGTTGGCTTCGGCTTCCTGATCGCCCTGGACGAGCCGCCGCTGGACCTGCGCACCTCGTGGATCCTGGTGCCGCTGGCCCAGGCGCTGGTGGGCGTGCCCTTCGTCGTCCGCATCGTGCTGCCCGTGCTGCGCGCGGTGGACACCCGGCTGCGGGAGGCGGCGGCGGTCCTCGGCGCGTCCCCGCTGCGGGCCTGGCGGGAGGTGGACCTGCCGCTGGTGGGCCGGGCCCTGGGCATCGCGGCGGGCTTCGCGTTCGCGGTGTCGCTGGGCGAGTTCGGCGCCACCGTCTTCATCGCCCGCCCCGACAACCCCACCCTGCCGGTGGCCGTGGCCCGGCTGCTGGGCCGCCCCGGCGAGCTCAACTACGGGCAGGCCATGGCCCTCAGCACGATCCTCATGCTGGTGTGCGCGGCGGCGCTGCTGGTGCTGGAGCGTGTGCGCACCGACCGTACGGGAGAGTTCTGATGCTTCGCCTCGAAGGCGTGACCGTCCGCTTCGGCGAGCGCGCGGTGCTGGACGCGGTGGACCTCGACGTCGCCGACCACGAGACCGTGTGCGTGCTCGGCCCCAGCGGCAGCGGCAAGTCGACGCTGCTGCGCGTGGTGGCCGGCCTCCAGCCGGCCGACGCCGGGCGGGTGCTGCTCGGTGGGCGCGACCAGAGCGGGGTGCCCCCGCACCGGCGCGGGGTGGGCCTGATGTTCCAGGACCACCAGCTCTTCCCCCAGCGGAACGTCGCCGGGAACGTCGCCTTCGGGCTGCGCGTACGGGGGACCGGGCGCGCCGAGTCCGAGCGGCGGGTGGCCGAGCTGCTCGACCTGGTGGGCCTGCCGGGCGCGCAGAAACGGGCCGTGGGGGCGCTGTCGGGCGGCGAGCAGCAGCGCGTCGCGCTGGCGCGGGCGCTGGCGCCGGAACCCCGGCTGCTGATGCTCGACGAGCCGCTGGGGCAGCTCGACCGGGGCCTGCGCGAGCGGCTCGTGGTGGAGCTGCGCGGGCTGTTCGGGCGGCTGGGGACGACGGTGCTGGCCGTCACCCACGACCAGGGCGAGGCGTTCGCGCTCGCCGACCGGGTGGTGGTGATGCGCGACGGGCGGATCGCCCAGGCCGGTACCCCGCTGGAGGTGTGGCGGCGGCCGGCGTCGGAGTTCGTGGCCCGTTTCCTGGGCTTCGACAACGTCGTCGCCGCGACGGTCACGGGTGAGCGGGCGGAGACGGTGTGGGGCGCGCTCCCAGTGCCGGAGGGATCGGCGCGGGGGGAGTGCGCGGTGCTGGTGCGGCCGGGTGGGGTGCGGGTGGTTCCGGCGGCGGACGGGTTGCCGTGCGTGGTGGTCGCCCGGACGTTCCGGGGGGAGCGGGTGGGGGTGCGGTTGCGGCCCGAAGATGGGCCGGAGATCGAGGCGGCGTGTGCGCTGGGCGCGGCGCCGGAGGTGGGGGAGCGAGTGGCGGTCGTGTTCCGGGTGGAGGACGTGGTGGTTCTGCCCCAGTCCCGCCCCTTCCCGTAACCGGGGCTCCGCCCCGGACCCCGCTCCTCAAACGCCGGAGGGGCTGGATTAATCCAGCCCCTCCGGCGTTTGTCATACGGTTGTCGGCTCTGGTGACTTCTCCGCCTGCGGCGCCGCCGAATGGCTGTCCGGCTCGCCGAACCACGCCACCGCCACCGCGCCCGCCACGGCCAGGAGGAAGCCGAGGACGGCCATCCACGCGAAGCCCGCGCGGGACGTGTCGCCCAGCCACAGGACGCCGATGATGCCCGGCAGGACCGTCTCGCCGACGACGAGGGCCGCCGTGGCGCCGTTGACGGAGCCGATCTGGAGGGCGACGGTGTGGAGGTACATGCCGACGGAGCCGGAGATGAGGATGGCGTAGAGGGCCGGGTCGGCGAGCAGGGTGGGCAGGTCGAAGGGGTCGATGCCGTCGAGGATGCGGACGCCCACGCCGATCGCGCCGAAGCCGAGGCCGGAGAGCAGGCCGGCGAGGATCGCGGCCCGGGAGCCGAGGAAGTGGACGGCGATCCAGCCGCCGCCCATCAGGACGACCGAGATGACGAGCAGCCACCAGTGGGTGGAGCGCGCGGCGTCGCCGTTGCCCTCGTGGCCGGCGGCGGTCGCCAGCAGTATCAGGGCGGAGCAGACCACGCCGATCGACGTCCACTCCCTGCGGTTGAGCTTGATGCCGAGCAGCTTGATGCTCAGCAGCGCGGTGACGATCAGGTTGGCGCTGATGACGGTCTGGGAGAGGAACAGCGGCAGCATCCGGGCGGCGAGGGCGCCGAGGGCGAAGCCTATGAAGTCCAGGACCGTACCGACCATGAACTCCCAGGTCACGGCGGCCTTCGCGGTGGAGGCCAGGCTGGGCCCGCCGTGCTGGGTGGTGGCCGTGGAGGACGCCGTCGCGGCCTCCTGCCGGGCCGATTTCCGGGACCCCACGGCCTGAAGGACCGATCCCGTGCCGTAACACACCGAGGCCGTGACAGCCGTGACAAGGCCGATGATCACCAGTAGCTCCGTTCGCCTGAAAAGCCGTCGTGCTCAGGAAGCAGACGTACTTCTGAGCAGACGTGGATTTCGGCGCCGGAGTTGCCTTCGGTCAAGAACTGGTCAAGACCGGGTGAGCGGCAGTGCCGTCAGTTGGGCGATGACCCAGGTGAGCGGAGCGAGCACGATCAGCAGGACGCCCGTGCGGACGGCCGCCGCACCGCGCAGCAGGGAGGCGGGGATGCCCAGCCGCAGCAGTGCCGCGGTGGTCTCGGCGCGGGAGTGCCGGGTGTCGATGGCGGCGGTGACGGCGGTGGCCGTCACACAGGCCATCACCACGGCCGCGCCCAGCCCCGTGAGCGGCCCGAACGGGCGGGGGCCCGACCGCTCCCAGGCCGCGCCGTACAGCTCGACGGCCGCGAGCGTGCCCGCGGCCACCGCGCACAGCACCCCGAGGGGCCGCCCCAGCCGGTTCGCCGTGTCCTGGAGTATGCGGCCGGCGAGCAGCCGCATCGGGCCGGGCCGCCCGGCCGAGAGCAGGGTGCCGCTCCAGTGGGTGAGGCCGGGGCCGGCCAGCACCAGGCCGAGGGAGGCGAGCAGCCAGCCGCCCATCAGCCCGGGGGAGGTGCCGCCGTCCTGGCCCGGCAGGGTCAGCAGGCTGTCCGGCGCGGGGGCCGGGGCGTGCCCCACGTACGCCTCCAGGGCGAGACCGCAGGCGATGGTCGCCACACCCCAGGGGAGGCCCGCGTGGCCTCGGCGGTCGTCCTTGGCTGAGGCGGGTGCCGAGGCCGTGGAGGCGGTCCCGGACGCGCCTCCGCCACGCTCCTTGCGCGGGCGCAGTGCGATGGCGCACGCGCCCGCCGCCAGCGCGGGGAGCAGCCCGAGCAGCGTGAGCGTCGCGGCCCAGGGCAGGGCGGCGTCCCCGTCGAGCAGCCCGGAGGCCGCGCCGCTCACGGGGGTGCCGCCGAGGTCGCCGCGGAGTTCGAGGTAGACCAGCAGGGCGGCGGCGCTGCCGAGCCCGCAGGACAGGGCCGTCGAGGTGGCGGCGAGGAGGGAGAGGCGGACGGGGCCGAAGCCGATGGCGTCGAGCCCGTCGCGGGGGCGGGTCGCCGGGTCGCTGCGGGCCACGGTGACGGCGAACTGGGTGACGGCGGCCACGGGCACGGCGCACCACAGCAGCCGCACCACCGACTGTTCCGTGGCGTTCGGGTGGGCCACCGCGTAGCCCAGGGAGCACAGCAGCAGGAAACCGGCGCCTGAGGAGGCGACGGCGACCAGCAGCCGCCGCAGCAGGACGAGCGGGTGGGCGCCGCGCGCTAGGCGGAGACTGAGCACGCGGCCCTGCCCTCCCCGTCGGTCGCCTCGGGTGCCGGGAACGCGCCGCCCCGGCGGCCGTCGACGAGGGAGACGGTGCGGTCGGCGAGGGCCGCGCTCTCGTCGTCGAGGGTGGCCAGGACCACGGTGATCTGGTGGGAGCGGGCGGCCGTGGTGAGCGTGCGCAGCACCTGGGCGCGGTCGGCGGCGTGCAGCGGGGCGGTCGGCTCGTCGGCGAAGACCACGGTGGGTTCGGCGGCCAGGGCGCGGGCGATGGCGACGCGCTGGCGCTGGGCCTGGGTGAGCACCTGGGGGCGTTTGCGGGCGCAGTCGCCCACGTCGAGGCGTTCGAGCCACTCGGTGGCCGTCTGCTTGGCGGTCTTGTGGCCGGTGCCGCGCACCAGCAGGGGCAGGGCGGCGTTCTCCCAGCCCGTCAGCTCGGGGACCAGGTGCGGTTCGCTGTCGATCCAGCCGAAGCGGTCGCGGCGCAGCCGCTCGCGGGCGGAGCGGGAGAGGGTGTGTACGGGGGCGCTGTTGAACCACACCTCGCCGGGGTCGGCCAGGAGCTGGCCCGACAGGCATTTGAGGAGCGTGGTCTTGCCGGAGCCGCGTGGTCCGGTCACGGCGAGGATCTCGCCCTCCCGGACCCCGATGGACACCCCGGCGAGGGCGGGGGAACCGCTGTAGGAGTAGTGCAGGCCGCGTGCCCAGAGCACGTCGTTGTCCGGCGGGGCCACCATATCGAGCACCTCGGGTCGCTGAGAGGGTTCGTTCCCCTGTCCGGGTGAACGAACCGGAGGCCATTGGGTCACTGGCACCGTACGGAACCGGGATCCTAGCCTCCGTCCAGGCTCGGCGCTTTAGTGCCTCACTTTCCTCCCATCGGGCTCATGCGACGAGGTTTGCACGGTGGTATCACGGCTAACGCGCGGGAGGCGCGCCGTCGCCCACGCGCGCGTGCCGCGGCCCACGTCGGCGCGGGAGGGGCGCGCCGGCGTGGGCCGTGACCGGGGGTGGGATTCGGTCAGATCTTCGGTTTCGGTCAGATCTTCGTCCAGGCCTCCGCGAGGACGCCCCGCAGGATCTGCTCGATCTCGTCGAACGTCGACTGGTCGGAGATCAGCGGCGGCGCCAGCTGGACGACCGGGTCGCCGCGGTCGTCGGCCCGGCAGTACAGGCCGTTCTCGAAGAGCTTCTTGGACACGAAGCCGTACAGCAGGCGCTCGCACTCCTCGCCGCTGAAGGTCTCCTTGGTGGCCTTGTCCTTCACCAGCTCGATGCCGTAGAAGAAGCCGTTGCCGCGCACGTCGCCGACGATCGGCAGGTCGTGGAGCTTCGACAGGGTCGCGTGGAAGGCCGCCTCGTGGTCCAGCACGTGCTGGTTGAGGCCCTCGCGCTCGAAGAGGTCGAGGTTGGCGAGCGCCACGGCCGCGGAGACCGGGTGGCCGCCGAAGGTGTAGCCGTGGAGGAAGGTGTTGGAACCCTTGAAGAAGGGCTCCGCGATCCGGTCGGAGACGATCGCCGCGCCGATGGGGGAGTAGCCCGACGTCATGCCCTTGGCGCAGGTGATGATGTCCGGCACATAGCCGAACTTCTCGCAGCCGAACATGGTGCCCAGCCGGCCGAAGGAGCAGATGACCTCGTCGGAGACGAGCAGCACGTCGTACCGGTCGCAGATCTCGCGGACCCGCCGGAAGTAGCCGGGCGGGGGCGGGAAGCAGCCGCCCGCGTTCTGCACGGGCTCCAGGAAGACGGCGGCGACGGTCTCCGGGCCCTCGAACAGGATCTGCTGCTCGATCTGGTCGGCGGCCCAGCGGCCGAAGGCCTCCGGGTCGTCGCCGTGGACGGGCGCCCGGTAGATGTTGGTGTTGGGCACCTTGTACGCGCCGGGCACCAGGGGCTCGAAGGGCGCCTTCAGGGCGGGCAGCCCGGTGATGGCCAGGGCGCCCTGCGGGGTGCCGTGGTAGGCGACGTTCCGGGATATCACCTTGTACTTGCTGTGGTTGCCGGTGAGCTTGTGGTACTGCTTCGCCAGCTTCCAGGCGGTCTCCACGGCCTCGCCGCCGCCGGTGGTGAAGAAGACCTTGTCGAGGTCCCCGGGGGCGTGGTGCGCCAGCCGCTCGGCCAGCTCGACGGCCTTGGGGTGGGCGTAGCTCCACACCGGGAAGTAGGCCAGCTCCTGCGCCTGCTTGCTCGCCGCCTCGGCGAGCTCGACGCGGCCGTGACCGGCCTGGACCGTGAACAGGCCGGCGAGACCGTCGAGGTAGCGCTTGCCCTTGTCGTCGTAGATGTAGGTGCCCTCGCCGCGCACGATGGTGGGCACGGGGGCGTTCTCGTACGACGACATGCGGGTGAAGTGCATCCACAGGTGGTCGTACGCCGTCCTGCTGAGGTCCTTGCTCACGGCTATCGGGTTCCCCATGTGTAGGTCTGCTTGCGGAGCTTGAGGTAGACGAAGCTCTCCGTGGAGCGGACCCCGGGCAGCGTCCGGACCCGCTTGTTGATCGTTTCGAGGAGATGGTCGTCGTCCTCGCAGACGATCTCGATGAGGAGATCGAAGGAGCCCGCGGTCACGACCACGTACTCCACTTCGTCCATCGCGGTCAGGGCATCCGCGACCGGGTCGAGGTCCCCCTCGACATTGATGCCGATCATGGCCTGGCGCCGGAGACCCACGGTGAGCGGGTCGGTGACGGCGACGATCTGCATCACACCCTGGTCGAGCAGCTTCTGCACACGCTGGCGGACCGCCGCCTCGGACAGTCCCACGGCCTTGCCGATCGCCGCGTAGGGGCGGCGCCCGTCCTCCTGGAGCTGCTCGATGATCGCCAGGGAGACGGCGTCGACCGGCTGTGCGCTGGTCAGGTTCTTCGCTTCGGGGTTACGAGTGGCCACATCCCCACTGTGCATGAGGACTCGGTGGTGTGACAACCCCTGGGCGATGAAATCCGTTGTCAAGAGGTCATGGAAACACTGATTCCGTTGTTCATGTCTGACGGGTCTGCCGAAAGCGTCACCTCAGTGACTAGGCTGGGCGTCTCACCGATCGGACATCCGACAGAAGGGGTGGCACATCGTGACCACCGAGCTGCGCCGCCTGCGCAACTACATCGCCGGCGAGTTCCGCGACGCCGCCGACGGGCGGACCACCGAGGTCATCAATCCGGCCACGGGAGAGGCGTACGCCACCGCCCCGCTGTCCGGTGCAGCCGACGTGGACGCCGCCATGGCCGCCGCCGAGGCGGCCTTCCCCGCCTGGCGCGACCTCGTGCCCGGCGAGCGCCAGAAAGTCCTCCTCAAGATCGCCGACGCCTTCGAGGCGCGCGCCGAGGAGCTGATCGCCGCCGAGTCGGAGAACACGGGCAAGCCGCTCGGGCTCACCCGCAGCGAAGAGCTCCCCCCGATGGTCGACCAGATCCGGTTCTTCGCCGGCGCCGCCCGGATGCTGGAGGGCCGCTCCGCCGGTGAGTACATGGAGGGGATGACCTCCATCATCCGCCGTGAGCCCATCGGCGTCTGCGCGCAGGTCGCGCCGTGGAACTACCCGATGATGATGGCCGTGTGGAAGTTCGCCCCGGCGCTCGCCGCGGGCAACACCGTCGTCCTCAAGCCCTCCGACACCACCCCCGCCTCCACCGTCCTGATGGCCGAGATCATCGGCGGGGTGCTGGAGGAGCTGGGCCACCCCAAGGGCGTCTTCAACGTCATCTGCGGCGACCGCGACACCGGCCGGCTGATGGTCGAGCACAAGGTGCCCGCCATGGCCTCCATCACCGGCTCCGTACGGGCCGGCATGTCCGTCGCCGAGTCCGCCTCCAAGGACCTCAAGCGCGTCCACCTGGAGCTCGGCGGCAAGGCCCCGGTCGTCGTCTTCGAGGACGCCGACATCGCCAAGGCCGTCGAGGACATCGCCGTCGCCGGCTACTTCAACGCCGGCCAGGACTGTACGGCCGCCACCCGCGTGCTCGTCCACGAGTCCGTCCACGACGAGTTCGTCACCGCCCTCGCCAAGGCCGCCGCCGACACCAAGACCGGGCAGCCGGACGACGAGGACGTCCTCTACGGCCCGCTCAACAACGCCAACCAGCTCAAGCAGGTGACCGGCTTCATCGAGCGGCTCCCCGCCCACGCCAAGGTCGAGGCCGGCGGCCACCGCGTCGGCGAGAAGGGCTACTTCTACGCCCCGACCGTCGTCTCCGGCCTCAAGCAGGACGACGAGATCATCCAGCACGAGGTCTTCGGCCCCGTGATCACCGTCCAGTCCTTCACGGACGAGGAGCAGGCCGTCGCCTACGCCAACGGCGTCGAGTACGCCCTGGCCTCCTCGGTGTGGACCAAGGACCACGGCCGGGCGATGCGGATGTCCAAGGCCCTCGACTTCGGCTGCGTGTGGATCAACACCCACATCCCGCTGGTCGCCGAGATGCCCCACGGCGGCTTCAAGAAGTCCGGCTACGGCAAGGACCTCTCCTCCTACGGCTTCGAGGACTACACCCGCATCAAGCACGTCATGACGTCGCTGGGCTGAGGCCCGCCCGCGGGAGCGGGGGTCGCGCACACGCGTACGTTCCGTACGCGTGTGCGCGTATCATCGACGCCCGGCCGACCGGCCCCCCACCCGCCCCGCACGTCCCCGAATGCGAGACGCCCGTGAAGCCCCTGTCCCGCCGTACCCTGCTGCGCGCGCTGGGCGCCGGCGCCGGGGCCGCAGCGCTCGCCGGATGCGGGGTCCCCGCCGCGTACGTCGCCCCGCGCGACCGGTCCGCCCCGGACCGCTCCGAGCGCGACCACCGGCTCGCCTTCGCCAACTGGCCGCTCTACATCGACACCGACCAGAAGCACCCGGAGCGGCGGCCCACCCTCGACGACTTCGAGAAGAGCACCGGCATCTCGGTGAAGTACACCGAGGAGATCAACGACAACGACGAGTTCTTCGGCAAGATCAGCCCGGCCCTGATGAACCACCAGCAGACCGGCCGGGACATCATCGTCGTCAGCGACTGGATGGCCTCCCGCTACGTCCGCCTGGGCTGGGTCCAGACGATGGACCGGGCGGCCCAGCCGCACGTCGCCCGCGAGCTCGACCCGCTGCTGCGCGGGGCCTCCTTCGACCCCGGCCGGCTGCACACCGTCCCCTGGCAGTCCGGGATCACCGGCATCGCCTACAACCGCAAGAAGCTCGGCCGCGAGATCCGCCACACCTCCGACCTGTGGGCCGACGATCTGCGCGGCAAGGTCACGCTGCTCGCCGGCATGGACGAGGCGTTCGCGCTGCTGATGCTGGGCAACGGCGCCGACGTCACCCGCTGGACCGCCGACGACTTCCACCGGATGACGGACCAGCTGCGCACCCTGGTCCGCAAGCGCCACATCCGCCGCTTCACCGGCAACGACTACATCAAGGACCTCTCCTCCGGGGACGTCCTGGCCTGCCAGGCCTACTCCGGCGACATCATCCAGCTCCAGGCCGACAACCCCGACATCGAGTTCGTCGTCCCCCAGGAGGGCGCCGAGCTGTGGGCCGAGAGCCTGATGATCCCCAACCTCGCCGCCCACAAGCGCAACGCGGAACGGCTGATCGACTACTACTACCAGCCCGAGGTCGCCGCCCGGCTGGCCGTGGCGGTCAACTACGTCTGCCCGGTGCCGGCCGCGCGAGAGGTCCTCGCCTCCTCCAAGGAGAAGGAGCTCGCCGAGCTCGCCGGGAACCCGCTGGTCTTCCCCACCGAGGACATGCGCGGGCGGCTCTCGACCGCCCGCGACATGACGCCCAAGGAGCGCCCCGCCTTCACCAAGGAGTGGAACGAGATCGTCGGGCTGTGACGCGCCTCAGCTCTGGGGCGGGAGCAGCGAGCGCAGGGCGCCCACACGGTTGGTGGTGATCGAGTCCACGCCCGCGCGCAGCAGCCGGCGCATGGTCCACCGGGTGTCGGCGGTCCAGGCCGAGACGAGGAAGCCCGCGGCGTGGTCCCGGGCGACGAGCTCCTCGCTCACCAGCCCGAAGCGGTAGTTGAGCCAGCGCGGGCGCACCTCGGCGAGCAGGGCCGGGCGCGGCGGGGCAAGCGTGGTCCACGTCAGCGCGATCTCGGCGTCCGCGTCCGCCTGGCGGACGGCGAGCATGGCCGTGGGGGAGCCGCAGTAGTAGACCCGCTCCCGGGCCCCGGCGGACCGGACCTCGGCGACGGCCGCGCCCGCGGCCGACGGGTCCGGCAGGTCGATGAACAGCCGTGCACCGTGGTCCCGCGCCGTCGCGTCGAGCGCCTCGACGAGCGTCGGCACCCCGCCCCCGGTCAGCCCCCGCAGCTCGGCCGCCGACAGCGCGGCGAGGGCCCGCTCGTGGCCCCACAGCCGCCCCAGCGTCGCGTCGTGCAGCAGGACGGGCACCCCGTCGGCGGTCAGCCGGACGTCGATCTCCACCGCGCCCGCGCCCGCCCCCAGCGCGGAACGGATCGAGGGCAGGGTGTTCTCGCGGTGGACGTACGGGTCGCCGCGGTGGGCGACGGCGACGCAGGCGGCCGGGGTGCGCGGGGCGGCGGAGTCCGTGGAGACCATGGGCCTCATTGTGACGTCAGCCCCGCCAGGTGGCGGTGTACGCCTCGATCTCGGCGGTCAGCGCGGCCTTGCCCGCCGGGTCCATGAACGACGCCTCCACGCCGTTCCTGGCGAGCGCCGCGACGCCCCGGGCGTCCAGGTCCAGCAGTCGGGCAGCGACCGCGTACTCGGTGTTGAGGTCCGTGCCGAACATGGGCGGGTCGTCGCTGTTGACGGTCACCAGCACACCGGCCGCGACCATCTCCTTGATGGGGTGCAGCTCCAGGTCGGTCACCGCGCGGGTGGCCAGGTTGGAGGTGGGGCAGACCTCCAGCGGGATGCGGTGCTCGGCGAGGTGGGCCAGCAGCCTCGGGTCCCGCGGGGCGCTGGTGCCGTGACCGATGCGCTCGGCGCGCAGCTCGGTGAGGGCGTCCCAGATCGTCTGCGGCCCGGTGGTCTCGCCGGCGTGCGGCACGCTGTGGAGGCCGGCGGCGATCGCCCGGTCGAAGTAGGGCTTGAACTGCGGCCGGGGCACCCCGATCTCGGGCCCGCCGAGCCCGAAGGAGACCAGGCCGTCGGCCCCCAGGTCGCAGGCGATCCGGGCCGTCTCCTCGGCCGCCTCCAGGCCCGCCTCGCCGGGGATGTCGAAGCACCAGCGCAGCACCACGCCCAGCTCCGACTCCGCCGCCTTGCGGGCGTCCTCGATGGCCTCCAGGAAGGCGACGTCGGGGATGCCGCGCTTGGTGGAGCTGTAGGGGGTGACGGTCAGCTCGGCGTAGCGGATGTTCTGCCGGGCCATGTCACGGGCGACCTCGAAGGTCAGCAGCCGGACATCCTCGGCGTCGCGGATCAGGTCGACGACGGAGAGGTAGACCTGGATGAAGTGCGCGAAGTCACGGAAGGTGAAGAAGTCGGCGAGCGCCTCGGGGTCCGTGGGCACGGGGGAGTCGGGGTGCCGGGCCGCCAGCTCGGCGACGATGCGAGGGGAGGCCGAACCCACGTGGTGGACGTGCAACTCCGCTTTGGGGAGCCCTGCGATGAACGAGTCGAGTGGGGACATGCGGGCCTCCAGGGCTGCTCGGGTCGTTCGGTCCGGCCGGGTCAACGGCGTGCCGATCATCGTATGCACGGATGCCGCCGCCGCTGTGCTCAGGCCTTAGCATGACGGGGTATCGAGTGGGGAGGGCCATGTCCGAGAAGGACGACGCGCACGCGCAGCAGGAGCGCCGGGACGACGACCCCTGGGCTCCGCCGGAGCGGCGTGTACCGCTCGACAAGCCCGGCACCCCGCCGGTGCCGCCCGCGCCGCCCGTCCCCGGACCGGCCGCCGGACTCCCCGGGGCGCCGCCCGCGGCCCCGGACGCCCCGGTCGCCCCGGAGCCGGGTGCCGTGCCGCCCGTGCCCCTCGCACCCACCGGGCCGGGCACCCCGGGCGCGTACCCGCCCGGCCCGTACGGCTACGCGCAGCCGGGCATCCCGCCGCAGCCGGGGGCGCCCTACGGCGTGCCGGGCGCGGCCGGACCGTACGACCGGAGCCCCTACGGGCAGACCGCCTACGGCACCGGCCACTACGGCTGGGGCGCCCCGGGCTACGGGCAGGGCTGGCCACACGCGGGGCGGGTGCCCAACAACGGCCTGGGCGTGGCCTCGCTCGTGCTGGGCGTCATCGGTGTGCTGATGTGCTGGACGATCGTCTTCGGCGTCGTCATCGGAGTGATGGCGATCGTCTTCGGGGCGATCGGCCGGACCAAGGCCAACACCGGTGAGGCGACCAACGGCGGCCAGGCGCTGACCGGGCTGATCCTGGGCGGGGTGACGCTGCTGCTGACGGCCGTGATGCTCGTCGTCTTCATCACCGTGGGGGTGCGCGGGAGCACCGGCCCGGCCGGGGACGACAACCCCGACGACGCCACCTACGGCGCCTATATGGCCGTGCCGCCCGGCCCCGGGTCGCCGGCCGGGCCGCTGATGCCCGCCGCCAGCCGCTGACGCGCCTCCATCAGTGCGAAACCCAGCAGATTGAGACCGTTCCAGCGGGCCGGATCCCCGGCCCGCTCGTCGTCGGCGGCCAGGCCGATGCCCCACACCCGGTCGAGCGGGCTCGCCTCCACCAGCACCCGGTCCCCGGTGCCCAGCAGATACTCCCTCAGCTCCGGATGCTGCCCGAACTTGTGCACGCTGCCCTCGACGACCAGGGCGAAGCGGTGGCGGCGCCACACCTCCTCGTCGAAGCCGCGCACCGCGCGGCCCGCGTCCTTGGCCTGCTTGGGATGGCCCGCCGCGAGCGCCCGGGCCTCGGCCTCGGCGTCACCGAACAGCCGCGCCTTCCCGGCCATCATCCAGTGCTCCGCCGTCGCGTAGACCGCCCCGTCCACCGTGAACGGCGACGGCCACCACTGGCTGAAGCAGCCGGGCCCCACGGCGCCGTCCCTGCGCGGCCGGTGCCCCCAGAAGTTCACGTACTTCACCCGCTCACCGCGAGCCACGGCCGCCGTGAGCTCCTCGACCGAGCGCGGCCCGTCGGCGACCTCCGCACCTGACTTGATCATGTTGTTTCCTCCCCGTTCCATGCCGCTACCAGTGTGGCGACGGACACTGACAACGGCCCCGCGCGGGGCAGGGGAGCCACCGAGGGGGCCACACCGAATCCGTCGTCCCGTCAAATGATGGCGACGGAATCACTTGTCGCAAGTCAATTGCTCTGCCAGGATCGGCAACCATTCCCGTGGGAACCACACCCGCCCCGACGCCCGGGCCCGGTGAGGAGTACGCGATGGACCGACGATCCGGCACTGTGCGAGGCCGCCCCGGCCCCGAGCGCGGCACGGCCCGTATGAGACCACGTCCCATCGTGTGTCACTGTTACGTGTTCTGCGTCCTCCCCACGACCCCCCTGGACCCACGACCATGACGGCTTTCGCCACGACAGGCAGCAACGGCACCGACGTCCGCCTCACCGGCATCAGCAAGGCGTACGGCGACGTCACCGCCGTGCACCCGCTCGACCTCTCGGTGCCCGCGGGCTCCTTCTTCGCCCTGCTCGGAGCCTCCGGCTGCGGCAAGACCACCACGTTGCGCGTGATCGCCGGCCTGGAGGAGCCCACCACCGGCACTGTCGAGCTCGGCGGCCGGGACGTCACCGCCCTGCCCCCGTACAAGCGGCCCGTCAACACCGTCTTCCAGAGCTACGCGCTCTTCCCCCACCTGGACATCTACGAGAACGTGGCCTTCGGCCTGCGCCGGCGCGGCGTCAAGTCCGTCCGTAAGCAGGTCGACGAGATGCTCGACCTCGTCCAGCTCGGCGACTACGCCCGCCGCAAGCCCCAGCAGCTCTCCGGCGGCCAGCAGCAGCGCGTCGCCGTCGCCCGCGCGCTGATCAACCACCCGGACGTCCTCCTCCTCGACGAGCCCCTCGGCGCCCTCGACCTCAAGCTGCGCCGCCAGATGCAGCTCGAGCTCAAGCGCATCCAGACCGAGGTCGGCATCACCTTCATCCACGTCACCCACGACCAGGAGGAGGCCATGACCATGGCCGACACGGTCGCGGTCATGAACGCCGGACGCGTCGAGCAGATGGGTGCCCCCGCCGACCTCTACGAGACGCCGCGCACCACATTCGTCGCCAACTTCCTCGGCACCTCCAACCTCATCACCGCCGATGTGGTCGGCACCGCCGGCGACGACGTCCTTCTGCGGGTCTCCGATACCAAACTCACCCTTCCGGGGAAACGATGTACAGTCGGCGCCCGGGTGGGCGAGAAACTCCTGGTCGGGATACGGCCGGAAAAGATCACGCTCACCCACGCCGACGACGCCGGCACCATCGCCGACGGCCGTAACCGCCTGACCGGGCGCATCGCGCAGTCCAGTTTCATCGGCGTCTCCACCCAGTACCTCGTCGACAGCCCGGCCGCGTCCGGCCTGTCCGTCTACGAGCAGAACATCGAGCGCGACCCGCGCCTCGTCCCCGGCGCCGACGTCGTCCTCCACTGGAACCCCGACCACGGCTTCGGTCTCGACTCGGCCCAGGCCGTGTCCGCCGGAAAGCCGGACGAGGCCGGCACGGACGTCGTCGAGGCGGGCACCGACGCGCGAGAGGCGGGTACGTGACGATGACGACCGCCACCACCGACCACCCTCCCGCACCCTCCGCCGACGGCGCCCTCCACAAGGCCGTCCTCCGCAGGAAGCGCGTCCCCTACTGGCTGCTGCTCCCCGGCGCCCTCTGGCTGCTCGTCTTCTTCGTGGCCCCCCTGGTCTACCAGGCGTCGACCTCCGTACAGACCGGTTCCCTCGAAGAGGGCTTCAAGGTCACCTGGCACTTCGCCACCTACTGGGACGCCCTGACCGAGTACTACCCGCAGTTCCTGCGCTCCGTCGCCTACTCCGCGACCGCCACCGCGCTCTGCCTCCTGCTGGGCTACCCGCTGGCCTACCTCATCGCCTTCCGCGCGGGCCGCTGGCGCCACGTGCTGATGGTGCTCGTCATCGCGCCGTTCTTCACCAGCTTCCTGATCCGCACCCTCGCCTGGAAGACGATCCTCTCCGACGGCGGCCCCGTCGTCCGCGCCCTCGATGCGCTGCACGTCCTCGCCGTCACCGACGCGCTGGGCGTCACCGAGGGCCACCGCGTGCTCGCCACCCCGCTCGCCGTGGTCTGCGGGCTGACCTACAACTTCCTCCCGTTCATGATCCTGCCGCTCTACACCTCGCTCGAACGCATCGACAGCCGCCTCCACGAGGCCGCCGGCGACCTCTACGCCCGGCCGCTCACCACCTTCCGCAAGGTGACCCTCCCGCTGTCCATGCCGGGCGTCGTCGCCGGCACCCTGCTGACCTTCATCCCCGCCACGGGCGACTACATCAACGCCGAGCTGCTGGGCTCCACCGACCAGAAGATGATCGGCAACGTCATCCAGTCCCAGTTCCTGCGGGTCCTCGACTACCCGACGGCGGCCGCCCTGTCGTTCCTCCTCATGGCCGCGATCCTCGCCATGGTCACCGTCTACATCCGCAAGTCCGGGACGGAGGAGCTGGTCTGATGGCACTTCTGAACCGCCTCGGGCGCGGACTGCGCCGGAACCTGGTCGTGATCGCCGGGCTGGCCACCCTCGCCTTCCTGATCCTGCCCAACGTCGTGGTGACGATCTTCTCGTTCAACAAGCCGAACGGCCGCTTCAACTACCAGTGGCAGCGCTTCTCCACCGACGCCTGGACCAACCCCTGCGGCGTCGCCGACCTGTGCGGCTCGCTCTCGCTGAGCCTGTGGATCGCCCTCTGGGCGACCGTCGGCGCCACCCTCCTGGGCACCGCGATCGCCTTCGCGCTCGCCCGCTACCGCTTCCGGGCCCGCACCTCGGCCGGCACCCTGGTCTTCCTGCCGATGGCCATGCCCGAGGTCGTCATGGCCGCCTCCCTGGCGACCCTCTTCCTCAACATGGGCGTCAGCTTCGGCTTCTGGACCATCCTCATCGCCCACATCACGTTCTGCCTGAGCTTCGTGGTCACCGCCGTCAAGGCCCGGGTGATGAGCATGGACCCGCGCCTCGAACAGGCCGCCCAGGACCTCTACGCCACCCCGTGGCAGACCTTCCGCAAGGTCACCCTGCCCATCGCCGCCCCCGGCATCGTCGCCGGAGCGCTGCTCTCCTTCGCGCTCTCGTTCGACGACTTCATCATCACCAACTTCAACGCCGGCTCGACCGTGACCTTCCCCATGTACGTCTGGGGATCCGCACAACGGGGCACACCCGTACAAATCAATGTCATCGGAACGGCGATGTTCGCCATCGCCGTGTTGTGCGTCCTCGTCGGCCAGCTCGTCGGGAGACGCCCGAGAAGGAGCTGAGAACCATGGCCGTCGGTGCCATACCGCACCAATCCGGGGGAGCTCCCCGGATCCCCGCTGTACGAGCACTCTCCGACGCGACCCCTCGCCCCTACTGGCTCGACGACCCCTCCCGGCCGGAGGCGCTCCCCGCGCTCGTCGGCGACGAGCACTGCGACCTGCTCGTCGTCGGCGGCGGCTACTCCGGCCTGTGGACCGCGCTCCTGGCCAAGGAACGCGACCCCGGCCGGGACGTCGTCCTCATCGAGGCCCAGGAGACCGGCTGGGCCGCCTCCGGCCGCAACGGCGGCTTCTGCGCCGCCTCCCTCACCCACGGCTGGGCCAACGGCCACGCCCGCTGGCCCGCCGAGCTCCGCACGCTGGAGGAGCTCGGCCACCGCAACCTCGACGGCATCGAGGCCACCCTCGCCCGCCACGGCATCGACTGCGATTTCGAGCGCACCGGCGAGATCGACGTGGCCACCGCCCCCCACCAGGCCCTGGAGCTCCGCGAGGCCGCCGCGCGGGCGAAGGCCCTCGGCGTCACCGGCCACACCTTCCTCGACCGCGACGCCATGCGGGCCGAGGCCGACTCCCCGACCTTCCTCGCCGGCCTGTGGAACCGCACCGGCGTCGCCATGCTCCACCCGGCCAAGCTCGCCTGGGGCCTTCGGCGCGCCTGCCTGGGCCTCGGCGTACGGATCTACGAGCACACCCCCGGCACCGAGCTCTCCGCCCGCCGCGCCGGACTGGCCGTCCGCACCCCCTACGGCCGGGTCTTCGCCCGCCACGTCGCGCTGGGCACCAACGCCTTTCCCTCCCTGGTCAAGCGGCTCCGCCCGTACATCGCCCCCGTCTACGACTACGCGCTGATGACCGAGCCGCTCACCGAGGAGCAGCTGGCCTCCGTCGGCTGGCGCCGCCGCCAGGGGCTCAGCGACAGCGCCAACCACTTCCACTACTTCCGGCTGACGGCGGACAACCGCGTGCTGTGGGGCGGCTACGACATCGTCTACCGCTACGGCGGCGGCGTACGGGCCGAGTACGACCACCACCCGGCCACGTACCAGCGCCTCGCCGAGCATTTCTTCCGCTGCTTCCCGCAGCTGGAGGGGGTGCGCTTCTCGCACACCTGGGGCGGCGCGATCGACACCTGCTCCCGTTTCTCCGCCTTCTTCGGCACCGCCCACGGCGGCCGCGTCGCCTACGCGCTGGGCTTCACGGGGCTCGGCGTCGGCGCGACCCGCTTCGGCGCGGACGTCATGCTGGACCTGCTCTCCGGCGCGCGCACCGAGCGCACGGAACTGGAGATGGTCCGCAGCAAGCCGCTGCCGTTCCCGCCCGAGCCGGTCCGGTCGGTGGGGATCGGCATCACCCAGTGGGCGATGACCCGGGCTGACACGAATGGCGGTCGCCGCAACGTTTGGCTGAGGACGATGGACAAACTGGGGCTGGGTTTCGACAGTTAGCTGCCGCGTTGTGGGCAATCGTCCCGCAGGGCGGGACGGGTGGGCACAACGCGACCACCGGCCTGCACCCACAGCACGACCCCCGCCAGGCACCACGCCCCGACCACATCCAGCGGCCAGTGATACCCCTGCCGCACCAGCCCGAGACCGACACCGAGGTTGAGCAGCACATAAGGCGCCACCCACCACCACCGCCGGAAGACCAGCAACGCCGCCGCCCCGTAGGCGACGGCCGCCGTGGCCGCATGGCCAGAAGGAAAGAACCCGTCATGCGGCCCGGCCCCCATCGCCGGTGGCCCCGCCCGCCCGATCCACCACTTCAGCGGCACGACGAGCAAGGGCACCGCCACCATCGCCAGCGCGGCGGCCACCGGCGGCCGCCACCGCCGCCCGCGCACGGCGGCGAAGACGACGGCAGCCAGAAGCACCGGCACCGCCACGACCGTATTGCCCAGATCGGCCAGAAACTCGGCGCCCCAAGACGGCACGGCGCCCGCGCCCGCGACCGTACGGCCCAGCCGCTCGTCGAGGGCGCGCAGCGGCCCGTGCGCGGCGACCTGCCAGGTGACGAGCGCGAAGAGGACCACGCACACGGCCGGGAAGAGGGCCGGGAAGAGGAATGCCGACGGCCCCGGAACAGGGGGGGAAGTTCCAGGGCCGCCGGTCCGGCCGGTGGACCGCGCGCCCCGGGGGGTATGGGGCGGGCGACCGTCCGATCGGTGAGGATGTCCGGAGCCGAGGGCTCCAGTGCTGTGCGCGAAGGCACGGCCGGGCCGGCGCCGGGGAAGCGACGGCACGGCATCGTCCGCAGTCCCCTGCGGACGGGGTGTTTCACTCATCTGCAGAAACCGTACGGCAGGGATGGGCGATCCGATAGTCGGATCACCCGTCCACCACCCGCC
Organism: Streptomyces hesseae; assembly: GCF_031845785.1. Classification (NCBI taxonomy): domain Bacteria; kingdom Bacillati; phylum Actinomycetota; class Actinomycetes; order Kitasatosporales; family Streptomycetaceae; genus Streptomyces; species Streptomyces hesseae. Next base: position 55,786 of record NZ_JAVRFI010000021.1, read on the forward strand.
CCGCACAGGTTCTTCACCGGCTCACAACTGGCTCACAGCCGGCTCAGAGACGCGCGAACGCGCCCTCGATGATGTCGAGGCCCTCGTTCAGCAGGTCCTCGCCGATGACCAGCGGCGGCAGGAAGCGCAGCACGTTGCCGTAGGTGCCGCAGGTGAGGACCAGCAGGCCCTCGGCGTGGCAGGCCTTGGCGAGCGCGCCGGCGGCCTCCGCGTTCGGCTCCTTGGTCGCCGGGTCCTTGACCAGCTCGATCGCGATCATCGCGCCGCGGCCGCGGATGTCGCCGATGACCGGGAACTTCTCCTGCATCGCGGCGAGGCGGCCCTTCATGACCTCCTCGATGCGCTTGGCCTTGCCGTTGAGGTCCAGCTCGAGCATGGTCTCGATGGCGCCCAGGGCACCGGCGCAGGCCACCGGGTTGCCGCCGTAGGTGCCGCCCAGACCGCCCGGGTGGGCGGCGTCCATGATCTCTGCGCGGCCGGTGACGGCGGCCAGCGGCAGACCGCCGGCGATGCCCTTGGCGGTGGTGATCAGGTCCGGGACGACGCCCTCGTCCTCACAGGCGAACCACTGGCCGGTGCGGCAGAAGCCGGACTGGATCTCGTCCGCGACGAAGACGATGCCGTTGTCGTTGGCGAACTTCACGATCGCCGGCAGGAAGCCCTTGGCCGGCTCGATGAAGCCGCCCTCGCCCAGCACCGGCTCGATGATGATCGCGGCGACGTTCTCGGCGCCGATCTGCTTGGTGATCTGGTCGATGGCCTGGGCGGCGGCCTCGGGGCCGCAGTTCTCCGCGCCGGTCGGCCAGCGGTAGCCGTACGCCACCGGCACCCGGTAGACCTCGGGCGCGAACGGGCCGAAGCCGTGCTTGTACGGCATGTTCTTGGCGGTGAGCGCCATCGTCAGGTTGGTGCGGCCGTGGTAGCCGTGGTCGAAGACGACGACGGCCTGGCGCTTGGTGTGCGCACGGGCGATCTTGACGGCGTTCTCGACGGCCTCGGCGCCCGAGTTGAACAGCGCGGACTTCTTGGCGTGGTCGCCCGGGGTCAGCTCGGCGAGCTTCTCGCAGACCTCCACGTAACCCTCGTAGGGGGTCACCATGAAACAGGTGTGGGTGAAGTCGGCGAGCTGCGCGGCGGCGCGGCGCACCACGGCCTCGGCGCTGGCGCCGACCGAGGTCACGGCGATGCCCGAGCCGAAGTCGATCAGGCGGTTGCCATCGACGTCCTCGATGACGCCGCCGCCCGCGCGGGTGGTGAACACCGGCAGGACGGAGCCCACACCGCCCGCGACCGTTTCGAGGCGGCGGGCCTGGAGCTCGAGCGACTTGGGGCCGGGGATCGCAGTGACGACGCGGCGCTCCTGGGGGAGGGCGGCGCCTCCGGACAGTTCGGTCATGAGAGCTCCAGGGGGAACGTACGGGCTTTTGGTCGCAGGCTAGGTGCGGCGAGGGGAGCGCGGCATGTTCCGATCGGGAGAAGTGCGCGCGTCCCGTTGTCCGTATCGGACATGGTGTCCCACTAGATTGGGCCGGTCGGAGACTTCAGGCACGCGCGGCGCGACGGCCGGCTGGGGGCGAGGGGCAGTGAGGGACACCGAGCAGACCACGGGAGGCGGTAGGGAGACGCCGGGCGCGCGGGGGGGCCGTCCGCCGCGCCAGGCGGGCCCGCCCGGGGAGCCGCCCGCGGCACCCGCACCGGCTGCGGCACCCACGCCGCCCGGCACGCCCACGCCGGGCGCCCGGCCCACGGTGCCCCCGGCCGGTGCGGCCGTGCCACCGCCCGTCGAGGCGGCCGTGCCGCCGCGCCCGGACGCCGCGCCTCCGGCCGCCGGGGCCGCCGGCGCCCCGTTCCTGTCCTGGCTGCGCACCCCGCGCCCGGAAGCGGCGCCCGGCGTGTGGACGTTCGGCCACCGGCCCCGGCCGCCGGAGGAGCCCGACCGGATCCCCGGCCGGCAACTGATCAGCAGCGCGGTGATCTCCCTGCTGTGCGGCTGGCTGCTGTGGTCCCTGCTGTGGAACGGCTACCTCGGCCACTACTGGATCTGGCCGCTGTTCGCCCTGACGCCCGACTCCTGGCGGGAGGAGGGCATCTTCGCCGTCTGGGTCGTCTACGGCTACTACGTCCTGGTCGCCCTCGTCCTCGCCGTCGTCTTCGGCCGTCTCGGGCGCTGGCCCCAGGTCTGGCGCCGCTGGGCCGCGCCCGCCCTGCGCCGCCTGTGGGACGACTCCGGCGAGCAGGCGCCGACCGCTCCCGCCGCGCCGGACGAGGACCCCGCCGAATGGCCCCGGCTGCGCGCCTCGGGGGCGGGTGCCGCCGCCGACCGGCTCGCGGCGGAGGCCAGGGCCGGGCTGATGAACGACGTCGACCACGCCCGCATCGGGCGCGCCTGGGAGGCCTCGCGCGTCCGCCCCGACCGGCTGGCCGCCTTCACCGACGCCGTGGTCAAACACGGCGCCGCCGCCTGCGCCCACCCCTCCGGGGCGCGCGACCTGCCCGTACGCGCCGCCGTCCACGACCTCGCCACCCGCCAGGTCCGCATCGGCACCGCCACCGACGACGAGCGCAACCCCTACGGCCACCGGGGCGTCGGCGCCGCCCTCGACCCCACGCTGCTGGGCACCTCCCTGCTCGCCGTCGGGCCGCCCGGCTGCGGCAAGTCCGCGCGGCTGGTGCGGCCCGTTCTCGAGTCGCTGTGCCTCCAGGCGCTCGCCGGGCGCACCGCGGTCGTCGCCGTCGGGGCGGCGGGCGCAGGGCTCGCCCCCGACGACGCCTTCGACGTCGTGGTCCGCATCGGACGCCCGGACTCCGCCTACGACCTCGACCTGTACGGCGGCACGGACGACCCCGACGAAGCCGCCGCCGTCCTCGCCGAGGGACTCGTCGGGGACATCGTCGCCGGTCTCCCCGGCGACGACGGCCGCCGGGCCGCCACCGCCCTGGCCCAGCTCCTCGGCCCCTTCCGGGCCGCCCACGGCCGCTTCCCGGCCGTCCCCGAACTGCGCGACCTCCTCGACGGCTCCGCCGCCGCGACCGGCGCGCTGCGCACCGCCCTCGCGGCACGTGGGCAGGAGGCGCTCGTCCGCGAACTCGACGCCCGCGAGCGCCAGGCGGAACGGCACGGCGACCCCGGGCCGCTGCTCTCCGACCGGCTCGCCCTCCTCGACCGGCCCGCCTTCGCGGGTTTCTTCGACACCACCCGCCCCGGGCGGACCTTCTCGCTACGGACGCTGGAGCACCCGCTGCGCGTCCGGATCGATCTCCCCGAGCGCGGCCACGCCGAGGCGTCCCGGATGCTCGCCCGGCTGATCCTGGCCCAGTTCACGGAGTGCGCCGCCGGCCGCGCCGACCGCTCGCTGTTCGCCTGCCTCGTCCTCGACGACGCCACCCACACCGTCACCCCCGAGTCCGTACGCGGCCTGGCGCGGCTGCGCTCCACCAACGCCGGAGCCGTGCTCACCCTGCGCACCCTCGACGACGTCCCCGAGGCGCTGCGCAGCGCCCTGCTGGGCTCCGTCGGCTGCCGGATGGCCTTCTCCGGGGTGACCACCTGGGACGGCGCGCGCTTCGCGGAGGTCTGGGGCAAGGAGTGGGTGGAGACCCGCGACGTCACCGACCGCCAGGTCATCGCCCACGAGCCGCTCACCCGCGTCACCCATGTCATCCGCCGGGTGATCACGGGCCGGGCCGTCACCGCCCAGTCCGTGACCGTCCGCAAGGTGGAGCGGGAGCGCTGGTCCGCCTCCGAGCTGGCCCACGGCGTGCCAGCCGGGCACGCGGTGCTGTCCGTGACGTCCGTACGGGGCGGCAGCACGCCCCCCGTCCTGGTCGACCTGGAGCGCTGACCGGCGGGTTCCCGCTTTCTACGCAATGCTCCACTGAGGCAGAATCGGTCACAGCCGTTCATACGGGACGGCACTCTCTCCGCACCACCCGGCCGAAGGTTCCATGCCCCTCACGCTCGCCTCTCTGGTCAACCACTCCGCGCTCAGGCTCACCGTGCTCGCCGGAGCGGACAGGCTGGACACGCCCGTCCGCTGGGCGCACGTCAGCGAGCTCGCCGACCCCGTGCCGTGGATGGACGGCGGGGAACTGCTGCTGATCACGGCGATGAAGATCGACGCCGCGGACCGGGAGGAGATGCGGAGTTACGTACGCCGCCTGGTGCGGGCCGGCGTGGTGGGGCTCGGCTTCGCCGTCGGGGTGAACTACGACGAGGTGCCCGGCGCCCTCGTCGAGGCGGCCGCCGAGGACGGCCTGCCGCTGCTGGAGGTGCCCCGCCGCACCCCGTTCCTGGCCATCACCAAGGCCGTCTCGGCGGCCGCCGCGGCCGACCAGTACCACGCGGTCACGGCGGGCTTCGAGGCCCAGCGCGAGCTGACCCGCGCCGCCCTCGCCCCCGAGGGCCCCGCCGCGCTCCTCGCCCGGCTCGCCGCCCACCTCGGCGGGTGGGCCGCGCTCTACGACGCCTCCGGCGCCGTCGTCGCCGCCGCGCCCGGCTGGGCGGCCCGCCGCGCGGCCCGGCTCGGCGCCGACGTGAAACGGCTGCGGGAGCGGCCCGCGCCCGCCAGCGCCGTCCTCGGCCCGGACGCCGCCGGGGCGGAGGGCGGCGACCGGATCGAGCTCCAGTCCCTCGGCTCCGGCCGCCGCACGCGCGGCGTCCTCGCCGTGGGCACGGACGCGCCCCTCGGCACCGCCGGGCGCTACGCCGTCAACTCCGCCGTCGCCCTCCTCACCCTGACCACCGAGCGTTCGCGCGCCCTCCAGGACGCGGAGGCGCGGCTGGGCGCGGCGGTGCTGCGGATGCTGCTCGCGGACGAGCCGGGCCACGCGCGGGCCGTCGCGGGGGAGCTGTACGGGGCGCTGCTGGACGAGCCCTTCCGGATGCTGGTGGCGGAGGCCGCCGATACCGATCCGGAGGGCGAGCTCGGCGTGCTCGCCGACACCGCCGAGACCGCGGCGAGCCGGGCGGCCGAGCCGGTGCTCGTGGTGCCGGAGGGCGAGCGCGTCGTCGTCCTCGCCCGGGACGGCGGGGCGGCGGTGGCCGCGTGCATCGCGTACGCCCGTACGGTCGAGGCGCGGCGCGGGGCCGCGGGGGCGGAGCGGGAGGGCGGCCCGGCCGCCCCGGGTGTGGCCGTCGGCCTCTCGGCGCCCACCCGGCCCGCGGCCGCCGGGGCCGCCTTCCACCAGGCCGAACAGGCCCTGTCCGTCGCCCGGCGCCGGGGCCGCGCCCTCGTCGAGCACGAGGAGGTCGCGACCGGCTCGGTCATGCCCCTGCTCGCCGACGACGCGGTACGGGCCTTCGCGGACGGGCTCCTGCGCGCCCTCCACGAGCACGACGCCACCGGGCGCGGCGACCTGGTCGCCTCCCTCCGCGCCTGGCTCGCACGCCACGGCCAGTGGGACGCGGCCGCCGCCGACCTGGGCGTCCACCGCCACACGCTGCGGTACCGGATGCGTCGGGTGGAGGAGATCCTGGGGCGGTCGCTGGACGATCCGGATGTGCGGATGGAGTTGTGGCTGGCGCTGAAGGCGACGACGGGGCCGTCGTAGCGGTTCGGCTGAGGGCGGTTCGGCACCGCCGTGCACGTCGCCGTGGGCTGAGCGCCGTCGCGGCGGAAGAACACCCGCCGCGACGGCGCTCGGCCACCAGCCGACGTACCCGGCGGTGCCGAACCCACCCCGCCACAGTGGCGTACCGCCGCCCCCGCGCGCTCCACCACGGACAAGCGACCAGCGCGCGCCGCGCGCCTACGGTGAGGGAGCCCCAAGTCATCCGCACCCCCGGAGGAAACCCGTGACCGCTCCCATCGCGTTCTGGCTGGCCGGCCGTGAGGCCACCGGCGAGGAGACCTTCGACGTCACGAACTCCTGGGACGGCCGTCTCGTCGGCACCGTGAGCGTGCCGACCGAGGCGCAGGTCGAGGAGGCCGTGGCGGCCGCGCACGCCGTGCGCGAGGAGTTCGCGGCCACGCCCGCGCACGTCCGCACCGCGGCCCTCGACCACGTCGCCAAGCGGCTCGCCGAGCGCACCGAGGAGATCGCCCAGCTGATCTCCGCCGAGAACGGCAAGCCCATCAAGTGGGCCCGCGGCGAGGTCGGCCGTGCCGTCTCGGTGTTCCGCTGGGCCGCCGAGGAGGCCCGCCGCTTCAACGCCGGCGAGGCCCAGCGCCTGGACACCGACGCCGGCGGCACCGGCCGCCTCGCGCTGACCCGCCGCGTCCCGCGCGGCACGGTCCTCGGCATCGCGCCGTTCAACTTCCCGCTCAACCTGAGCGCCCACAAGGTCGCCCCGGCCATCGCCGTCGGCGCCCCGATCATCCTCAAGCCCGCCCCGGCCACCCCGATCTCCTCCCTGGTCCTGGGCGAGATCCTGGCCGAGACCGAGCTGCCCGCCGGCTCCTGGAGCGTCCTGCCGGTCCCGAACGACCGGATGCCCGCCCTCGTCCAGGACGAGCGGCTGCCCGTCATCTCCTTCACCGGCTCCGGCCCGGTCGGCTGGTCGATCCTCGACTCCGTGCCCCGCAAGCACGTCACCCTGGAGCTCGGCGGCAACGGCGCGGCCGTCGTCCTCGCCGACTGGTCCTCCGAGGCGGACCTGGACTGGGCGGCGCAGCGCATCGCCACCTTCTCCAACTACCAGGGCGGCCAGTCCTGCATCTCCGTGCAGCGAGTCATCGCCGACGCCTCGCTCTACGAGCGGCTGCTGCCGAAGGTCGTCGCGGCAGTCGAGGCGCAGGTGACGGGCGACCCGTCCGACGCGTCCACCGACGTCGGCCCGCTGGTCAGCGAGGACGCCGCCAAGCGCGTCGAGTCCTGGGTGGACGAGGCCGTCGCCGCGGGCGCCACGCTGCTCGCCGGTGGCAAGCGCGACGGCGCGACGTACGCCCCGACCGTGCTCGCCGACGTCCCCGCCGGTGTCACCATCGCCTGCGAGGAGGTCTTCGGCCCGGTCCTGACCATCTCGAAGGCCGAGGGCGAGGAGGCGGCCTTCGCGGCCGTCAACGACTCCCCGTACGGCCTCCAGGCCGGTGTCTTCACCCACGACCTCCAGACCGCCTTCCGCGCCCACCGCGCCCTGGAGGTCGGTGGCGTGGTCGTCGGCGACGTCCCGTCCTACCGCGCCGACCAGATGCCGTACGGCGGCGCCAAGCAGTCCGGCGTCGGCCGCGAGGGCGTCCGCTGGGCGATGGACGACTACACGTACGAGCGTGTGCTCGTGCTCACCGGCCTCGACCTCTGAGCCACCGGGTTCTTGAAACGCGGTTCTGGCCGCCGTCACCCGCATGGGTGGCGGCGGCCAGTACTGCGCGGGGGCTGGTAGATCCGGTACGGATCGGGTAGGTACATACGGACGAGTAGCACCGGTCGGTAGTCGACCGGGACCATCACCCCGACTCACGCGGTGAGGTGCCACATGACCGCACCATCCGTACGACCGGTCTCCGAGCGCGAGGCACGCCAGGTCGCCGAGGCGGCGCGCGAGCAGGACTGGAAGAAACCCAGTTTCGCCAAGGAGCTCTTCCTCGGCCGGTTCCGGATCGATCTGATCCACCCGCATCCCACCCCGGCGCCGGACGACGTCCGGCGGGGCGAGGAGTTCCTCGGCAAGCTCCGGGAATTCTGCGAGACCCGGATCGACGGCGCGCTCATCGAGCGCGAGGCGAAGATCCCCGACGAGACGGTCGGCGGGCTCAAGGAGCTCGGCGCCTTCGGCATGAAGATCGACGTCAAGTACGGCGGTCTCGGGCTCAACCACGTCTACTACAACAGGGCCCTCGCCCTCGTCGGCTCCGCGAGCCCCGTCGTTGGCGCGCTGCTCTCCGCGCACCAGTCGATCGGCGTGCCCCAGCCGCTGAAGCTCTTCGGCACGCAGGAGCAGAAGGAGAAGTTCCTGCCGCGCTGCGCGCGCACGGACATCACCGCCTTCCTGCTGACCGAGCCGGACGTGGGTTCCGACCCGGCCCGGCTGGCGACGAGCGCCGTGCCCGACGGGGACGACTACGTCCTCGACGGAGTGAAGCTGTGGACGACCAACGGCGTCGTCGCCGACCTCCTCGTCGTGATGGCGCGGGTGCCCAAGAGCGAGGGCCACAAGGGCGGCATCACCGCCTTCGTCGTCGAGGCGGCCGCCGAGGGCGTCACCGTGGAGAACCGCAACGCCTTCATGGGCCTGCGCGGCATCGAGAACGGCGTCACCCGCTTCCACCAGGTGCGGGTGCCCGCCGCCAACCGGATCGGCCCCGAGGGCTCCGGCCTGAAGATCGCGCTGACCACGCTCAACACCGGCCGGCTGTCCATCCCCGCCATGTGCGCGGCGAGCGGCAAATGGGCACTGAAGATCGCCCGCGAGTGGTCCTCGGCCCGCGAGCAGTGGGGCAAGCCCATCGCCAAGCACGAGGCCGTCGGCTCGAAGATCTCCTTCATCGCCGCGACCACCTTCGCCCTGGAGGCGGTCGTCGACCTGTCCAGCCAGATGGCGGACGAGGAGCGCAACGACATCCGGATCGAGGCCGCCCTCGCCAAGCTCTACGCCAGCGAGATGGCCTGGCTGATGACGGACGAGCTGGTCCAGATCCGCGGCGGCCGGGGCTACGAGAGCGCCGACTCGCTCGCCGCCCGGGGCGAGCGCGCGGTCCCCGCCGAGCAGATGCTGCGCGACTCGCGGATCAACCGGATCTTCGAGGGCTCCACCGAGATCATGCACCTGCTGATCGCCCGCGAGGCTGTCGACGCCCACCTCTCCGTGGCCGGCGACCTCATCGACCCGGACAAGTCCCTGGGCGACAAGGCACGGGCCGGCGCCCGCGCGGGCGGCTTCTACGCCCGCTGGCTGCCCAAGCTCGTCGCGGGCCCCGGACAGCTGCCGCGCACGTACTCCGAGTTCCATCCGGCCGGCCACCGCGACCTCTCGGGCCATCTGCGGTACGCCGAGCGGTCCTCGCGCAAGCTCGCCCGCTCCACCTTCTACGCCATGTCCCGCTGGCAGGGCCGCATGGAGACCAAGCAGGGCTTCCTCGGCCGGATCGTCGACATCGGCGCCGAGCTCTTCGCGATGAGCGCCGCCTGCGTCCGCGCCGAGCACCTGCGCCTGCGCGGCGAGAACGGCGCCGAGGCGTACCAGCTCGCCGACGCCTTCTGCCGGCAGTCCCGCATCCGGGTGGAGGAGCTCTTCCGGCGGCTGTGGACCAACACCGACGACCTCGACCGCAAGGTCGTCTCCGGGGTGCTGGCGGGCTCGTACGAGTGGCTGGAGAACGGCATCGTCGACCCCAGTGGCGAGGGCCCCTGGATCGCCGACGCCACCCCCGGCCCCTCCAAGGCGGAGAACGTCCACCGCCCGATCCGCTGACGGGCACCGGGCCCGTCGCGCCGTATCGCCGGACGCCCTGTCGGGGCGGACCGGCGGTACGGCCACAATGGGGGGATGACGGACTGCCTCGCTGACCCCCACCTGCGTTACTCCGCCCCCGGCCGTGACCACGACGGCCCGCGCGAGATCGTGATCCTCGGCTCGACCGGCTCGATCGGCACCCAGGCCATCGACCTGGTGCTGCGCAATCCCGAGCGGTTCACGGTGACCGCGCTGTCCGCCGCCGGCGGACGGGTGGAACTGCTGGCGGAGCAGGCGCACAGACTGAGGGTCCGCACAGTGGCCGTGGCGCAGGAGGACAAGGCGCCCGCGCTGCGCGAGGCGCTGGCCGCGCGCTACGGCACCGAGCCGCTGCCGGAGATCCTGGCGGGCCCGGACGCGGCCACCGAGGTGGCCCGCGGTGAGTGCCACACGGTCCTCAACGGCATCACCGGCTCCATCGGCCTGGCCCCCACCCTCGCCGCCCTGGAGGCGGGCCGCACCCTGGCCCTGGCCAACAAGGAGTCGCTGATCGTCGGCGGTCCGCTGGTGAAGGCCCTCGCCAAGCCCGGCCAGATCATCCCGGTCGACTCCGAGCACGCCGCGCTCTTCCAGGCCCTCCTCGGCGGCACCCGCGCCGAGGTCCGCAAGCTGGTCGTCACGGCCTCCGGCGGCCCCTTCCGCGGCCGGACCAAGGCCGAGCTGGCCACCGTCACCCCGAAGGACGCCCTGGCGCACCCCACGTGGTCCATGGGCCCGGTGATCACGATCAACTCCGCCACCCTGGTCAACAAGGGCCTGGAGGTCATCGAGGCCCACCTGCTCTACGACATCCCGTTCGAGCGCATCGAGGTCGTCGTCCACCCGCAGTCGTACGTCCACTCGATGGTGGAATTCACCGACGGCTCCACCCTCGCGCAGGCGACCCCGCCGGACATGCGTGGCCCCATCGCCATCGGGCTGGGCTGGCCCGAGCGGGTGCCCGACGCCGCCCCCGCCTTCGACTGGTCCAAGGCCTCCACCTGGGAATTCTTCCCCCTCGACGAGGAGGCCTTCCCGTCCGTGGGCCTGGCCCGGCACGTCGGTACGCTCGGCGGGACCGCCCCGGCCGTCTTCAACGCCGCGAACGAGGAGTGCGTCGACGCGTTCCTGAGCGGACACCTGCCGTTCAATGGGATCGTGGACACCGTCGCCGAGGTGGTCGCGGAGCACGGCATCCCCGCCGTGGGAACTCGACTGACCCTCTCGGACGTCCTGGAGGCGGAGACCTGGGCGCGTGCCCGGGCCCGTGAACTGGCGGCCCGCACGGGCGGCCGTACGGCGCAAGCGACCTCGGAGGCCCGCGCATGACGATGCTGATGACGATCCTCGGGATAGTCGTCTTCGTGGTGGGCCTGCTCTTCTCCATCGCCTGGCACGAGCTGGGGCACCTGTCCACGGCGAAGATGTTCGGCATCCGTGTGCCGCAGTACATGGTCGGCTTCGGGCCGACGCTGTGGTCGCGGCGGAAGGGCGAGACCGAGTACGGGATCAAGGCCGTCCCCCTCGGCGGCTACATCCGCATGATCGGCATGTTCCCGCCCGGCGAGGACGGCCGGATAAGCGCCCGCTCCACCTCCCCGTGGCGCGGCATGATCGAGGACGCCCGCTCGGCGGCGTACGAGGAGCTCCAGCCGGGCGACGAGACCCGGATGTTCTACACGCGCAAGCCCTGGAAGCGCGTGATCGTGATGTTCGCGGGCCCGTTCATGAACCTGGTCCTGGCCGTCGCGATCTTCCTCGGCGTGATGATGTCCTTCGGCGTCAACACCCAGACGACCACCGTCTCGGCCGTCTCGGACTGCGTGGTCTCCGCCAGCGCCGCCACCGACAAGTGCCCCAAGGGCGCCAAGGACTCCCCGGCCAAGGCGGCCGGCCTCCAGCCCAAGGACCGGATCGTCGCCTTCGACGGCCACAAGGTCGACGGCTGGACCACGCTCCAGAAGGAGATCCGCAGGACCACGGGACCGGCCACGATCACCGTCGTCCGCGACGGCGTCGAGAAGACCCTCCGCGCGGACCTCATCTCCAACCAGGTCCAGAAGTACGACGGCAAGGGCACGCCCATCAAGGGCGAGTACGTCACCGCCGGCTTCCTCGGCTTCACCCCGGCCACGGGCGTCGTCCAGCAGTCCTTCGGCCAGTCCGTCGACCGCATGGGCGACATGGTCCAGTCCGGCGTGGAGTCGCTGATCGCCCTGCCCGGCAAGATCCCGGACCTGTGGAACGCGGCCTTCGACGGCGGCGAGCGCAAGCCCGACTCGCCGATGGGCGTGGTCGGCGCGGCCCGCGTCGGCGGCGAGGTGTTCAACCTCGACATCCCGCCGTCGCAGCAGATCGCGACCATGCTCTTCCTGGTCGCCGGCTTCAACCTCTCGCTGTTCCTCTTCAACATGCTGCCGCTGCTCCCGCTGGACGGCGGGCACATCGCGGGCGCGCTGTGGGAGTCGGTCCGGCGGAACCTCGCCAAGGTCTTCCGGCGGCCGGATCCCGGTCCGTTCGACGTGGCGAAGCTGATGCCGGTGGCGTATGTGGTGGCGGGCATTTTCGTCTGCTTCACGCTGCTGGTGCTCATCGCCGACGTGGTCAATCCGGTGCGGCTGACGTAGCCGGTGGCCTTCTTCCCGGGGCTCCGCCCCGGGACCCGGTCCTCGAACGCCGGACGGGCTGATTCCAGCCCGTCCGGCCGGGACTGGCTGATGTGCCCCGAAGGGATCCCGTGCCGTAACCTCGGATGCCGGAGCCCGCCGATCTCGGGACCAATGATTCAAACCTTGGGGTTGCTCGCCAGATGACAGCGATTTCGCTTGGAATGCCTTCCGTTCCGACCAAGCTCGCCGACCGCCGGGTCAGCCGCAAGATCCAGGTCGGCTCCGTGGCCGTCGGCGGCGACGCCCCCGTCTCGGTCCAGTCGATGACGACGACCCGCACCTCCGACATCGGCGCCACCCTCCAGCAGATCGCCGAGCTGACCGCCTCCGGCTGCCAGATCGTCCGCGTCGCCTGCCCGACCCAGGACGACGCCGACGCGCTGCCGATCATCGCGAGGAAGTCGCAGATCCCGGTCATCGCGGACATCCACTTCCAGCCGAAGTACGTCTTCGCCGCCATCGACGCCGGCTGCGCCGCCGTCCGGGTCAACCCCGGCAACATCAAGCAGTTCGACGACAAGGTCAAGGAGATCGCCAAGGCCGCCGGCGACGCCGGGACCCCGATCCGCATCGGTGTGAACGCCGGCTCGCTGGACCGCCGCCTGCTCCAGAAGTACGGCAAGGCCACCCCCGAGGCGCTCGTCGAGTCCGCCCTCTGGGAGGCGTCCCTCTTCGAGGAGCACGGCTTCCGCGACATCAAGATCTCGGTCAAGCACAACGACCCGGTCGTCATGGTCAACGCCTACCGCCAGCTGGCCGCCCAGTGCGACTACCCGCTGCACCTCGGCGTCACCGAGGCCGGTCCGGCGTTCCAGGGCACCATCAAGTCCGCCGTCGCCTTCGGCGCCCTGCTCTCCGAGGGCATCGGCGACACCATCCGCGTCTCCCTCTCCGCCCCGCCGGCCGAGGAGATCAAGGTCGGCATCCAGATCCTGGAGTCCCTCAACCTCCGCCAGCGCCGCCTGGAGATCGTCTCCTGCCCGTCCTGCGGCCGCGCCCAGGTCGACGTCTACAAGCTGGCCGAGGAGGTCACCGCGGGCCTGGAGGGCATGGAGGTGCCCCTGCGCGTCGCTGTCATGGGCTGCGTCGTCAACGGCCCGGGCGAGGCCCGCGAGGCCGACCTCGGCGTCGCCTCCGGCAACGGCAAGGGCCAGATCTTCGTGAAGGGCGAGGTCATCAAGACCGTCCCCGAGTCGAAGATCGTCGAGACCCTCATCGAGGAGGCGATGAAGATCGCCGAGCAGATGGAGAAGGACGGCGTCGCCTCCGGCGAGCCCACCATCAGCGTCGCGGGCTGACCGCCCGCACCCCCGCTTCCGCCCCGCCCCGTCCGCGCACCGGGCGGGGCGGCGCCATATCGGCGGCAAGGCGGGTGGGCGGCGGGGCCGGGAGGTACAGTGCCAGGACCTGATTCCCCCCGGCCTCGGGCCCGCGACGGTGAGGCATTGCGACACGTGCTGACGACGACCACCACCAGGGTCCTGGAGCCCGGCGATCTCGACGCCGCCCTCGCCGTCCTCGACCGCGATCCCGTCGCCAACGCCTTCGTCGCAGCCCGGGTCAAGATCGCCGGACTCGACCCCTGGCGGCTCGGCGGCGAGATGTGGGGCTGGTACGCGGGCGGTCGCCTGGAGTCCCTCTGCTACGCCGGCGCCAACCTCGTCCCCATCTGCGCCGGCCCCGAGGCCGTACGCGCCTTCGCCGACCGCGCCCGCCGGAGCGGACGCCGCTGCTCCTCCATCGTCGGCCCCGCCCCGGCCACGGCCGAGCTGTGGAGCCTGCTGGAGCCCCACTGGGGTCCGGCTCGCGAGGTCCGCCCCCACCAGCCGCTCATGGTCGCCCGGGCCATGCCCGCCGGGATCGCCCCCGACCCCCTCGTCCGCCGCGTCCGCAAGGACGAGATGGAGACGATCATGCCCGCGTGCGTGGCCATGTTCACCGAGGAGGTCGGCATCTCCCCGCTCGCCGGCGACGGCGGCCTGCTCTACCAGGCACGCGTCGCCGAGCTCGTCGGCTCCGGGCGCTCCTTCGCCCGCGTGGAGAACGGCCGCGTCGTCTTCAAGGCCGAGATCGGCGCCGCCACGGACCTGGCCTGCCAGATCCAGGGCGTCTGGGTCGCCCCCGAGCACCGGGGCAAGGGGCTGTCCGTGACCGGCATGGCCGCCGTGCTCGGCTACGCGCTGCGCGAGGTCGCTCCTGTGGCGAGCCTCTACGTCAACGACTACAACACCGCCGCGCGCGCCACCTACCGCCGCGTGGGCTTCCGGGAAGTCGGCGCGTTCATGAGCGTGCTGTTCTGATGAGGCACGGGATCGCACATGGGTAGCCTCCCGGGCATGGATGACATCGTGGTCGGCCCGCTCGACCTGGCCTCCCGGGTGGACGAGGCGCTGGCCGTCCAGGCCCTCGCCTTCGGGCTGACAATCGAGGAGGTCGACGTCCGGCGCCACATCGTGCTCCGGCACCTCACCTGCCCCGGCGCCCGGGCCCTGGGGGCCACCACGCCCGAGGGCCGGCTGGTGGGCTTCGTCTACGGCATGCCCAACGACCGTTCGCACTGGTGGTCCACGGTCGTCGAGCCGTATCTGCGCGCCAACGGACTGGACGGCTGGCTGGACGAGGCCTTCGTCATCACCGAGCTGCACGTCCACCCCGCCTACCAGAACCGGCGGATCGGCCGCGCCCTCATCACGACGATCACAGCCGACGCGACGGAGCCCCGCTCCATCCTCTCCGCCATCGACAAGGAGAGCCCGGCCCGGGCGCTCTACCGCAAGCTGGGCTACCGCGACCTGGCCCGCCATGTGGTCTTTCCAAGTGCCGCGAGTCCGTACGCGGTGATGGGGGCTTCGCTGCCGTTGCCGGGGTGAGCCCGGCCCGGCCGGTATTACAGCAAGTCCGCGAACTCCAGGAGGAGTTCGCCCCGGCCCCGCGCGCCCAGCGACAGCTCCCGCATCCCGGCGGCCGCGGCCCGGAACACCGTCCACCCGCGCAGCCGGTCCGCGTCGACCTCCAGGGACTCCGCCAGCTTCGTCACCCGCCGCCGCGCCGCGGCCGCCGCGCCCGGCGCCGCCAGCAGCGTGTCGAGCCGGTCGCGCACCAGCCACGCCAGGTCGTACGCCCGCTCGCCCACCAGCGGGCGGGGCGCGATCGCCAGCCACGGCACACGGTCGGCGGCCAGGACGTTGCCCTGGTGGTACTCGCCGTGCAGCAGCGTCGGCGGCTCCGCCGGGGCGTCCGCCGTCAGACCGTCCCGCAGTTCGACGGCCTCGTCGACCAGCTCCCGGGCGTCCGCCGCCCACGGCAGCTCGCGCCACGCGCGCAGCGCCTCGGCCAGCGCCGCCGAGCGGTCGGTCACGGTGGCGAGAGAGTGCTCCTCGGGCGGCGCCACCCATAGCCGCTGGAGCGTCGCCGCCGCCTCCAGCTGCGCCTTCTGCTCGGCCAGCGAACGCAGGCTGACGTCGGCGTGCAGCCGCTCCAGGAGCAGAGCACCGCCCTCGGCGTCCACGCGCAGCGGGCGGACGGCCGAGCGGCCGTCCCAGTGGGCGAGCGCGGCGTGCTCGGCCGCGGTCGTGCCGTCGGGCGGGGAGAGCTTGAGCGCGGCGGGCGTGCCGTCGGCCTGCCGGACGAGGACGACCATGCTGGTGCGGCCGCCGGGACACTGCACCCGTTCGGGTGTCAGCTCCCAGCGCGTCAGCCACTCCCGGGCGATGTCCGGGAGGTCCGAGAGCCACCGGCGGGCGTCCTCGCCGGCGGCGGGGTCCGCGCCCAGGGTCCGAACCAGCCGCTGCGGCGGTTCGAGGCGGTCGTTCGTGATGGCCATCCCTGAGCGTTCCCTTTCCTGCCTTCTGTGCTGATCAGGCCCGATCGGCGAGCCCAGGGAAGGCTACGCTGCCACCGCTCCAGCGCACCGCCCGGACCGCCGCCTCCCGCAGCCCGGCCGCCGCCTCGGCGCGCAGACTCCCCGTGGCGGCCCGGACGAGATCGGCGTAGACCGCCGTCAGCCGCCGCTCCAGCTCCGCCGCGAGCCGCACCGCCGCCTCCCCGTCCGCCACGGGAAAGGGCAGGGCGTACGCGGCGGCGGCCGCCTCCGGCTCGGCATCCAGCGCCCGTACCGCGCGGCTCATCGCGTCCCGCCGGGCCCGGTGGGCGTCGTGGGCCTCACGGGCCTCGCCCGCCCGCGTGTCGTCGACGCGCCCGCCGACGATCCCGTAGCCGTAGACCGTCGCGTGCTCGGCCGCGAGCGCCGCCTGCGCGGCGGCCACCGTCTCCTGCCGGGCGCGCCCGGTCCGAGCCGTCGTCATGAGCCGCCCTCCGTCAGCAGATAGGCGTGCGCCGCGCCCGCCGCCGCCACCGAGGCGAGGAGCCGGGCGAGCTCGGGCGGCGCGGAGCCCAGGGCGGCGGTCCGGGCGTCGGCGGTGCGCCGCTCGGCGTCCGCGAGGGCGGCCAGCGCCGCCTTCTCCTCCCCGGGCACCTCGACGCGCGCGGCCGGCGCGGCGGGCGACGCCGAGGCGGAGGTGGAAGCTGACGGGGACTCCGGCCCGGGGGCGGCGAACGCCTCGGCGTGCCGCGCGACTTCGGCCCGCAGCGGCCGCAGCCGGGCCGTCAGGGCGGTGTGCGCGGCGAGCGTGGCGTCGTACCGCTCCAGGAGCGCGGCGGTGTCCCGCGCCGCACGCTCCCTCAGCCGTGCCGCGCCGGGGGAGCGTTCGGCGGCGTCCGGGCCGCCGCCGGAGGAGGCGGAGGAACAGGCGGAGAGCAGCGCCCCGCCGCCGCCGGCCAGCAGGGCGGCGGCACCACCCGCCAGTACCCTGCGTCTGCGCGGGCCATTCGCGCCCCGCGTCGTCGTCGTGAGCGGCACGTTCCTCTTTCCGCCTGGTGGGCTCTGTGCGGCGCGCCGGGCACGCCGGCCCGTCGGGGTCCTGGTGGGGCGGGCGTTCCCACGGGTCTGGCCCCGAGTGATCGCCGCACGCGAGCGTACCGGCGTGGGACCCGTCGGCCGTGGACCGGGCACCGAATCGTCAGTCGGCTGCCGGAACAGATAGGCTTTGACCTGACACGCGTCTTTCCCACAACAGCACACGCGGCCGAGGAGTCACCCGGATGAGCACCACCCAGAGCGAGCGGCTGCGCGAGCTGCTGGCCCCTCTCGTGAGCGCGCGGGAGCTGGAGCTGGAAGAGGTCGAGGTGACACCGGCCGGAAAGCGGCGTGTGCTGCGCATCGTGGTCGATTCCGACGAGGGCGTCCAGCTGGACGCGTGCGCGGACCTGAGCCGCGACATCTCCGCCGCGCTCGACGAGACCGATGCGATGGGCGGAGCCCCCTACGTTCTCGAGGTCACCTCTCCGGGTGCCGACCGTCCCCTGACGCAGCTCCGGCACTATGTCCGGGCCACCGGCCGGCTGATCAAGGTACAGCTCGCCGAGGGCGGCGAGCTCGTCGCGCGGATCGTCGCCGTGGACGACGAGGGGCTCGACCTGGAGGTGCCGGGCGTCAAGGGCCGCAAGCCCACCGCCCGCCGCCTGGCCTTCGCCGAGATCGCGAAGGCGCGTGTGGAGATCGAGTTCAACCGCAAGACGGCCGCGGGCGACGCCGCGGCCGATGAAGACGAATCCGACGAGATTCAAGAGGAGGCGTAGCCGTGGACATCGACATGAGTGCCCTGCGGGGTCTGGTGCGAGAGAAGGAGATCTCCTTCGACCTGCTGGTCGAGGCGATCGAGTCGGCCCTCCTCATCGCCTACCACCGCACCGAGGGAAGCCGCCGCCGCGCCCGCGTGGAGCTGGACCGGTCGACCGGACATGTGACGGTGTGGGCCAAGGAGGACCCGCAGGACCTCGCCGAGGGCGAGGAGCCCCGCGAGTTCGACGACACCCCCTCCGGCTTCGGCCGGATCGCCGCGACCACCGCGAAGCAGGTCATCCTCCAGCGTCTGCGCGACGCCGAGGACGAGATCACTTTCGGTGAGTTCGCCGGCCGTGAGGGCGACGTCGTCGCGGGCGTCGTGCAGCAGGGCAAGGACCCCAAGAACGTCCTGGTCGACATCGGCAAGCTGGAAGCCATCCTGCCGGTCCAGGAGCAGGTACCGGGCGAGGAGTACAAGCACGGCACCCGGCTGCGGACGTATGTCGTCCGTGTGGCCAAGGGTGTCCGCGGCCCGTCCGTGACCCTTTCGCGTACCCACCCCAACCTGGTGAAGAAGCTTTTCGCCATGGAGGTCCCGGAGATCGCGGACGGCTCGGTGGAGATCGCCGCCATCGCCCGCGAGGCCGGTCACCGCACCAAGATCGCGGTGCGTTCGACCCGTTCCGGCCTCAACGCCAAGGGTGCCTGCATCGGCCCGATGGGCGGCCGTGTCCGCGCGGTCATGGCCGAGCTGCACGGCGAGAAGATCGACATCGTCGACTGGTCGGACGACCCGGCCGAGCTGGTGGCGCACGCGCTGTCCCCCGCTCGGGTGAGCAAGGTGGAGGTCGTCGACATGGCCGCCCGCTCCGCCCGGGTGACCGTCCCCGACTACCAGCTCTCCCTCGCCATCGGCAAGGAAGGGCAGAACGCCCGGCTCGCGGCCCGGCTGACCGGCTGGCGGATCGACATCCGTCCGGACACCGAGCAGCCGTCCGAGCGCGACTGAGTCGCGTACCGGCGTCCGGAAGCGGCGGGGGGCGCGCACACGGCGCCCCGAGCGGCCCCGAAAGGTCCGTAAAACGACCTTGCCGGGCCGCTTCCGCCCTTGGCGGAGCCGGGAAGGGCCCGGGAAACCAGCCGATCATGGCCGAAACGCATACGCGCACGACCAGTGCCCCGAAGGGGTGAGGTCCGCGCGGGGAGGTAGACTTAATCAGTGTCTGGCCGGACGCATGCCCGCGCATGCCCTGAGCGCACCTGTGTGGGGTGCCGGGAGCGAGCGGCCAAGGGTGAACTGCTGCGGACCGTGGTGATCGAGGGATCGTGCGTCCCCGACCCTCGCGGTACGCTGCCCGGCCGGGGTGCCTCCGTGCATCCCACACTGGTCTGCCTCGATCTGGCGGTGCGCCGCCGGGCGTTTCTCCGGGCCTTCAAGGTCCCGGGGCCGCTCGACACGGCGGAACTTCGCCGGTATATCGAACAGACCGGTCAGCAGTAGAGATCGGCCCCGCGTTCACACGCGGGGGAGACCCATGTCAGGTACCTCGCGAGTTGGAAGTAGGTCGAGATTGCGATGAGCACTCGATGAGTACGCGATGAGTACGCCCATGAAGTAGCGACGGTCCGGCGGACACCCGGACCTAGAAGGAGCGAAGTGGCTAAGGTCCGGGTATACGAACTCGCCAAGGAGTTCGGAGTGGAGAGCAAGGTCGTCATGGCCAAGCTCCAAGAACTTGGTGAATTCGTCCGTTCGGCGTCCTCGACCATCGAGGCGCCGGTCGTCCGTAAGTTGACTGACGCATTGCAGGGGCCCGGCGGCAGCGCCGGCAAGTCCGCTGCGAAGCCCGCGGCGCCGCGCAAGGCAGCGCCCGCGAAGCCTGGTGCCCCCACTCCGGGTGCACAGGCCCCCCGTCCCGCCGCCCCGGCCCCCAAGCCGGCCGCGGCCCCCAAGCCCGCCGCGGCGACGCCGGCCGCCGGCTCCGCGCCGACGCCCGGTCCGCGTCCGGGCCCGAAGCCCGCTCCGGCCGCCCCGGCCAAGCCGGCTCCGGTCACCCCGGTGCCCGCCGCGGAGTTCTCCGCGCCGGCCCCGGCCCCGGCCACGCCGTCCGAGCGCCCCGCCGCGCCGCGTCCCGGTGCCCCGCGCCCCGGTGGCGCCCGTCCGGGTCCCGCCCAGCGTGAGGGTGGCCGTCCCGGTGGCGAGCGTGCCCCGCGTGCCGGTGGCCCCGGCGAGCGTGCCCCGCGTCCCGGTGGCGCCCGTCCGGCCGGTCCCCGTCCGGGCAACAACCCCTTCACCTCCGGTGGCTCCACCGGCATGGCCCGTCCTCAGGCCCCCCGTCCGGGTGGCGCCCCGCGTCCGGGTGCCGGCGGTCCGGGTGCCCCGCGTCCGCAGGGCGGCCCCGGCGGTGCCCCGCGTCCGCAGGGTCAGGGCGGTGCCCGTCCGACCCCGGGCGGCATGCCCCGTCCGCAGGGTGCCCCCGGTGGCGCCCCGCGTCCCGGCGGCGCTCCGGCCGGTAACCGCCCGAACCCGGGCATGATGCCGCAGCGTCCGGCTGCCGGCCCGCGTCCGGGCCCCGGTGGCGGCGGTCGCGGTCCCGGTGGCGGCGCTGGTCGTCCCGGTGGCGGCGCCGGTCGTCCCGGCTTCGCCGGTCGTCCGGCCGGTCCGGGTGGCGGCGGTCGTCCCGGTGGTGGCGGCGGCTTCGCCGGCCGTCCCGGTGGCGGTGGCCCCGGTGGCGGTGGCGGCGGCGGCTTCGCCGGTCGTCCGGGTGGCGGCTTCGGCGGTCGTCCCGGTGGTCCGGGTGCCCGTGGTGGCACGCAGGGCGCCTTCGGCCGTCCCGGTGGTCCGGCCCGTCGTGGCCGCAAGTCCAAGCGCCAGCGTCGCCAGGAGTACGAGGCCATGCAGGCCCCGTCCGTGGGCGGCGTGATGCTGCCGCGCGGCGGCGGCGAGACGATCCGTCTCTCCCGTGGTGCCTCCCTCACCGACTTCGCGGAGAAGATCGGCGCCAACCCGGCGTCGCTCGTCGCCGTGATGATGAACCTCGGCGAGATGGTCACCGCCACGCAGTCCGTCTCCGACGAGACGCTGCTGCTCCTCGGCGGCGAGATGAACTACCAGGTTCAGATCGTCAGCCCCGAGGAGGAGGACCGCGAGCTGCTCGAGTCCTTCGACATCGAGTTCGGTGAGAACGAGGGCGGCGAGGAAATGCTCGTCGCGCGTCCGCCGGTCGTGACCGTCATGGGTCACGTCGACCACGGTAAGACGCGACTCCTCGACGCGATCCGCAAGACCAACGTGGTCGCGGGCGAGGCCGGTGGCATCACCCAGCACATCGGTGCCTACCAGGTCGCGACCGAGGTCAACGACGAAGAGCGCAAGATCACCTTCATCGACACCCCGGGTCACGAGGCGTTCACCGCCATGCGTGCCCGTGGTGCCAAGTCGACCGACATCGCGATCCTCGTGGTGGCGGCCAACGACGGTGTCATGCCGCAGACGATCGAGGCCCTGAACCACGCCAAGGCGGCCGACGTGCCGATCGTGGTCGCGGTCAACAAGATCGACGTCGAGGGTGCCGACCCGACCAAGGTCCGCGGTCAGCTGACCGAGTTCGGTCTGGTGGCCGAGGAGTACGGCGGCGACACGATGTTCGTCGACATCTCCGCCAAGCAGGGCCTGAACATCGACAAGCTGCTCGAGGCCGTCGTCCTCACCGCCGACGCCGCGCTCGACCTGCGCGCCAACGCGGAGCAGGACGCGCAGGGCATCGCGATCGAGGCCCACCTCGACCGCGGTCGCGGCGCCGTGGCCACCGTCCTCGTCCAGCGCGGTACCCTCCGCGTCGGCGACACGATGGTCGCCGGTGACGCCTACGGTCGTGTCCGCGCGATGCTCGACGACAAGGGCCAGAACGTGGAGGAGGCGGGTCCGTCGACTCCGGTCCTCGTCCTCGGTCTGACCAACGTCCCGGGCGCCGGCGACAACTTCCTCGTCGTCGACGAGGACCGTACGGCCCGCCAGATCGCCGAGAAGCGCGCTGCGCGCGAGCGCAACGCCGCCTTCGCCAAGCGCACCCGCCGGGTGTCCCTCGAGGACCTCGACAAGGTGCTCAAGGCCGGTCTGGTGCAGGATCTCAACATCATCATCAAGGGCGACGCGTCCGGTTCGGTGGAGGCTCTCGAGTCCTCGCTGCTCCAGCTCGACGTCGGCGAAGAGGTCGAGATCCGCGTGCTGCACCGCGGTGTGGGTGCGGTCACCGAGTCGGACATCAACCTGGCGACCGGCTCCGACGCCATCGTCATCGGCTTCAACGTCCGCGCCGAGGGCCGTGCCACGCAGATGGCCGAGCGCGAGGGCGTCGACGTCCGCTACTACTCGGTCATCTACCAGGCGATCGAGGAGATCGAGGCGGCCCTCAAGGGCATGCTGAAGCCGGAGTACGAAGAGGTCGAGCTCGGTACGGCGGAGATCCGCGAGATCTTCCGCTCGTCCAAGCTGGGCAACATCGCGGGTGTTCTCATCCGCTCCGGCGAGGTCAAGCGCAACACCAAGGCGCGCCTCATCCGCGACGGCAAGGTCATCGCGGAGGAGCTCAACATCGTTGGTCTGCGTCGTTTCAAGGACGACGTCACCGAGATCCGCGAAGGCTTCGAGGGCGGTATCAACCTCGGAAACTTCAACGACATCAAGATCGACGACGTCATCGCGACGTACGAGATGCGCGAGAAGCCGCGCGGCTGAACCGTGTAGCTCGACCGGGGCCGGTCGGCGGAAAATATTTCCGTCGATCGGCCCCGGCCGTTGCGTGTACGGTTCGAGGAGTCCGTACACCACGTACGGGCACACCTCACGCCTCCCGGGTGGGCCTCACCCGTTACACATGTATGTAGGGACTCTGTCCTTCGACATCCTCCTCGGCGACGTCCGGTCGCTGAAGGAGAAGCGCTCCGTCGTCCGTCCGATCGTCGCCGAGCTCCACCGCAAATACGCGGTGAGCGTGGCGGAGGTCGGCGAACAGGACCTCTACCGCCGGGCCACCATCGGGGTGGCGGCGGTGTCCGGGGACCCGGGGCACCTCACGGACATACTGGACCGCTGTGAGCGCCTGGTCGCCGCACGGCCCGAGGTGGAGCTGCTGTCGGTACGACGGCGGTTCCACGGCGAGCACGACGACTGAGCGCGTCGGCGGCGCCGAGAGCACAATGCAGGAAGACGAGAAGGAGACGGACCAGTGGCCGACAACGCGCGGGCGAAGAGGCTGGCGGACCTCATCCGCGAGGTCATCGCCCGGAAGCTGCAGCGCGGAATCAAGGACCCGCGGCTCGGCTCGCATGTGACCATCACGGACACCCGGGTCACCGGTGACCTGCGGGAGGCTACGGTCTTCTACACGGTCTACGGTGACGACGAGGAGCGGGCCAGCGTCGCCGCCGGACTGGAGAGCGCCAAGGGCATCCTGCGCTCCGAGGTCGGCCGGGCGGCGGGCACCAAGTTCACGCCGACGCTGACCTTCGTGGCGGACGCCCTGCCGGAGAACGCCCGGACGATTGAGGACCTCCTCGACCGGGCGCGCACCTCGGACGCCCAGGTGCGCGATGCGTCCTCGGGCGCCACGTACGCCGGCGAGGCGGACCCGTACCGCAAGCCGGGCGAGAACGATGAGGACGCGACCGACGAAAAGGGCGCCGGCGCCTGATGAAGGAGAAGTACAGCGGTCCGGACGGCTTGGTCATCGTCGACAAGCCGGCCGGCTTCACCTCGCACGACGTCGTCGCCAAGATGCGGGGCATCGCCCGTACCCGGCGCGTCGGCCACGCGGGGACGCTCGACCCGATGGCGACCGGCGTGCTCGTCCTCGGCCTCGAGCGGGCCACCAAGCTCCTCGGTCACCTCGCGCTGACCGAGAAGGAGTACGTGGCCACCATCCGCCTCGGGCAGAACACGGTGACCGACGACGCGGAGGGGGAGATCACCTCCTCCACCGACGCCTCCGGGGTCACCCGGGAGGCCATGGACGCGGGCATCGCCAAGCTCACCGGCGCGATCATGCAGGTCCCGTCCAAGGTCAGCGCGATCAAGATCGACGGCGTGCGCTCGTACAAGCGGGCGCGCGAGGGCGAGGACTTCGAGATCCCCGCCCGTCCGGTGACCGTCTCGTCCTTCACCCTCCACGCCGTGATCCCCGCCCAGGCGGAGGACGGCACCCCGGTGCAGGACCTGCTGGTGTCCGTCGTCTGCTCCTCCGGCACCTACGTCCGGGCGCTCGCCCGTGACCTGGGCGCCGACACGGGCGTCGGCGGCCACCTCACGGCGCTGCGGCGCACCCGCGTCGGCCCCTACGGGATCGGCGACGCCCGCACGCTCGAGCAGCTCCAGGAGGAGCTGAGCGTGATGCCTGTCGCCGAGGCGGCGGCCGCCGCCTTCCAGCGCTGGGATGTGAACGAGGAGCAGGCCAAGCTGCTGGCCAACGGCGTCCGGATCAAGGTGCCGCTGTTCGACACCACGGGCCCGATCGCGGTCTACGGACCGGACGGCCGCTTCCTCGTGCTGGTGGAGAACCAGGGCGGACGGGCCAAGAGCCTGGCGGTCTTCGTCTAGCCGAGCCGGCGGGCCTGGCCGGCCCTTTCCCGGCCCCGGCCCTTTTCCGGCTCCGGCCGGACCCACCGTGGGGCGGGGAGCGCGTCGTCACGACGCCCCCCCGCCCCACGGTCCCCCTCCCACTGGTCTCTATCCATCCGGGACGGATGATTCACCCCAACGGGCAGGCGCTCGGAGTGAACCAGGGGGGTGGAAGGGGGCGCGTTCAGGATGTGATCTGGTTTCGCCGATCATCCGCTGCCTACCGTCGTGGGGACCAGCACGCCGGGGAGGTTCGACGGAGATGAACGGTCGGCGGACCGATGCCGAGGAATCACTCGTACGCATTCGCGACCTCGCGGGCCGCGAGCGGGGTACGGGATTCCTCGCCGACGACCGCGGCACCCTGATCACCAGCCATGAGGCGGTCGATGGACTGGCCCGGCTGGTGCTCCACGCCTCGGGCGATCTGACCTGCGTCGTCGGCGCTGAGAACGTCACGCCACTGCCCGAGTACGACCTGGCACTGGTGCGCACCGAGGGCCTGTGCGTCCCCCCGCTGCCGGTCGCCGCGGCCGTGGGCTTCGAGGGCGAGAAGGACGTCCGGCTGCGCGCCGGGCGCTGGTACGACGCGCGGATCATCGGTGACGTCCCGGTCACCTACACCGCCACCGACCGCTTCCATCTGCTCGGCGCCGCGCTGGAGCTGTCCCTGTCCGGCCGCTCCGGGCTGCGGCTCGGCGAGGAGGCCACCGGCGGGCCCGTTCTCGACGCCCGTACGGGGGCGGTCGTCGCCGTCCTCGGTACCGCGCTCCAGGCCGACCGCCGGGCCGCCGGATTCGCCATCCCGCTCCGGGCCGCCGCGGCGTCCTGCCCGGGCGGGGCGCTCGCCGAGCTCCTCGACCGCAACTCCGCCACCGTCCCCGCCTTCGGCTCCGACCTCAATCTGGCCGGCGCCCTCCAGCTCACCGCCACCGCCCTGGGCTCGGTCGTCACCCCGCGCGTCTGGCGCGACCCCGTGGAGCGCCCCGAGACCGAGCGGGAGTTCGCCCGCTTCCTGGACGGGGAGCCCGGTGCGGAGAGCGACGCCCTGGTGCTCGGCCTCGTGGGCGACCCCGGGACGGGCCGGACCACCGAGCTCGGCGCGCTCGCCGGCCGCCGGGCGCGCGGCGCCCAGCCCGCGCCCACCCTCTGGCTGCGCGGCGCGGACCTGCGCGTGGGCGACGAGAGCGTCCGGGACGCCATCGCCCGGTCCCTCAAGGCCGCCGGGCGCATCGTCACCGCCTCGGCGGGCCCCGCCGGCACCATCGGGGACACCTCCGCCGCCACGCCCGAGGCCGTCGCCGGGCTCGCCCGCCGGGTCGGGCACCCCCTGCTCGTCCTCCTCGACGGGCCCGAGGAGATGCCGCCCGTCCTCGCCCACGCCCTGCCCGCCTGGACCACCGCGACCGTCCGCTGGCTGGAGGAGACCTCCTCCCGGCTGATCGTCGCCTGCCGCCCCGAGCACTGGGAGACCGCCGGCGCCCTCTTCCCGACCGGCGTCCTCCACCGCCCCGGCGGCGGCCCGTGCGCCCTGCCCCCGCCCTCGGGTCCCCGGGCCCTGCCGCCCTGCTCACGGCTGCCCGGGCTCACCCACGCCCAGGCCGCCGAGGTCCGGGCCTCCTACGGCATCCCCCCGGGCGCCGTCGACCCCGCCGACGCCGCCCACCCCCTCGCCCTGCGGCTGCTCGCCGAGGTCCGGGCGGCGCTGCCCGACGGCACGGTGGGCGCCGGAGGCACCGGTGAGGCCGCCCCCGACCGGTGGGGCGTCTTCTCCGCCTACCTGGACCTGATCTGTCTGCGCATCGCCGTGCGCCTCGCCGCGTCCCGCCGCCCGCCGCTGCGCGGACCCGCCGTCCGCCGGCTCGCGGCCCGGGTGGCCGGGCAGGTCCACGAGGCCGCCCGGCGCTGCCTCGGCCCGGGGCAGGGGGAGCTGGAGCGGGAGGCGTTCGAGGAGTTGTTCCCCTGGCGCACGGGCTGGGCCTCCGCCGTCCTCACGGAGGGGCTGCTCGTCCCGGCCGGCTCCGGCTACCGCTTCGCCCACGAGGAGTTCGCCGACTGGGTGCAGGGCTCCCACCTGGACCTCGACGCCGCGCTCTACGCGCTGGTCCACCGCTGGTACGAGCCGGCGGGCCCGCCCGCCGAGGCCGCCGTGCGGCTGCCCTCCCGCACGGGCGGGAAGGGCCCGCTGCCCACGCCGGGCGGCCATGTGCCGCCGCCGCCCGGCTCCGCGGCCGGCCGCGGCGGGACGAAGGGCCGCCGTAAGCGCGGCGGGGGCCCGGCCGAGCCGCCGCGCCCGCTGCCGGTTCCGCGCCACCGGATCGGGCCAGTGCTCCAGGCCATGCTCCTGCTCGCCCGGCGCTCGGGCCCGACGGAGCTCTCCCGCCGCCTGAGCGCCCTCGTCCACGCCATCGAGACCCTTTCCCAGCGGGCCGCGGAGGCGGAGGCCAAGGAGGAGGGCGCCGGCCGTCGCCTCGGCGACCCCGCCTGGTGGGCCGCCCACCTCCTGGGCGAGACCCTGCTGCGCGTCCCCGACGCCACGCCGTACCTGGGGGTGCTCCGCCTCCTGGCCGAGCGCGTCACGGCCCGCTCCCTGGCCGTCGGGGGCTTCGACAGCGAGGCCGGACGCACGCTGGGCGGCCTCGCGGAGTTCGGC
Organism: Streptomyces hesseae; assembly: GCF_031845785.1. Classification (NCBI taxonomy): domain Bacteria; kingdom Bacillati; phylum Actinomycetota; class Actinomycetes; order Kitasatosporales; family Streptomycetaceae; genus Streptomyces; species Streptomyces hesseae. The sequence continues at coordinate 82,717 of NZ_JAVRFI010000021.1, forward strand.
CCCTGGTTCTGGCTGCGGCTGCCGCTCGGCCTCGCCGACCGCCTGGAGCTCCTGCGCGTCCTGATCCCGGCCGACGGCCCGCCCCCGGGTGTCATGCCGGAGGCGGCGGCCCTGTCGGCCCCGCCGTCGACGGGGTCGGCGGAGTCGGCGGACGGGACGGCGCGGGCGGCGGTGCCGGGGCAGTCGCGCGGGGATGCGGCCCGGGCCGGCGGAGCCGGGGAGGGAGACGGGGGAGACGGGGAGAGGGCCCACGGGGCCGGCGGGGCCGGGCGCGGTGGGGCGCGGGCGGCTGGGGGGCGCGCGGGGGCGCGCGCTGCCGGTGGTGCGGCCAGGGCGGACACGCCAGGGTCCGGTGCGCACCGGGCCGGGACGGGTGGGGCCCATGGGACCGCCGGGGCCGGCGTGAACGGGGCCCGAGTCCAGGGGCCCGGCATGGCCGGGCGGGTCCCGGGGCAAAGCGGTGCCCCGGCGCCGGACGGGGGCCGTGGCGCTGGGTACGCCGCAGGGTCTCCCGGGGCCGGGATCGGTGAGTCGGACGATGCACGTGGGACGTCCAGGGCGGCGGCCGCTGCCGCAGATGCCGGTGCCGCAGGCCGCATCGCGGGCCGAGGCGCTCCGGACGGCGGCGCGGACGAGGCTCGGGCCGGCGAAGAGCGGGGAGCGCCCCGGGCGGGGGCCCGGCGCGGGGGGCCTGCGGCGGCTTGCGCCGGTGCGGCCTGGCACGCCGCGGGGAGCGGTGGGGGCGAGCCGGAGGCGTCCGACTGGGCCGACGGGCGCGGGGCCGCGGGGAACGGCCGGGCGGACCGCGCGTCCGGCGGCGCCCGGGGACGCGGCGCGGCATGGGTGCCCGGACAGGGGCAGGGCGCCAACGGGCGCGGGCGGCCGGACGACGGGGCGTACGGCGACGCGCGCGCCCCCTGGGGTGGCCGGGCGGCGCGTGTCCCCGGCCAGACGCGGGGCGCGGGGGAGGAGTGGAACGGTGCCGGGCGCCCCCCGGTGCTGGGGCGGCCCCGGAAGGCCGTCCCGGAGGAGGAGCGCGTCATCTCCTACACCTCCGCCCACCCCGGGGCCTACGAGCCCCACGAGCCTCGCGAACCCGGTGTGCCGTACAGCGAGGGATGGTCGGACGCGTGGGCCCGGACCCGTTCCGCCGACGGTCAGGAGCCGGGCGGAGCCCAGGAGCCCGCCGGGCCGGACGAGCCGATCGAGTCCATCGAGCTGGAGGTGGAGCTGGAGGTAGGGGCAGACGTAGAGGTAGAGCCTCAGGAACCACAGGTGCCCACCACGCCCGCCATGCCGGACGAGGGCGGCGAGGCCGGCGAGCGCGACGCCGCCGACGGCCCCGCCCGTAAGGGTGCCGCGGCCGCCGCGCCGCCCGCCCGTCGGCGTACGTCCGGCGACGCCGCGGCATCGCTCGCCGACCGGTTCCTGACCGCCGTCGTGACCCTCTTCACCGCCGACCCCTGCGCCGCGCAGCCCCTCTTGTGCCGCTGGTTCGCCGACGAGCGCCCCCTCCAGATCACCCCCGCCGGGGCCAGGGTCCGCCTCACCGTCGCCACCGCCGCCCAGGCCCTCCTCCATACCCACCGCCGCCGGGCCGTGGACGACCTGACCGAGGCGCTGGTGGAGGCCGCCCACCCCCGGGCCGACGAACTGCTGGCCGCCCTGGCCGAGGACGAGCCGTCCGCGCTGTGCCGGGCCGTGGACCGCTGGGCCCACGACGACCGCGTCGAGCGCCACGTGGCCGCCGCCGCGTACGCGCTGCGCACCGCCCCGCACGTCGTCACGTCCGCCGACCGCGAGCTGCTGCGCTACGCCGCGCTCGCCCTCCTGGAGCGGCCCGACGAGGGCACCCTGCACGGCACCGCGCTCGCCCTGCTCGTCCGCGACCCCGACACCCGCGCCCGGTACCTCCCACAGGCCCTCGCGGGCTTCGCCACGGGCGAGCCCGACCTCCCGCCCGACATGCTCGCCCCCGCCCTGGGCACCCACCCCGACCAGGTGCTCGACGCCTTCCGGGCGCGCCTGTACGAGCCGGGGGAGCGGCCCGCCGCCGTGCTGCGCACCCTCGCCGGGATCTCCGCCCCCGCCACCCTGGCCCGCCGGATCACCACGCTGGTGCGAGAGCACGTCGACCACCGCCCCGAGGGCGCGGCCAACGCCGCCGACTTCGTCGACCGCCGCCTGGAGTGCGGCCCCACCACCCGTTCCGTGCTCTTCCCGCTCGTCGTCGACCTGCTGCGCACCGGGACGCCCCAGGTGCGCCGCGCCCTCGCGCCCGTCCTCGCCGACCCCGGCACGGCCACCTCGCGCCCATTGCGCCAGGAACTGCTCGAAGTGCTGATGGAACGCGAGGAGTACGGGCCGTACGACCGTGACGCCACCGTCCTCGACGCCCTGCTGCGCGCGGTGGCCGCGGGCGCGGCCGAGCGCACCGAGGCCCGCACCCGTGACCTCGTGCACCGCACGGGCCTGCTGATGGCGCGTACGCCCGAGGGCGCCGCCTGCTTCGACCGGAGACTGACCCAGCTCGCCCGGGAGATCCCGGTCTTCGGCGGCCAGGTTCGCGGTTGGCTGAAATCCGCGCCAGCCCAGTGGGCCGTGGTCGTGGGCCCGAGCGCCCGTATCCGCCTGACCGCAGGGCGTGAGAAGGGGGGTGGAGGGGGTCAGGGGGGCGCATCGGATCCCACGCACCCAGCCGACGTGACCGGCACCGCACCGGCCGATGCGGGACGCCGCCAACCGGCATGGCACTCTTAGACCTGCGTCATCAGACAGACAAAGGTTCGGGTTCGGGCGAGGAGCGGGGACAGTGCAGCGCTGGCGTGGCTTGGAGGACATCCCCCAGGACTGGGGGCGCAGCGTCGTCACCATCGGCTCGTACGACGGCGTGCACCGCGGACACCAGTTGATCATCGGTCGTGCGGTGGACCGGGCGAGGTCGCTGGGCGTTCCCTCGGTCGTGGTCACCTTCGACCCGCATCCCAGCGAGGTCGTGCGCCCCGGCAGCCACCCGCCGCTGCTGGCGCCCCACCACCGGCGCGCGGAGCTGATCGCCGAGCTGGGCGTGGACGCGGTGCTGGTCCTGCCGTTCACGGCGGAGTTCTCGAAGCTGTCGCCCGCCGACTTCGTGGTCAAGGTGCTGGTCGACAAGCTGCACGCCAAGCTCGTCGTCGAGGGCCCCAACTTCCGCTTCGGCCACCGGGCCGCGGGCAACGTCGAATTCCTCAAGGAGCTCGGCGGCACCTACGACTTCGACGTCGAGGTCATCGACCTCTTCGTCTCGGGCGACGCGGGCGGCGGGCTGCCGTTCTCCTCGACGCTGACCCGGCGGCTGGTCGCCGAGGGCGACGTCGCGGGCGCCATGGAGATCCTCGGCCGGCCGCACCGCGTGGAGGGCGTCGTCGTGCGCGGCGCCCAGCGCGGCCGCGAGCTCGGCTTCCCCACGGCCAACGTGGAGACCCTGCCGCACACCGCGATCCCGGCCGACGGGGTGTACGCGGGCTGGCTGACCGTCGACGGCGAGGCCATGCCCGCCGCCATCTCGGTCGGGACGAACGTGCAGTTCGACGCGACCGAGCGGACGGTGGAGGCCTACGCCATCGACCGCGTCGGCCTCGACCTCTACGGGATGCACGCGGCCGTGGACTTCCTCGCGTATCTGCGCGGCATGGAGAAGTTCGCGTCCATCGACGCGCTGCTGGACCGCATGGCCCAGGACGTGAAGCAGGCGCGCGACCTGGTCGCCGCGCACGAGGCTGCGGTCGTCGCCGGCTAGCGCACGCTACGACGGAGGGCCCCGGGCGCGATGTACGCGCCCGGGGCCCTCCGCTTTCCCATGTGCCTACTGCTGCGGCGGCAGGGACCAGCCGTCCGGCTGGGGCGGCTGCTGGGGATGCTGGGGCTGCTGTGCGTACGGGCCCGGCTGGGCCGGGGGCATGCCCTGGCCGTACGGGTTGTACTGCGCCTCGGGAGCAGGCGCGGGAGCGGGCGCGTAGCCGCCCGGCATCGGCGGGGCCTGGTGGGGAGCCGCGTACAGGCCCTGTTGCTGCTGGGCGCGGACGAAGTCCTCGGCGACCATGGCGGACAGGTGGAAGTACGCCTCGCGGGTCTTCGGCCGCATCATCTCCAGATCGACCTCGGCGCCGGTGGCCAGATGCTCGTCGAAGGGCACGACCACGACGCCCCGGCAGCGCGTCTCGAAGTGGGAGACGATGTCCTCGACCTTGATCATCTTTCCGGTCTCCCGGACCCCCGAGATCACGGTGATGCTGCGCGAGACCAGCTCGCCGTAGCCGTGCGCGGCCAGCCAGTCGAGGGTGGTGCTGGCGCTGCTCGCGCCGTCCACGGACGGCGTGGAGATGATGATCAGCTGGTCGGCGAGGTCGAGGACCCCGCGCATCGCGCTGTAGAGGAGACCGGTGCCCGAGTCGGTGAGGATGATCGGGTACTGCTTGCCCAGCACGTCTATGGCGCGCCGGTAATCCTCGTCGTTGAAGGTCGTGGAGACGGCCGGGTCCACGTCATTGGCGATGATCTCCAGTCCGGAGGGCGCCTGGGACGTGTAACGGCGGATGTCCATGTAGCTGTTGAGGTGCGGGATCGCCTGGACGAGGTCGCGGATGGTCGCGCCCGTCTCGCGGCGCACCCGGCGGCCGAGCGTACCGGCGTCGGGGTTGGCGTCGATCGCGAGGATCTTGTCCTGGCGCTCGGTGGCCAGCGTCGCCCCGAGGGCGGTGGTGGTCGTCGTCTTGCCGACGCCGCCCTTGAGGCTGATGACCGCGATGCGGTAGCAGGACAGGACGGGCGTACGGATCAGCTCCAGCTTGCGCTGCCGCTCGGCCTCCTCCTTCTTGGCGCCGAACTTGAAGCGGGCCGCCGGGTTCTGCTTCTTCGGCTTCTGCTTCGCCTTCAGCAGCCGCTCGGAGGACAGCTCGACCGCCGCCGTGAAGCCGAGCGGCGCGCCGTGCACGGACCGCTGACGCTGCTCCGGCGTAACGGTCGGCCAGCCGCCGGCCCGGGGGTCGACGGGGACCTCGGGGACACCGGGCTGACCGGGGGCCTGACCCGGAGCCTGGCCAGGGGCCTGGGCTTGGTACGCGCCCGGGTGCGCCGCCGGGTCCATGGCCGGCGGGAGGGCTCCGGGCTGCGGCTGGTGGGCCGCCGCCCCTTCGGTGCCGGGGAAGGGCATGCCGGGGACCGGCGCGCCCGGCTGGGCATACGTCCCGGGCGTACCGGGCATACCGGGCTGCGGCTGCCCGGGCGCGGCGGTGGGAGGCAGCGCGCCGGGGTACGCGTTGGGCTCCGCGGGCGCGGTCGGTCGCGGATAGCCGTAGCCGTCCTGGGGCGCGGGCGAGGGCGGCATGGCCGCGCCGTCCGGCCGGGGGTAGCCGTACCCGTCGTACGACGGCGGCACGGGCGCACCCTCGGGGCGCGGGTAGCCGTAACCGGCCTGCGGCGAGGCGGCGTTGGGAACGGGCATGCCGGGCGCACCGGGCATGCCGGGCGGCACGGGGGCGCCGGGGACCGGCTGCGCCAGTACCGCGCCGGGCACCTCCGCCACGGGCACGGGACCGGGCGGCACGCCCGGCACACCGTACGGAGCGGGCCCGACGGGGGCGCCCCAGGGGGCGGGGGCGTTGGGGGCGCCGAGAGTACCGGGGACGGCCGGTGCGCCCGGGAACGCGGGGGCGCCGTCATCGGTCGGAGCGGGCGCGCTCGGCACGCCGGGAGCGCCGTCACCGATCGGGGCGGCGGCCGACACGCCGTACGGGCCGGCCGGCGCGGGGGCGTTCGGCACGGGGGGAGCGCCGGGGGTGCCGTCGCCGAACGGAGCAGTGGTCGGCACGCCGTCGAGACCGGTCGGCGCGGGGGTGACCGGTGCGCCCGGGACGGCAGGGGCGCTGTCGCCCGCCGGAGCGGTGGTCGGCACGTCGGCGGGGCCGGTCGGCGCGCTCGGAATGCCCGGGACGGGCGGCGTGCCGTCGCCGGACGGAGTGGCAGCCGGCACGCTGTCAGGGTCGCCCGGGGCATCGTCACCGGTCGGCGCGAGGGCCTCCGGGGACGCGTCCGCGGACTGCCGTGTGTCGGCGTCGGCCATCCGGGTGGCGTCGCCCGCCGGACCGTCCCCGTCCTGGGACGAAGTGGTCGACGCGGCCGACACGGGCCGCGGGGCCTCGTCACCGGCGGGCGCCGCCGGGGCGGCGGGCGTGTCGCTCTCCGTCACCGGGGCGTCCACCGGCTCCCCGGCATCGGTGCCCTGGGCCGCGACCGGCGCGTCCGCCTCGGGGTGCGGCATCCCATGACCCGGCGCGGCGGGGTACGGCGCCTGCGGGGGCGGCGGCCAGGCGGCCGGGGGAGCGGTCTGCTGAGCCGCGGGCGGGAAGTTGGGCGGCAGTGGCGGCAGGGAGGCCTGGGGCGCGGGAGGCGGGGTCCACGTGGGCGCCGGGGCCTCGGCCGGCGCGGGCGCCGGAGTCGCGGCGGCCCGCGCCTCCTCGCTGCTCGGAGCGGACGAAGTAGGCGCAACGGGCGCAACAGGAGTAACGGGCGCGACCGGCGCAACCGGAGCGACCGGCGGCACGGGCGCGGGCGCCGCCGCCGACGCGCCCTGCGTGTACCACGCGGGCGGCGTGTAGTCGATGGTGAACTCGCCCGTGTGTTCGGGCTCGTGTTCGTACCCCGGACCGTGGTCGGCGTCGGACCGGTCCTCGCCGGCTGTCTTCCCGGCCGCTCGGATCTCGTCCCGATCGCTGCTCACAATGCCTCCTGCTGGTGTGGTCGGCTGCCCATGGGTTTCGGTGGACTCAGCTGGCGGGGCCGACCGTTACTGTCGCCCCGACCGCCCGGATTTCCCCATCTGTCGCAGGACAGAACCGGCGTCGGGCTTTCCAGTGCGTGCGTACGTTCTTACAGACTAATCGTCATCCGCATCTCCGCGGCAGGCCCGCCCCCGCCCCACCACCCGCCCCTCGGTGCGGCAAGGCTTCCCCGCGCGGAGGCGGGGACACCGCTCCCACGCCGGTGGAGCCGGGTGTCACTCCATGCGCCGGGCGGCTCCCAGCAGACCCGTCTCCGGCTCGGTCGGCCGGGTGGTGACACGCATTCGTGACGAACGTGTGCACCAAAGCGTGACGCCATCGGGGAGCGCGGACAGCGTTTCGACGTCCTCCGGCGGCAGGTTCATCGTCCGGCCGATCTGCCGTGCCTCGTCGGGCGCGACCCGCTGAACGCCCACCAGGTCCGCCTGGGCCATCAGACGCGGCGTGGTGGGACTCGGATAGGGGAGCAGGGTGAGCACCGATTGCCAGGGCGCCGGGCCCGTACGGCCGCGCGGCGGCCGGGCCCCGCAGTCGCGGACGACGAGCACGGGGCTGTGCACGGACGGCCCCTGCGGCGGCATCCGGCCGACGTCGTGGAGCGTGACGCACTGCTGCCCGCTGTTCGCCGACTGCGCGAGCGGCGTCCACAGCTGCCGCCGCCCGGTCTCGACGGCGACCCGCGCCCCCGTACCGACCGCGCGCAGCGCGATGACCTGGGCCGTCCACGCGCCGCCGACCAGGACCACCTCGTAGGGAACGGGCCGCCCGAGGCCCAGGACGGCGGGCGCGCCCTGCTCGTCGGACCCGATGACCACCCCGTCGTCGCCCACGGGCAGCGCCAGCGACGCGAACTCGTCGGGCGCCAGCTCATGCCGTCCGCGGCGCGGCCCGAGCAGCCCGAAGCCGAACCGCGCCCGGCGGGCGGGCGACGCCCCGGCCTGGTTCGCCAACCCAGCCGGGTCCGCAACCCCGTCCGGGTCCGTCACCGGAGTGTTCATCAACGCGTCCCTCCCAGCGGCAGCGTGGCGAGCACGCCCGGCACCTGCTCGTGGTCCAGCCGGACCAGCCCGACCTTCACCGCCCGGGCGGCCCGCTCCAACTCGCGCCGCACCGCGCCCAATTCATCCGCACTGCGCCCACATATCCGTACATGCCCGGTAAGCGTCGGCGCGTGCCGCCCCTCAAGCATCCGCCCCCGGCCGAGCGTCAGGCTCAGCGTCGTCGACAGCGCGGGCAGCGACGTGAGCAGCGCGGCCAACTGCGGCAGACCGGCGCCGCCCGCCCCCAGCCGGGGCCAGCGGCTCACCCAGTACGCCGAGTGCCAGCGGTCGTCGCAGCGCCAGGCGCGCGAGGTCTCCGCCGTGCGCCGCCCGGGCGAGCCGATACGGGCCGCCTGCGCCGTGGCCGCCGGGTTGAGGTCGGCCGCCGCCGCGAGGGCGGCTATCAGCTCCTGCTCGGACAGCGGCGTCGCCGTGAATCCGGCGCCCGGCAGCCGGCTGGCCAGCTGCCGCGCCGCGCGCAGCACACAGCGCCGCGCCCCCTCGGCGCCGCCGCCGCGCGCCGCCACGGCCTCCGGGCACAGCTCCGGGTCGAACTTCAGCGCCACCCAGGTCTGCCGCACTGCCGGGGCGCCGCTCATCTCGTGCAGCAGCGCGTAGTTCCGCGCGGGCAGCGCCTGCGCGGGCAGATGGGGGGCGGGCGCCGGCAGGGTGCTCTGCACCACCTGCACCGACTCCAGCAGGACGCCGTCCACGTCCATCGCGTCCCGCAGCAGGTCCAGCGGCAGCGCCCGCTCGGTCCGCGCGGCCCGCAGCGGCCGGTCCACGGCGTCCACGCGCAGCACGGCCGTCAGGAACGTACCGTCGCCGACCAGTCCGACCGGCTGCCCGTCGCGGTCGGTGAACGTCTCGGTCAACAGCGCCGGTTCGCACTCCACCAGGGGCGCCAGCCGCGGATCCGTACCCGGCGGCACCGGCTGCGCCGTCGCGCGCCGCGCCCGTCGCCGCAGCGCCGCCACGGCGGTCAGCCACTCCATGACGGGCCGCCGTCCCAGCCGTACGAACGCGAGCGCCACCAGCACCGCCGCGACCACGACGGCCGGGACGAGCGCCACCCGTCCACCCGCCCAGCCGGCGAGCACCACGGCCGCCGCGAGCTCCAGCAGCACCAGCTGCGGCAGCCGGACCGGGCCCAGCGTCCCGTGCCCCGGCGCCGGCCGGGGAACGACACCCCCGGCACCGGCGATACCCCCGGCACCGGCGGTCCGCGCACCGGACTCCGGACGCCTCCCGGACTCCGGACCCCTCCCGGCCCGTACGCGCGTCATGGCAGCCACGACCCGTCAAGCCCCCTCGCACATCCCGGAATACACCCGCCGGGAAATCGGATGCCGCCTCGGGAACCCTCCCCCGGCGACAGGTGTCGATCACTTACGGGCATAGTAGAGGCTCGGTACGACACCGGACCCGATAGGGCCGCGCCGGGCGACCGAGGGAAGCCACGGCGAAAACTGGGGAGAAACAGCTCGAGATGGCATCACGGCGGGACGAACTCAACGCCTACACCTTCGCGAAGAAACGGACGGTTGCCGCTTTTCTTCAGCCCTCGCCCACCGGTTCCGAAGAAGGCGCCCCGCGTCCGCTGCGCACGGTCCTGCCCGGCATCGTCATCGGCGCCCTGCTCGTCGCAGGCTTCGGCGCCTGGGGTGTGTTCCGGCCCGTGGCGCCCAAGGGATGGGACGACGTCGCCGCCCATGTGATCGTCGGCAGCGACTCCACCACCCGCTACGTCGTGCTGAAGACGGACGGCAGGAAGCAGCTCCACCCCGTCCTCAATCTCGCCTCCGCCCGGCTGCTCCTCGCCCCCGGCAAGGCCGGAGTGATCAAGGTCCGGGAATCCGAGCTCGACGACGGACATATTCCGCGCGGCCCCACTCTCGGCATTCCGTACGCACCGGACCGAATGCCCACGGCGGCCCAAGCGGGCAAACCGAAACAGTGGGCGGTTTGCCAACAACCCGGCGGCAATGGGAAAACCACCCAGAAAGCGGTCTTCCTTTTCTCCGCGAACGACCCGAAGGCCAGGGCGCTCGACGGCGCCGGACGGCTGCGCGGCGCGCAGGCCCTCTACGTCCAGGGGCCCGACGACGCCCGCTACCTCGTCGACCCCAAGGGCACGCGCTACCTCATCGGCGGACCCGACTGGCAGCACCAGGACCCCGCCGACCGCAGTGTCCTCCTCCGCGCCCTCTTCCCCGACGGCGCCCAGCCCCAGCACGTCACCAAGGAGTGGCTGGGCACCCTCGGCGAGGGCACGCCCATCACCGTCCCCGCCGTCGGCGGCCGCGTCGGCGAACCGGCGGGCGTCCCCACCCTCAAGACCGGGGCCAACCGCGTCGGCATGATCCTCCAGGCCCCCACGGGCGCCACCACCCAGCACTACGTCGTGCTGCCCGGCAAGGTCGCCCGCGTCTCGGAGTTCGTCGCCAAGCTCCTCCTCAGCAGCCGCGACCTCGCCCCCCTCGGCCAGGCCGGCGCCCCCGAGCGCGTGAGCGCCGCCGACTTCACCCCCGACGCCGAGGAGTTCCACGGCGGCGACCACTGGCCCGCCCAGGTGCCCCGCCTCGCGGGCGCCGGCGACCCTCTCGCCGGCGGCGGCACCGTGTGCGCCCTCTTCGGCGGCCTCGACGCCTCCGGCACCCCCGGCCTCGGCGTCTGGACCGGCAAGGACTACCCCGCGCCCCTCCCCGACGGCGCCACCAGCGCCTATGTCACCCCCGGCTCCGGCCTCCTCTACCGCCAGGTCACCGGGCGCCAGACCCACAGCGGCGCGGTCTTCCTCGTCACCGACACCGGCCTGCGCTACGCCGTGCAGTCCAACAACGACAGCGCCACCGACAAGTCGAGGATCGGCGAGGAGCCCGGCGGGGCCCGGTCCGGCGAGCAGCCCACGGTGCCCGAGGCCGACCAGGCCCGCGTCCGGCTCGGCTACAAGGACGTCGAGCCCGTGCCCGTACCCGCGAACTGGTCCCAATTCCTGCCGACCGGGCCACGGCTGGACACCAACAGCGCCAAGCAGCCACAGGGTTCGTGAGGAACGCCCGTGAACGCCCGTAAGCGAACGAACGCCCGTAAGCGAACGCAGGCCCTCCGCTCCGCCACCCTCCTCTCCGCCACCCTGCTGACCGCCCTCACCACGGGGGCGGCGCCCGCTCCCACCTCCCCGGCCCCGGTCGCCCTGGACGGAAGCGGCGAGTGCACCTACCCCGCCAAACCCATCAAGGGCACCCCCTGGTCGCTCCAGCGCGTCCTCCTCGACCAGCTCTGGCAGGACACCCGGGGCAGGGACGGCCACGGCAACCCCGTCCGCGTCGCCGTCATCGACACCGGCGTCGACAACCTCAACCCGCAGCTCAAGGACGCCGTCGACGCCAGGAGCGGCACCGACCTGCTCACCGGCGCCAAGGACCCGGGCGGCCAGGGCCCCGCCCCGGCACCCGGCCCCGCCGCCGGACCCGCGGGTCCCACCGTCGACCCCGTCGGCCACGGCACCAAGGTCGCCGGCATCATCGCCGCCCGCCCCTCCCCGACGAGCGGATTCGTCGGCATCGCCCCGGAGTCGGTCATCATCCCGATCCGGCAGAACGACGAGAAGGGCACCGGCACCTCCCGCACTCTCGCCGTCGGCATCCGGCAGGCCGTCGACGCGGGCGCCCGCGTCATCAACATCTCCCAGGACACCGCCACCCCGCTGCGCCCCGATTCCGACCTGGAACAGGCCGTCCAGTACGCCCTCGCCCACGACGTCGTCGTGGTCGCCTCGGCCGGCAACGACGGCGCCGACGGCCAGGCCAAGGCCACCTACCCGGCCGCCTACCCCGGCGTCCTCGCCGTCGGAGCCTCCGACCGCAACAACGAGCGGGCGCCCTTCTCCCAGTCCGGCGACTTCGTCGGTGTGGCCGCGCCCGGCGTCGACATGGTCTCCACCGTCCCCGGCGGCGGACAGTGCGTCGACCACGGCACCAGCTTCTCCGCCCCCTACGTCGCCGGGGTCGCCGCGCTCATCCGCGCCAAACACCCCGACTGGAAACAGCACCAGGTGGTCGCCCAGATCGAGCAGACCGCGGAACGCCCGTCCGTCGGCCGCGACCGCTACATCGGCTGGGGCGTCGTCGACCCCGCCCGCGCCCTCACCGAGGACGACCACCCCCTCGACCGCGTCACCGCCCCCGGCGGCCCGGCCCACCCCGTCGCCGCCCCCGAACCCGCGGCCCTCCCCCTGGGCGAGAGCCCGCAGGAGCGACAGGCCCGCCTGGCCACCTACGCCCTGGGCGGCACCGCCGCGCTGGTCGCCGCGATCGCCGGCTCCGCCGTCGTCGTACGGGACCGCAACCGCCGCCGCGTCCGTACGGACACGTGAGCGCCCCATCGGCCGCTGCGGGCGGCACCGCAGAAAGGAATCCATGACTCAGCCACCACCCCACCCCCCGCACGGCGGCGAACTCCCGCCGGAGGCCCCGCGGCAGCGGCCGCCCCAGATCTGGGACACCCGCTACGACCAGCGCGACCCGAGCACCGTCCCGGCGTCCCCCATCACCGCGCCCCAAGGCGGCCCGGCCGGCTTCGGCCCCGCGCCCGGCGCGTTCGGACCGGCGACGCCGGGCACCTCGGACGCCGCCGGTGCCCAGGGCTCCGGTGGCGGGCAGGGCTCCGGTGGTACCCAGGGTTCCGGCGGGGGCGGCAAGCGGCGCAAGGCCCTGATCATCGGGCTGGGGCTGCTGCTGGTGGCCGGAGCGGGCACGGGCGGCTGGCTGCTCTGGGGCCGCGGCGGAAACGATTCACCGAAGCCGAAGGGCCCGCCCCAGGCCGTCGCCGCCAAGCTCGACTGGGTGGCGGCCCTGCCGGAGGAGGACAAGAAGGAGTCCCACCCGCTGGGGCCGCTGTGGTTCGCCAAGGACAAGGTCGCCGTGACCACCAGCCGGGCGGTCACCGCGTACGACGGCAAGACCGGCAAGGTCGCCTGGACCATCCCCGCCCCCGACGGCGGGTACACCTGCAAGAGCTCCGCGAAGCCCGCCGACGGCGTCGCCGCCGTCATCCACGGCAAGGGTCCTTACGACTGCAACATGGTGATGGCCGTGGACCTGGCGCGCGGCCGTGTGCTGTGGTCCAAGGAACTCACCAACGACAAGGGCCTGAGCAGCAGCGCCAGCTCGGCCGACATCACGATCGGCCAGGGCGTCATATCCGTGGCGGACGGCGGCGACCCGAAGGTCTTCGCCATCGCGGACGGCAGCCGCCGCAAGCCCCACGACTACGGCTGCCAGGAGCGCGGCTCGTTCACCGACGGCTCCGGGCGGCTCACCATCGCCCAGTGCCAGGCCTTCGGGCGGATCTACGTCATGAACGTCGACCCCAGGACCGGCAATGAGAACTGGATCTGGAAGGTCCCGGACGGCATCAAGGTCAAGAACGTCCTCTCCGTGAAGCCCGCCGTCCTGGTGGTCGGCCGGGAGAACGACAACGACCCCTCGGACCTCGCCAGCCTCGACGAGAACGGCCGGCTGAAGACCCTGATATCCGTCTCGGCCGGACCCTACGACCTCTCGGACTGCACCTTCGGTGAGCTGGCCTCCTGCCGTATGGCGGTGGTCGACGGGAACACGGTCTACCTGTCCACGGCCGGCAAGGAGTACACCAACGACGGCGCCAACCCCAACGCCGTCGTCGCGATCGACCTGACCACGGGAAAGCAGCGCTGGAGCACCACGCTGAGCGGCAACCGCAGCAACCGCCCCGTGACCATGCGGGACGGACGGCTGCTGGTCTACCAGCAGGCCACGAAGGACGAGAGCGGAAAGCTGCTCTCCCTCGACCCGGCCGACGGCAAGGCGGCCGACTTCATGCGGCTGCCGCAGGAGTCCAACGAACGCGAATACGACATCGCTCGTCGAGGCATCGCCTACTTCCATGACGACCACTTCTACGTGGCCGTCATGGAAGGCATGACCGGCAGCACGATGATGATGGCCTTCCACTGACGCGTGCGTGTCCCCGAATGAGAACAGCGATCCAGGAGCCCCGTCAGTGACACAACCCCATCACCCCTCGTACGGATACCCGCACCCCCCGACGGCCCCGGGCCATCCGCAGGTCGCACCGCCGCCGACCGTGCCGTCCCAGCGGCCCGTCTCCAGCCTCGGCGGGAACTTCACCCCCCGCCGTCCGCTGTGGCGCAGGCCCGCCGTGCTCGTCGGTCTGGCGCTCGTCCTGCTGCTCTCGGCGGGCGGCTGGGCCCTGTGGTCCGCCATGGGCGACGACTCCTCCAAGCAGGGAAAGAAGGACGGCGGTCAGGCGCGGGCCGCGGGGGCGGCCGTCTGGTGGGCGAAGTCGCGGACCAAGCCCGACGACAAGATGGCACAGTCCCTCGGCACCTGGTTCACCTCGACGCTCGTCGTCAAGGCCGAGCCGGACGTGGTCACGGCCTATGACATCAGGACCGGCGAGAAGAAGTGGTCCCTCCTCCTCACCGGCTCGCTCTGCGCCGCCTCCCGCGACACCGAGGGGGACGTGGCGGTCGTCGCCGTCATGTTCGGCAACCACTGCATGAACCTCAAGGCCATCGACCTGCGCGATGGCCACCGGGTGTGGGACGAGCTGCTGATGGACGAGAAGGACGCGGGGGACAGCCTCGACCCGGAGAAGTGGGGCAAGTCGGGCCCGAAGCTCGCCGTCCACGACGGCCACGTCTACACCGCCTGGAAGGACGGCGAGCAGACGCGCGGCCTCGCCGACGGCAAGCGCGTGGACCAGCAGAAGCAGAACGCCTGCGAATGGGCCGACGCGGCGGGCGGCAAACAGCTGATCGCCATCACCTACTGCGGGGACCGCGAAATCAAGATCCGCTCACTCGACCCCAGGAAACTGGACAAGCCGAAGTGGACCACGTCCCTCAAGCGCAATGACGGCTTCGTGTCCGTCATCTCCACGGACCCGCTGGTCCTCTCGCAGTCGCCCGGCGTCGGCGGCACGGACAACCGGTACGACTTCGTCGTCCTGGACCCGGGCACCGGAAAGGAGAAGACACGCGTCCCCTACAACAGCTACTGGCGCCTGGGCACGTGCTTCCTCGTGACGTCCGGCTGCACCGGAGCGCTGGTCGACAAGGACGGCCTGTACGTCGCGGGCCAGGGCGTGACGATGGCCTACGACCTGACCACCGGCAAGGAACGCTGGACGTACAAGGGCGACGCCAACCGCGTCACGATCCCGGTAGCCGTACGGAAGGGCCAACTGGCCACGTTCATCCCCGCGACACCCGACCGCCCCGGCCGGACCGCGTACGTATCCGCGGCGACCGGCAAGGAAGTACGCACGGTCGACCACTCGAACGACGATCGCGACCGCAAGAACGAAGCCGCGATGGGCAAGGCGCCGGGCGCCCCCCACCTGGTGAACGACCGCCTGCTCCTGGTCAACGACGGGCCGATCGGCGGCGAGAACGACGGCATCATCTTCGCGATCAGCGCACCGGACGCGTGACGGGGGGCGCGCCGGGGGCACCCGGTACGCCCCACGCCGGCCGTTACTCCTTGGCGTCGCCCGGGGCGCCGGTAGCGGCGACGCTGTCGCCGCTACCGTCCTCGACCTCGATGTCGAACTCCCCGTCACGCACGCCCAGGACGAACGCCTCCCACTCGCTCGCGGTGTAACGCAGCACGGTGTCGGGGTCGTTCGAGGCCCGCATTCCGACAGCGCCCCCCTCCAGATACGCGATCTCCACACGCACCTCGGAAGTGTCACCCGGGGCGCTGAGCCACTCGGCGCCCGAGATGTCCATGGCGTACAGCGCTTCCTTCTCTTCTTCTGTGGCCACTGCGCGGGACTCCTCTTCCGATCAACCGACGGTATGGGTGCGAGGCACCGCCGCCGACGCTAGCAATCGGCGGGGGCGTGGCGACGGGAGTTCGGCCACCTGTCCATCGATCGACTCAATATCCGAAGCGGGGAAAGCGGTTCATTCCATGACCCAACCGTTCCGCGTATCCACCCGCACAGGTGAATCCGCCGCACCACCCGCCTCATCCCCGACCTCCGCACGCCCGGATGGCGTCCGGCTCGCCCCAGGACCCTGGTCGCCCACCTCGCGGTAGCCGCGGCCTGACGCATATCTGACGCGCGCCTGGCGGAATTTGGTCGGAGCGTGTCAGTGCCTGTGACTACAGTGACGAGCACATGGGGGAGGGGAAGTTGGGGATGGACGCCCGGGGGACGAACGACCACCTGGCCAAAGAGGCCGAGACGCTGACGACGTTCAAGAACCGCATCGACAAGGTGCTGGCCGACCTGGAGACGTCCGCGGCCTCACCGAAGTCGATGGGCGACCAGAAGGTCGCTCATGACGCCTTTGGCAGGGGCTTCGGCTCGGCCGAAGGCCTGGCTGCGCTGTACGACGCGGTCCACGCGAGGCTGGAGACCCTCTCGAAGGTCTTCGGCGATCAGGTCGAGGCCATGGGCCTCGCCGCGCTCGTCGCCGAGCGCGGCTACGACGGTATCGACGCGGACGAGGCCGCCCGGATGCGGGCGATCCAGGAGCGCGCGCACGCGTACGAACACGGCCCGACCACCCGGAGCACCGCACCCGGCACGCCCGCGGGAACCGGCGGGACCGGACTCTAGGGGGAGGACGAGACAGGAATGTCGGACGCGGAATTCCAGGGAAAGCCGCACGAAGCGCTGTACGCCATGGTGGCCGATGCCAAGCCGGAACATTTGCACGAAGTCGGAAAGGCCCTCAAGAAGGCCTTCGCGGATCTGGACGGGATCAGCAGGGACCTGAAGGAACACGTCGGCCGCGTCAGACTCGAGGGCGAGGGCGGCGACGCCTTCCGCAAGTGGGGCGAGCAAATGGTCATGCAGACCACGAAGCTGGCGCATTATGTCTCGTCGGTCGGCTCGGCGATGGACCACGCGTCCGAGGGCCTGACCAAGGCCCGGTCGAGCATGCCCAAGCCGACCGGGTCCGTGTGCTTCACGGACCCGGAGAAGGAGCGGGCGCGCCTGAAGGCAGCGGAGACGGACCGCCAGCACGCGGTGGATGCGATGCGGACGCTGGATTCGTATTACCGGACGGTGCAGGCGGATCTGGGGAGGCTGGAGGAGCCGCGGTTTGTGCTGCCGCCAGCGTTGCAGGCCGCGCCGGAAGAAGGCTGGGAGCGGCCCTATGAGGCATCGCCTTCAAGCGGACATGCGACGGACGGCGGGTCTTTCGGGTCGCCTTCATCGCATGCCGTCGGCGGTTCCGGCGGGGCGGCATTTGCCGCACCTCATGTCGACAGTGCGGCAACCGGTGCATTGCTTCCGGGCACGGTCGGACACGGAAGCGTCGGCGCGGGGGCGGCAACGGCCCCCGGTGCCGGGTCGACATCGGGAACGAACGTCGATTCAACGACTGTTCTGCCGTCGTCCCACACACTTGTCCCGGCACCTGATCCCGTTCAGCATCACGGCGGTGCCCCTGCGCCGCAGGGGCCCGGCGGGCCACCTCCCGTGTTGCCCCCGATGCCGGGTGGCCTGACCATGCCCCGGGGTGCTGGCTTGCCACGCCCGGACGAAGGGATCGTGGGAGGTCTACCGGCTCGTCCGGGAGGCGGGGCCGTCACCGCGAAGCTGCCGAGGGGGACGGTCGTCGGCGACGAGCGCGGTCTGCCCGGTCGCGGTCCGATGGGGGCGGGCGGTTACCCCGGAGCGGCTGTTGGCATGCCCGGTGCGCACGGCATCGGTGTCGGCCGGAGGTCGGCCTCCGAGCCGGGTGGCGTTGTCGGCAGCCCCCGTGGTTCGGTCTCGGAGCAGGCGTTGTCCCGCGCGAGGTCGGAATTCACCCAAGGTGGTTCCGGGCTCGTACGCGGGACGCAGGCACCGGGCGCGGTGCCGCATGTCGGTGCCGTCGCGCCTGGAGCTGCCCGGCGGTCGACTGGCGGCCGACCTTCGTACCTCACGGAGGATGAGGAGACATGGACAGGTGGGCGGCGCAACACAGTCCCGCCCGTCATCGAGTAGCTCGCCTCTTGCACACCCTTCTCAAGGAGACTTCGGACCAATGCCACGCGGGCCCCACCGCCTGAGACACCGCACTCTGCCGGTGCCCTCTCTCCTGGCCGCCGCAACGCTGACTCTCTGCGGTACCGCTCCGCATGCCGTAGCGGACGAGATGGCGTCACGGCAGTGGTATCTGGACGCCATGCAGGCTCAGCAGATGTGGACTGTGAGCCGGGGAGAAGGCATCACCGTCGCGGTGGTGGACACGGGGGTCGACTCGTCGATTTCTGAACTGAAGGGGAAAACGGTCCAGGGCGACGACGTGTCCAACAAGCCCCTGGGAGCCGACGTCGACAAAGTCGGCCACGGAACGAATATGGCCACGCTGATCGCAGGAGCCGGGGATGGAGGCGGAATCCAAGGGCTGGCGCCGGGAGCCAGGATCCTGCCCGTCAGAACCGTGGGCGCGGGACTTGCGGATGCCAGTGATCCGATCATGGCCAGAGCAATCCGCTACGGGGTGGATCACGGCGCTCGTGTCATCAACATTTCGATGGGTGCCCCCGGAGACATCAGCCAGTCGCCGCAGACGGAAGCAGCGGTGAGGCACGCCTTGGCCAAGGGGGCGCTCATCTTCGCCGCGTCAGGAAACGACAGGGACAAGGGGAACCTGCCCAACTACCCCGCGGCAATCCCCGGAGTCGTATCCGTGGGCGCGATCGACAGCACCAGCACGGTCACCAAGTGGTCGAACAGCGCCAGCAACGTGGCCCTCGCCGCGCCGGGGGAGAACATCCCGGGCCGCTGCACCAAGAGCGAGGGGTTCTGCGATGGCGGCGGCACGAGCCAAGCCACCGCCCTCGCCTCCGCCTCCGCCGCCCTGATCTGGTCCAAACACCCGGACTGGACAAACAACCAGGTCCTCAGGGTCCTGCTGGAAACCGCCGGCAAGCCGACCACGGGCAAGATCCCGAGCCCGTACATCGGCTACGGTATCGTCCGCCCCCGCAAAGTCCTCCTGGACGGCGAGGGCGATCCCGGCCCCGCTGACGTCAACCCGCTGCTCGCCGCCGGCGAATCCGCCTCGCCGAAGCCGCTGCCTTCGAGTGGCTCGACGTCATCGGCGACTCCGAACCGCCGTTCCGCCGCAGAGCCCGGCTCCGCCAAGGGCGGCGGTACCGCTCTGTCGTGGGGCGTCGGTATCGGCATCGTAGCGATCGCCGGTGTCGCGGTCACCACGTTGATGGCGCGGCGCCGACGGCAATAGCAAGGGGCACGGGCCGAATCACAAAGCGCGAATCCGAAACGTACCGATTCGCAATCAACTCATGGGGGATGGTGAAACATGTCGAACACTCAGAAGGTCAATGACGACGCGTTCAGGACGTTCAAGAACGCCATGGACCAGTCGAGCCAGGCGTTCACGGCCAACCTGCGCACCCTGTCCAATGCCATCGCGACCGTCGACGGCGCATGGAAGGGCCAGGCCAGCACGGTGTTCAAGACCGCGCAGGAGGAGCTGAACAGGGAGCACGACGCCGTGCGGCGCCTCATTGACCACGTCAGCGAGGCGGTGGCCAAGACGCATACCCTCACCGGCGCCACCGACCAGGAAATCGCATCGAGCGTTGGCTCCGCCAGCGCCATCGACCAGTACAGCTAGTAGTCAGAACAGCTGGGCCCTGAGCGCCCAAACACGACATGGGGAGCGGGAAAATGGCAACAAACGGTGGCGAACTCCTTGTCACTTACGCCTCCCTGCGGGAGACCGCAGGGCAGATCAAGGGCGCGGCGGGCGTGATCCAGAACGAGATCGCGGCCATGAAGTCGGCCGTCGCCAACGTCTCTGCCGGCTGGGAGGGCGAGGCCAAGACGGCGATGGAGGACGCCCAGAAGCGTCTCCAGGACAAGGCGAACAAGATCGGGGAGATCCTCGAGCGGGTCTCGGCAAAGATCCAGGAGGGCGCCGACCACTACCAGGTCACGGACGTGAAGGCGTCACGGCTCTTCACCGAGGGCTACTGAGCCTGGTCCGCAGAGCACCGGGGGTGGGCAGCCGCACAGCGGGAGCCCACCCTTCCGCGTGCTCAGATCCGTGCGTAGAGCGCTCCCGCCTCTCGCGGGAGCACTACCCAGACCTTGCTCCCGCGGAGGGGCGTGTCGGCCTCGGCCAGCCCACAGATCCGGCCGCACGTGTCGGCGACTGTATCCAGCAATGACAGCGCCTCCCTCCGCCGCTCAAGACACGCGGCGATGATTTCCGCTGCCTCGTGCGCGGGGTGCTCGTCGAACACGGTCAGTCTCAGCACGCCGAAGCGCCACCGCATCGACAGGTGGGTCTCACGCCCGGGCGTGAACGCGTAGGCACTGGCGAGGAGTTCGGACGCCGCGAGGACGCCGAGCTCAGCCAGATCGCCGAGCTCGTGTTCACGCAGCACGGTACGTACGAGATTGCGCGCGGCGCCAAGGCAGTACGGGCCTCCGGGCAAGCCGAGGGAGTAGTTGAAGTTGGCGGGCGTCGGCACGGCCGACGTCTCCAGTGGACGGAGTGCGCTGTTGCTCATGCGCGGACACTCCAAGTGCTGAGGCAGTTGGGAGTTCTGGCACGCTGACCTGTGCCGGTGGCTTGCCTCCCTGGGCGCGGGTACACCCACTCCAGGGAGAGTTGGGCATGCTCGCGCGGTGCGCTTCCGGCTCTGTCGCGTGTGAGCGGTGCGTCACCGAATGTAGGGGCACTCGGGCACGCCGGACAACCTTGTCCGCAAAGACAACCCTGTCGGTGGACGTGGCCCCTGACGCCACGGCATGCTTCGCATAGATCGCAAGGAGGGGGTCGGATGCCGTCGAGGAGCCATCCCACGCAGCGGCAGCGACGCCTGGGCATCGAGTTGCGCAAGCTTCGCGAGGCCGCGGGCATGAGCGCCCAGGACGCGGGTGCGCTGATCAACATCAAGGCCTATCAAGTCAGCCACCTTGAAGCCGGCCGCGTGGGGATCACCCCGGGCCGCCTGCGCACCCTGGCATGCAACTACGGCTGTGCGAACGAGAGCCTCGTGGAAGCGCTGGTGGCGTTGGCGGACGAGCGGGACAAGGGCTGGTGGGAGGAGTACCGGGGGTCTCTGCCTCCGGGGTACCTCGACATCGCCGAGCTGGAGGATGGTGCGCGCAAGATGCGCACGTCATCCAGCGTCCACATTCCCGGGCTGCTTCAGACAGAGGATCACGCACGGGCGATCTTCGAGGAGGCGGTGCAGCCGTTGCCGACCCGGGAAGTGGAGCTCAGGCTCGTTCACCGCATGCGGCGGCAAGCGGTACTGGACCACAAGGAACCACCTCAGCTCGATGCGATCATCCACGAGGCGGCATTGCGTATGCAGTTCGGGGGCCGCAAGGCTGCGCTCGCTCAGCTTGAGCATCTCCTGGCCGTGAGTGAGCGGGACCACGTGCGAATCCGTGTCCTGCCTTTTGCCGCAGGGGGCTTCCCCGGTGCTGGGCAGACTGTGTTCTACGCCTACGGGGCGGTCTCGCAGCTCGACACGGTTCAACTGGACGCCGCGCACACCACGGTCTTCCTCACCGCTGAGCACCAGTTGGAGAACTACCGCGGCTTGTTCGAGCGCGCAGAGCGCAAGACGCTGTCGCTGAAACAGTCCCGTGAACTGATCCACGCAATCGCCAAGGAAGCATGAGAGGACCGGCCATGTCGGAGATCAAGTGGCAGGAGCCCTACTGCTCGGGCGGCGGAAACGCCTGCATCCAGGTCGGCCTCACCGCCGACGGCACCCCCATACTCAGAGAGACCGCCCGCCCCCACGAGCTCGTCACCACCACCCGTGAGGGCCTGCGCAACTTCATAGAGGCCGCCAAGCGCGGCGAGCTTGACCAGTTCCTCTAGAGACCGCCTACCCCAGGCGGGACCGCGGCCGGTTCGCCGGTGGACGACCCGTGCGCGGAACTCGTCGATCGACATCGTCCGGTCAGCCGGTGGCATATGGATCGAAACCTTGTCGCCGAACGAGTCGTAGACGGTCGTGCTGGTACGGCCGTCGCGGGTCGACTGGATCTGGAGGATGTACGGCTTCCCCGTGGCCGCGATCTGATAGACGTCCCTGCTCTGGTCGGAAGCGCTTTGACCTGTGGTGACCATGGCAATGGTTCTGATCCCGTTGACCGTGGAGTTCTGTTCCGGAGCGAGGTCCGCGCCTTCGGAGACGGTGTAGAGGCTGTCGCAGCTCGACTTGGTCTTGGTGGCCACGTAGATGCCGGCGAGAGAGTCCGGCACCGTCACCGGGGAGTGCTCGACCCTCTGCAAAGTATCGGCAGCGATGGCCGCGCCGAGATATATCGTGCCGTCCTCGCAGTACGTGTCGCCGTTCTTGCCTGCCTTCACCGTGCTGTGGACGCCGGTGCGTGGGTCGGACCACGTCTCCGCCTGGCCGCCGTCGAGGGCGGTTGTCGTGCCGGAGGAGTGGAACGTCGTGGACTTCATGGTGTCGTTCACGCTGCGGATCAACTCGAGGGTGTCGGTGATCTCGGACGCGCTCCTGGGCTCTTCCGTTTTCGAGGAAATGCTGCCGCAGGCCGTCAGTATCCCGCCCAGCAAGGCGAGAACAACGGCTGATCGGATGACGCTCTGGCGGTGCACTGAGCTACTCCGTTCGACTGGTACCGGCCTTCGCGAGAGCGACCGCCGTCAAGACGAACGCTCCGGCCAGGCCGAGGCCTGCGAACCCCAGACGTTGTGTGTGGGCCATGGAGCAGCGTTCTTCGAAAGGCCCTTTCGGGAAGACGACTGATCCACAGCTGAAGTTCCTGGTTCTCTCGTCGAATATGCCGTACGTGTTGCTTGGTTTAACCGGAAATAGCAGGGCGAAGACAGCGCCTGCGGCTAGCACAACGATCAGAAATATTCGAAGCTCCTGCGCCAGGCTCTGGCTGCCTTGCTGAGGTGACTGGTTGTCATGGGTGGGTGACACGTCACCCTGTGCCTGGTCTGTCATGTTTCCCGTGTTCCGGTGTTGGGAGAGCGGATGTTGCCCTGCTCCGTTCAAGTCACGCCGCAGTACGATCGCATCTCAGCGACTTGGACACCGCCAGCGTGAACTGATCGAAAAGGTCCCGTTCAGGGACGAGATTCGCCCTGGCTCGGTCGAGGTCCGCAGGGGCTTTGCCGCCGTCTGGATAGGCGAGGTGCGCCAGCGTCTTCGTGGCGTCACAGTTCAGCAATGTGGTTGAGGGAGGCGCTTCCTTCGTGGACCGGGAGCGCTGTCGCTCGTACTCGGCGATCAATTGTTGATTCTGGGTGATGGTGAATGCTGCGAAACCCGCGCTCTCTTGGCCCCGGGAGTCTTCTTCGGGGGTTGTGAGTACACAACTCCACATGCGGTAGTCACTTCCGGACACCGTGTTATGGACGTATTGCGCGTGTGTCCGAGTGAGTGGGGCGAAACCGGTCAACCCGCAAACCCCCTCTGGGTTTACGTCCTGAGGCGTGGGCAGGGAGGGCGGCGAGGACGCGGCCTGGAAGGCTGGTGTGGAGCAGCCGAGCTTTTCGGCCAGACCGGTGGCCGTCTTCATGAGGGCTGCGGTCACGCGCCGGCGGGTTTCCTCGGGGCCCCACTCCTTCTCCTGGCCGTCCCTGAGGTCGATGGAGACCTTGACGGGATTTCCGCCGCTCGCCGCATTTCGGGTGCATGCATCAGGCAGCCACACCGCGGCGTTCTTGTTTCCGGTCCACCCGTTGAGGCTGTTACCCAGGGGAAAGTGGTCACGGTATAGCTGAGGGCCTTCCGAGAACGACCGGACGCCGTACGGCCAGATCTTCTCCGCCCCGCCGTACTCGACAACGAACGCCAGCGGGTCCAAGAGATCGTCGCGCGGAGTCTTCGGCGTCGTCGAGACGAGGCACTTCTGCGTCCGGGTGAGATCGAGGGGGCCGTTTCCGTCGTACGTGGCGTAGTCGGGTGTGGGGCTTTTGAGGAGCGAATCGGCGTCCTGCCGGGAAAGAGTCTCCCAGCACATGCTCCGCTGAGGTGCCGTGGTCTCCCAGGGCCTGGAGACGGCGAAGGCGACTGCGCCGGCCGCGACGATCAGTGCCAGTACGGCGACCGCCAGTTTTCTTCGCCTCGGAGATGTCGACGAAGAACTGCGATGGAACATCAGTTGACACCGCCCGTGCTTCGCCCGGCACGCCCGATACCGTCCGCGTAGCTGCTGTCGGCCCCGAGCAGGAGATCCTGCCCGCGCGTGCCCGTTGCGATGAGCTCCTTCGACGGGACGCCGAGGGCGTCGGCATGTTTGCTGATCATCTTCTCGAGCTCCCGCTGGCCGCCGACGTACTGGGAGATCAGCTGGTCTGTGCTGTCCGCCGTGACCTTGTCGTTCAGATGGTTCGCATACTCGGAGGTCCCTACGTCCACCAAACGCTGAATTCCGTCTCCGGCATAAGGAATGAGAGTGAGGGGAGCGCCAAGCACATGGTAATTGATCTTGGAGTTCCAGTTGTTACGGAATATCTCACTGTTCTGGTGGTCGCTGATGACGTCGGCCTTGATGCGATCCAGCGCACCGAGCGTTCTGCCCGCTTCGGTCACGTGCCCCATGGCGGTGTCATCGCCCTGAGGCCTGCCGAGGAAGTCGCCCCGGCTCATTCCGTGGATTCTCTCGGCCGCTTCGGCGCTCTGCGAATGGTGAATGATATGGAACGCGGAGCCGTCTTCCGAGGCGGCTCTGATGAACTGGGTGAGGCCGGCCCGGTCAATGTGTGCCCGGCCCGGGTCCGAGTCCAGGCTGCCGATGTCTCCGCCCTTGCCCAAAATGTCGTGGACATCCGATGGATAATCGGCGAGCACATGGGCCATATTCTGGCGGATGTTCTCCGGCATGCCGCTCTGATTGGCCTTGGTGAGTTCGCCGTATTTCGTTGCGATCTCCTCGAAGACCCGCGTCTGTGTTTCCGTGTGGTGCGGGTGGCTCTCCGTCGCGGCCTGGCCCGGAATGCGGCCCGTTGCCGCGCTCTGCAGGGCAGCTCCGAAGCCCTTGTGGCCGTCGTCGGTTTCGGCATCCGGGCCGTGGACTTCCCTCTGCCCGAGTATATCGACGGTGTCCCTGACGGCCCAGTCGCGCTTCTCGCGCAGATATTCGAACCTGTCGTTCTTCAGGTATGCACCCGTGCCGTCATTCGCGTCTCGGTCATAGATCGCGGCTTCGGGGTCGAAGAAGGCCGTGGCGGCGGCAGGGTTCTTGCTCATGATGCCCAGAGCGTGGTCTACCGGGTCGTGCGCGAACCAGTCCTGCTTCCTGCCCCCGAAGGGGCCGTAAAGATCCCAGATGTTCTTGTCCTTGCGCTCCGCTTTGATCATGTCGTCCGTCAGGTCCTGCATGAACTGTGCGTTGTAGTCGCCGCTGTTCTGCATCATCGTGACGAGCGCCTGGTATCCCCGGACCTTCTGCTCGTGTCCCTCGCCGATCCGCAGCCCGTCCGTGATGCCGTCGTAGTCGTATTTCCGCACACCTGCGGTCTTGAGGTCGTTCATCCACGACTTGTAGAACTTGCCGTCGGAACTGCCGAGCCAGTTCTTGTATTGCTCGTTGTATTCGAAGGTGCCCGGCTTGAGCGGCTTGCCGCCCTCGTTGAAGACAGGGACCCGGGTGGCTGTCGCGAGGGCTTCGGACATCCCCTTGTCGAGTGTCAGGTAGGCGTTCTTGTCGGCGACCGAGCCGTGGCTGACGGCGTTCACCCTGCTGGTGAATTTGATGAGGTTCTCGGGCCCGAGGCTGCTGAGGAGCGTCTGGCTGAACGCCTTGTCGTGGCTGTTGTCGCGGAAGAGGCGCTGCATCTCCGCCATGTCCTTGGCGTCGAGGTGGCCGGTGGAGTCGAGCTTGGTCGCCAGCTCGGCTGCCTCCCGAGCTTCGACCTTCTCGATGTCGCCTTCCGCCCGGGCGTTGAAACCGTTGAGGCCGCTGTTGAAGACATCGGTGTTCTGGACCGCACTCGTCAGTGCCAGCTTGACGCCCTGGTCCGCGTCGTCGAAGGCGCGGACTACGTCGGCTATGCGCTGGTTCCACGAATTCTCGGCCTTGGCGATCGCCGCTGGGGCATCGGGATCGTGCAGGACGGCGGGGTCGTCGCGCTTGGTCCAGGTCGCGCGCCCGTCGTCGCCGATCCGCATTCCGTCCTTCCCGGCATCGGCGATCACCGACTTCAGCTTCCCCCGCAACTCCGTGAACTGAGCATGGGCGTCCCGCAGCAAGGAGGCGAGCGCGCGGGCCTCCTTCGCCGCCGCCGTGTACTGGTCGTGCGTCAGCTGCATGGCCGACTTGCCCGCGAGGTTGGCCTGGCCGGTCCAGGAGCCGTCGGTGGCGATGGCCTTGACCTGGCTCTCGTAGTCCTTCTGCACGGACTCGAACTTCTTCGCCGCCGCGTCCCACTGCTCGGCCGCGGTCGTGAGGAGGGCGAGGTCCGTCGTCAGGACCTGGTGGTACGTGAGCATGGTGGTCCTGAGCCCCCTCAGTAGTTCGCTACGCGCGACGGGAAAGGAGGGTTGGCCGTCAGCGGGTCGCCGCCCGGCTTCAGGAGTGGGAACTGGCCTGCGATTCCCGCGTCCGTGCCGGTGAACAGCCGGGTCGTGCCGCTCAGAGCCGCCTTGTCGGCGGCGAGGCGGCCCTGGAGGGACTTCACCGACGCGCGCCAGCCCTTCAGGGCCGCGGTGATGCCGGCTCCCGTGGCCCAGTCCTGGAAGCCCCGCGCCGCGGCCTCGGACGTCTCGTCCGCCACCCGGCCGGCGGCTTGCGAGTCCGGTTCTATGTGCTGTTCCAGGGCCGATACGGCTGACCGTTTCTTCGCGGCCGAGGAAGAGAGATCCGGCCCCCCACCGGCGCCGCCCGGCACCCCGTTCAGCCGCGTCCGTGCCACCGCGTCGGCGCGCAGCTCTGCCCACTCGTTCTCGAACGTCACGATCCCCCCAGATCGTCGCCAAGTCGCCTGTACGACAAGGCATTCGTACGTTCGAAGCTAACAAGGGGGGCGCATGTGACGCACCCCCCTTGTTGATCTCTTGGCGGATTCCTGCCGCCCGCCCGCCTACGGCTGCTCCGGCACCCACCCCACCTGCACCAGCGGCGTCCCCCGCTTGCGCGAGACGAAGTAGCCCCGGCCCGGCGGCATCGGGCGCGGGCGGACGCCGCCGAGGATGTCGCCCTCGCCCGGGTCGCCGGACAGGACGACGCCCTGCGCGCCCAGCTCCTTCACCCGCTGCATAAAGGGTTCGAACATGGAGCGCGACGCGCCCGCCGAGTTCCGCGCGACGATGAAGTGGACACCCACGTCGCGCGCGAACGGCAGGTTCTCCGTCAGCACCGCCAGGGGGTTCCCGCCGCCTCCCGTGGCGACGAGTTCGTAGTCGTCGACGATGACGAAGAAGCGCGGGCCCGACCACCAGCTGCGGTCCCGCAGCTGCTGCGGGGTGACGCCGGGCTGAGGTGCGCGGCGTTCCATCAGGCCGTTGAGGGCGTTGGCGTGGAGGGTGAGGGACGAGGCGATCGGGGCGTACTCCAGGAGGTGGGTGTCCGGGATGACGTCCAGCAGGGAGCGCCGGTAGTCGCCGACGACGATCTTCGCTTCGTCCGGGCCGTAGCGCGCGGTGAGCTGCTTGGCGATCAGGCGCAGCAGCGCCGTCTTGCCGGATTCGCTCTCGCCGAGGACGAGGAAGAAGGGGTCGGTCTCGAAGTCGACGAAGACGGGTTCCAGGCTGGTCTCGTCGAGGCCGATGGCCACGCCGCGCTCCGGGAACTCGGAGCCCTTCGGCAGTTCGTCGGCCCGCAGCATGCGCGGCAGCAGCCGGACGCGCGGGGCGCTGGGCCCGGTCCAGGCGGCGCCGACCGCCGTGAGCAGGTCGGCCGTCGCGTCCGTCAGCGTCGCCGGGTCGCTGCCGCCGTCGATCCGGGGCTGGCCGGCCATGAAGTGGAGCTTCTCGGGGAGCTGGCCGCGCCCGGGGACGCCGGCCGGGACGTTGGCGGCGACCTTGCGGTCGAACTCCGAGTCCATCGTGTCGCCGAGGCGCAGCTCCAGACGGCTGAGGAGCTGGTCCTTCAGGGCGGGGCGGACCTCCATGTTGCGGGAGGCGGTCACCACGACGTGGACGCCGTAGCCGAGGCCGCGCGCCGCGATGTCCGTGACGACGCCTTCCAGGAGCTCGTACTCCTGCTTGAAGCTGCCCCATCCGTCGACCAGGAGGAAGACGTCGCCCCAGGCCTCGTCGGCGAAGTCGCCGGCGGCCCTGCGCCGCCGGTAGGTGGCGATGGAGTCGATGCCCCGCGCGCGGAAGAACTCCTCGCGGCGGGCCAGGATGCCCGCGACCTCGGCGACCGTGCGGCGTACGCGCTCCGGGTCGAGGCGGGAGGCGACGCCGCCGACGTGCGGCAGGCCGTCGACGGCGCTCATGCCGCCGCCACCGAAGTCGAGTCCGTAGAACTGCACCTCGGCGGGGGTGTGGGTGAGGGCGAAGGAGGTGACCAGTGTGCGCAGCAGCGTCGACTTGCCCGACTGGGGGCCGCCGACGATGAGCATGTGGCCCGCCGCTCCCGAGAAGTCCCGGTGGAGGACGTCGCGGCGCTGCTCGAAGGGCTTGTCGACGATGCCCAGCGGCACCACGAGCCGGCCCTGGCGCGAGGGGTCGGAGGCCGTCAGGCCCCGGCCCGGGACCTCCGCCAGCGGCGGCAGCAGCTGGTCGAGGGACGGCGCCCGGTCCAGCGGGGGCAGCCACACCTGGTGGGCGGGCGGGCCCTGGCCCTCCAGCCGCCGTACGACCACGTCGAGGACGGTGTCGGTGAAGGTGTCGTCCCCCACCTGTGCCGAGGCCGAAACCAACGGAGCCGCGTACGTCACCGGCACCGGCGCCGCGGTGAAGAGCGCCGGGCGCCGCTCGACCGGCAGCGCCCCGCCGTCCGCGCCGGCCGGCCCGCCCGCCCGGTACGTGCCGGAGACGTACGCGGCCTTGAACCGGGTCATCTCGTCCGTGCCGAACTTCAGATAGCCCGACCCCGGCACCGTCGGCAGGTGGTAGGCGTCCGGCACGCCCAGCGCCGTACGCGACTCGGCGGCCGAGAACGTGCGCAGGCCGACGCGGTACGACAGGTACGTCTCCAGCCCGCGCAGCCGGCCCTCCTCCAGGCGCTGCGAGGCCAGCAGCAGATGGACGCCCAGGGAGCGGCCGATCCGGCCGATCTGGATGAACATGTCGATGAAGTCCGGCTTGGCCGTCAACAGCTCGCTGAACTCGTCGATCACCAGGACGAGTGAAGCCAGGGGCTCCAGGGCGGCGCCCGCGGCCCGCGCCTTCTCGTAGTCGTGGACGTTGGCGTAGTTGCCCGCCGACTTCAGCAGCTCCTGGCGGCGCTGGAGCTCGCCCGTGATGGAGTCGCGCATGCGGTCGACCAGGGTCAGGTCGTCGGCGAGGTTGGTGATGACGGCCGCGACGTGCGGCAGCCCGGACATCCCCGCGAAGGTCGCGCCGCCCTTGAAGTCCGCGAGGACGAAGTTCAGCGTCTCCGAGGAGTGGGTGACCGCGAGGCCCAGCACCAGCGTGCGCAGCAGCTCGGACTTGCCCGAGCCCGTGGCGCCCACGCACAGGCCGTGCGGGCCCATGCCGTCCTGCGCGGCCTCCTTCAGGTCGAGCATCACGGGCGCGCCGTCCTCGCCGACGCCGATCGGCACGCGCAGCCGCTCGGCGGGCGTGCGCGGCCGCCAGGTGCGGGCGACGTCCACCGCGCCGGCGTCGCCCAGCCCCAGCAGCTCCGTGAAGTCCCAGTTGGCCAGCAGCGGCTCGTCCTCCTCGCCACTGCCCGGACGCAGCGGCGCGAGCTGTCGCGCGAGCGCCTCGGCGGCCTCCGGGGACAGCGTGTCCGGCACCCCGTCGTACGCCGCCACCTGCGACCGCAGCCGCAGCGCGCCCGGCGCCACGCTGATGGCCAGCCCGCCCCGCAGCTCGTCCAGCCCGCCCGGCACGACCTCCACGACGGTGACGCCCTGCAAGCCCTCCGGCGAGGCGAAGAGCGAGTCCGGCGGCACCGCGGCGCCCTCCAGGAACAGCACCACGTGCGGCTGCTCCACCAGGGGACGGGTGTCACGGCCGAAGCGGGGACGCCCCTCCAGACGAGGCGCCAGCAGCTCCTCCAGCTCGCCGAGGTCGTCGCCGATCAGCCGGCGCGTGCCCGCCCCGTCGGCCGTGCCCGGCAGCTGCACGTGCGGCAGCCACTTCGTCCACTCCCAGCGGGCCGCCGCGCCGCGCCCGGCCACCACGGCGACGACCAGGTCCTCGGGGGAGTGCAGCGTGGCCAGCTGGGCGACGAGCGCCCGCGCGCAGCCGTGCACCGTGTCGGGGTCTCCCGAGAGGGTGACGTGGTAAAAGGCGCGCAGCGACACCGCCATGGGCAGCCCGTCCAGCGAGCCGTGCACGGCCAGGAAGCGCTGCATCGCGCCCGCCGTGAGCGGCTCCAGCTGGTCTATGGGCGCCGTCTCCGGGGCCACCAGCGGCGTCGCGAGCCGCTGCGCGCCCAGCCCGACGCGCACCTGCGCGAAGTCGTCGTCGGCGGTCCGCCGCTCCCAGACGCGGGACCCCTCGGCGACCACCGACCACAGCTGGTCGGGGGAGGGGTGGAGATAGAGCTGGGCGTCGCGCTGCGCCCGCGCCGTGCGCCGCACGGTGCGCCGGGTCTGCGCGAGGTATCTGAGGTAGTCGCGGCGCGCGTCCGCCATCTGCCCCTGCGTGCCCTGGCGGTGCCGCACGACCATGGCGACGGTCATCCCGAGCGTCGACATCATCATCAGGACGCCCATGATCTTCATCATGGGGTTGGCGCCCGGCATGAAGAAGTAGACCATCGACGAGGCCATGCCCAGCGTGGGGAGCAGCTGCATCAGGAAGCCCTCCTGACGGCCGCGCGGCAGCTCCGGAGGAGCCTCCAGCCGCAGTTCCTCGCTCGGCAGCTCGGGCGGCAGGGCCCGAGGCTGGCGTTTGACGACGACCTGGGTCACGGAACGGCTCAACCCCTCTGCACCGAGGGGCCGTTTCCCGCCCGGCACCCCTGTGGCCCCGGCCGCCCCTCGCGAGACGGTGATCCTATCGGCGTATGGGAGTTCGCCCCCGGTAGGGTGACCAGCCGCGAGTGCCACCGTTGGTGACCACCCGTCGGCCAAACATCTGAATCAGCAGCAAATTAAGACACCACCGACAGCATCAGGGAGCAATCCGGGTGAGTACGTCCGCCACGACCGGCTTCTGCCGGGTGACCGTCGTCGCGCCCGACAGCCGCGTCGACGTCGCCCTCCCCGAGGACCTCCCCGTCGCCGACGTCCACCCCGAGATCCTCCGGCTGACCGGAGGCGCCCAGCCCGTGGGCGCCCCCACCGGCTACCACCTCGTCCGCCGCGACGGCACCGTCCTCGACGGCGCCCGCACCCTCGTGGCCCAGCGCGTCCTCGACGGCGAGATCCTCACCCTCCGCCCGTTCGCGGAATCCCTGCCGCCCGCCGTCCACGACGACGTCTCCGACGCCGTGGCCACGGCCGTCACCGGCGACCGCGCCCTGTGGAACACCGGCATGCTGCGCGCCGCGGGCCTCACCGGCGCCGCCCTGCTGCTCGTCCTCCTGGGCCTCGTCCTCTGGTACGCCGACCCCGTGCGCCACGACACCCACGGCCTGCCCGGCATCGTCGCCGGTGCCGTCGCCGTCCTCCTGACCGCCTACGCGGGCGTACGGGCCCGGGTCTACGGGGACCGCGGCTCGGCCGTCGCCCTGGGCCTGGCGGCCGTACCGCACCTGCTGATCGCCGGGTCCGGCGTCATCGGCCCCGCCGCGGGCCAGGGCGCGGGACGCCTCCAGTTCCTGCTCGGCTGCGCGACCGTCCTGATCGCCTCCGTCGTCCTCGTCGCCGTCACCCCCCGTGGCGACGCCCCCTTCGTCGCCACTGTCGTGACCTCCGCCACCGGCGTCCTGGCCACCTTCGGGATGATCCTCACCGGCGCCGTGCCCTCCGCCGCGGCCGCCGTCTGCGCCGTCGTCGCGATCGGCGCCCTCGCCTTCCTCCCCGCCCTCTCGGCCCGCGCCGCCCGGCTGCCCATCGGCTACACGGCGCCCCGCGCCGCCGGCGACGACCTGGACGAGCCCCGGAGCGGCGCCGACACCGTGCCCGTCGACGCCGAGCGCGTCGCCGCGCGGGCCCGCCGGGGCCACGAGCTGCTGCTCGGCCTCGTGGGCGGCTGCTCGGCCGTCGTCGTCGGCTCGGCCGCCGTCCTCTCCTTCTCCACCGGCCCCTGGGCCCCGGCCCTCGCCCTCGCCGCCGGGCTCGCCATGACCCTGCGCGCCCGGCTCTTCCGCTACACCTCGCAGGTCGCCACCGTCCTCGGCGCGGGGCTTGCCGGGCTCGCCCTGCTCGTCCTCGGCCTGGCCCTGCGCCCGCTCTCCGGTGCCCACGGCGGCGCCTCCGACATCAGTACGGTCTGGATCACCGTGGCCGTCGCCGCCGTGGCGGCCCTGCTCACCGCCGTCGCGCTGATCATCCCCAGCAAGGGGCTGTCACCCTTCTGGGGGAGAGCCTCCGACATGGTCGAGAGCGCCGTCCTGCTCGCCCTCGTCCCCCTCTGCCTCGCCGTTCTCGACGTCTACGCGAGGGCGCGCGGCCTCGCGGGCAGCTGACCTGCGCGGGGCCGTGCCCCAGGGCCGGAATCAGGCCCCCGGGCTGGTACTGTGTCCAGTGGCCGTTTGTGTACGCGCCTCCGGAACGCCCGCCAGGGCATCTGGGGACAGCGCCCAGCGGACCCCGCCTCCCGAGTAACGGAAGCTCTCCTGAGATAGAGACCAGGGGCACTCGGTGGCCAAAACGAGACATCAGAAGGAGTACGCGTGTCGCTCGACGCCGCTACGAAGAAGCAGATCATGGCCGAGTTCGCCACCAAGGAGGGCGACACCGGCTCCCCCGAGGTCCAGGTCGCGCTGCTCACCCGCCGCATCTCCGACCTGACGGGTCACCTCAAGACCCACAAGCACGACCACCACTCCCGTCGTGGTCTGCTGATCCTGGTCGGCCAGCGTCGCCGTCTGCTTCAGTACCTGGCCAAGAAGGACATCACGCGCTTCCGCGCCCTGGTCGAGCGCCTCGGCATCCGCCGCGGTGCCGCGGGCGCCAAGTAAGACGCCATGAAGGGGGCGGTTCCCACATCCTGGGGGCCGCTCCCTTTGCGTATCTCGTGGGACGCAGAAGCTTTGTAATCTGGATCCCACAACGCGAAACCGTATGAGGAGGAGCGCTCCGCTCGCCGCCGGTCCTCGGTAGTGGCCCCCGGATCAGGGAATCCGGGTGCTTCGATCGAAGACCGGCCAGCCGAGACGCCCCTCCGCCAACGTCACCGCCACACGGGCGGTGACGCAGAAGAGGAGATATCCCTGGTGGAGAACGAGACCCACTACGCCGAGGCCGTCATCGACAACGGCGCCTTCGGCACCCGCACCATCCGCTTCGAGACCGGCCGTCTGGCCCGTCAGGCCGCCGGCTCCGCCGTGGCCTACCTGGACGACGACACCATGGTGCTGTCGGCCACGACCGCGTCGAAGAGGCCCAAGGACCAGCTCGACTTCTTCCCCCTCACGGTGGACGTCGAGGAGCGGATGTACTCGGCCGGCAAGATCCCCGGCTCCTTCTTCCGCCGTGAGGGCCGCCCCTCCGAGGACGCGATCCTCACCTGCCGTCTGATCGACCGCCCGCTGCGCCCGTCCTTCAAGAAGGGCCTGCGCAACGAGATCCAGGTCGTCGCCACGGTCATGGCCCTCAACCCGGACCATGTCTACGACGTCATCGCGATCAACGCCGCCTCCTGCTCCACGCAGCTGGCCGGCCTGCCCTTCTCCGGCCCGGTCGGCGGCGTCCGCGTCGCGCTGATCAAGGGCCAGTGGGTGGCCTTCCCGACCCACACCGAGCTCGAGGACGCCGTCTTCGACATGGTGGTCGCGGGCCGCACCCTGGAGGACGGCGACGTCGCGATCATGATGGTCGAGGCCGAGGCCACCGAGAAGACCATCCAGCTCGTCAAGGACGGTGCCGAGGCGCCGACCGAGGAGATCGTCGCCGCCGGTCTCGACGCCGCGAAGCCCTTCATCAAGGTGCTCTGCAAGGCCCAGGCCGAGCTCGCCGCGAAGGCCGCCAAGCCGACCGCCGAGTTCCCGATCTTCCTCGACTACGAGGACGACGTCCTGGAGGCGCTGACCGCCGCCGTCCGCACCGAGCTGGCCCAGGCGCTCACCATCGCCGGCAAGCAGGAGCGCGAGGCCGAGCTGGACCGCGTCAAGGAGGTCGCTGCCGAGAAGCTGCTCCCGCAGTTCGAGGGCCGCGAGAAGGAGATCTCCGCCGCGTACCGCTCGCTCACCAAGGCCCTGGTCCGTGAGCGCGTCATCAAGGACAAGGTCCGCATCGACGGCCGCGGTGTCACCGACATCCGCACCCTCGCCGCCGAGGTCGAGGCCATCCCGCGCGTCCACGGCTCCGCCCTGTTCGAGCGCGGCGAGACCCAGATCCTGGGTGTCACCACGCTCAACATGCTCCGCATGGAGCAGCAGCTCGACACGCTGTCGCCGGTGACGCGCAAGCGTTACATGCACAACTACAACTTCCCGCCGTACTCCGTCGGCGAGACCGGCCGCGTCGGTTCGCCGAAGCGCCGCGAGATCGGCCACGGCGCCCTGGCCGAGCGGGCCATCGTGCCCGTGCTGCCGACGCGCGAGGAGTTCCCCTACGCCATCCGCCAGGTCTCCGAGGCGCTGGGCTCCAACGGCTCGACCTCCATGGGCTCGGTCTGCGCCTCCACCATGTCGCTGCTGAACGCCGGTGTGCCCCTGAAGGCCCCGGTCGCCGGTATCGCCATGGGCCTGATCTCCCAGGAGATCAACGGTGAGACCCACTACGTCGCCCTCACCGACATCCTCGGTGCGGAGGACGCCTTCGGCGACATGGACTTCAAGGTCGCCGGCACCAAGGAGTTCGTGACCGCCCTCCAGCTCGACACCAAGCTGGACGGCATCCCGGCCTCCGTCCTGGCCGCGGCCCTCAAGCAGGCCCGCGACGCCCGCCTCCACATCCTCGACGTGATGATGGAAGCGATCGACACGCCGGACGAGATGTCCCCCAACGCCCCGCGGATCATCACCGTCAAGATCCCCGTGGACAAGATCGGTGAGGTCATCGGCCCCAAGGGCAAGATGATCAACCAGATCCAGGAGGACACCGGCGCCGAGATCACGATCGAGGACGACGGCACCATCTACATCGGTGCCGCCGACGGCCCGGCCGCCGAGGCCGCCCGCGCCACGATCAACGGCATCGCCAACCCGACCATGCCGGAGGTCGGCGAGCGCTACCTGGGTACGGTCGTCAAGACCACCACCTTCGGTGCCTTCGTCTCCCTCATGCCGGGCAAGGACGGCCTGCTGCACATCTCGCAGATCCGCAAGCTGGCCGGCGGCAAGCGCGTGGAGAACGTCGAGGACGTTCTCGGCGTGGGCGCCAAGGTCCAGGTCGAGATCGCCGAGATCGACCAGCGCGGCAAGCTCTCCCTGATCCCCGTGATCGAGGGCGAGGACGGCGACGAGGCTGCTAAGGACGAGTCCGCCAAGTGACGTCCCGTAGTACACGGAAGACGGCCCGCCCCTCCTCGGAGGGGCGGGCCGTCGCCCGTACCCAAACGCTTCTCAAGGGCGAGAACGGCATCGGCACCGTCCGCCGGACCACCCTCCCGGGCGGTCTGCGCGTGGTCACCGAGACCCTGCCGTCCGTCCGCTCCGCGACCTTCGGCATCTGGGCGAACGTCGGCTCCCGCGACGAGACCCCGGCCCTCAACGGCGCCACGCACTACCTCGAGCACCTCCTCTTCAAGGGCACGGCCAAGCGCAGCGCCCTCGACATCTCCGCCGCCCTGGACGCGGTCGGCGGCGAGATGAACGCCTTCACGGCGAAGGAGTACACCTGCTACTACGCGCGGGTGCTCGACACCGATCTGCCGCTGGCCATCGACGTCGTCTGCGACATGCTCACCGGCTCGCTGATCGACCCGGCCGACGTCGACGCCGAGCGCGGGGTGATCCTCGAAGAGATCGCCATGACCGAGGACGACCCCGGCGACTGCGTCCACGACCTGTTCGCGCACACCATGCTGGGCGACACCCCCCTCGGCCGCCCGGTCCTGGGCACCGTCGACACGATCAACGCCCTGACCAGGGACCAGGTCGCCCGCTTCTACAAGAAGCACTACGACCCGACCCACCTGGTCGTGGCCGCCGCCGGCAACGTCGACCACGCCAAGGTCGTCCGCCAGGTCCGCGCCGCCTTCGAGAAGGCCGGCGCCCTGGGCCGTACGGACGCCGTGCCGATGGACCCCCGCGCCGGTGCGAAGACGATCCGCACGGCCGGCCGGGTGGAGGTGCTGGGCCGCAGGACCGAGCAGGCGCACGTCGTCCTCGGCATGCCCGGCATCTCCCGCGTCGACGAGCGCCGCTGGGCCCTCGGCGTGCTCAACACCGCCCTCGGCGGCGGCATGAGCTCGCGGCTCTTCCAGGAGGTCCGGGAGAAGCGCGGCCTCGCCTACTCCGTCTACTCCTACACCTCGGGCTTCGCCGACTGCGGCCTCTTCGGCGTCTACGCCGGCTGCCGCCCCAACCAGGTCCACGACGTGCTGCGGATCTGCCGCGACGAGCTGGACAAGGTCGCGAGCGAGGGCCTGTCGGACGAGGAGATCGGCCGCGCCATCGGCCAGCTCTCCGGCTCCACGGTGCTCGGCCTGGAGGACACGGGCGCGCTGATGAACCGCATCGGCAAGAGCGAGCTGTGCTGGGGCGACCAGATGTCGGTCTCCGACATGCTGGCCCGCATCGCCGCCGTGACCCCGGACGAGATCCGCGAGGTGGCCCGTGATGTCCTGGGGCAGCGTCCTTCGCTGTCCGTGATCGGCCCGCTGAAGGACAAGCAGGCCGCCCGCCTGCACGAGGCCGTTTCGTAAAACCGCCCCGGCCGGCAGCACCGCCGGCCGGGCACACAAGGGGAAGCAGGGACGATGAGCAAGCTGCGCGTGGCGGTCGTCGGCGCCAAGGGCCGGATCGGCTCCGAGGCCGTCCGGGCCGTGGAAGCCGCCGACGACATGGAGCTGGTGGCCGCGCTCGGCCGGGGCGACCGGCTGGAGGCCCTGACCGAGGCGGGCGCCCAGGTCGTGGTCGAGCTGACGCACCCGGACTCGGTGATGGACAACCTCGAGTTCTGCGTCCGCAACGGCATCCACGCCGTCGTCGGCACCACCGGCTGGACCGAGGACCGCCTCGCGAAGCTCACCTCCTGGCTGGAGGCGTCGCCGGAGACCGGCGTGCTCATCGCCCCGAACTTCTCCATCGGCGCGGTCCTCACCATGACCTTCGCCCAGAAGGCCGCCCGCTTCTTCGAGTCCGTCGAGGTCGTAGAGCTCCACCACCCCAACAAGGCGGACGCCCCCTCCGGCACCGCCACCCGCACCGCGCAGCTCATCGCCGCCGCGCGGCGCGAGGCCGGCTGCGCCCCCCAGCCCGACGCCACCACCACGGCCCTGGAGGGCGCGCGCGGCGCCGACGTCGACGGCGTGCCCGTCCACTCCGTCCGGCTGCGCGGCCTCCTCGCCCACCAGGAGGTGCTGCTCGGTGACACCGGTGAGACGCTCACCATCCGGCACGACTCGCTGCACCACAGCTGCTTCATGCCGGGCATCCTGCTGGGCGCCCGCCGCGTCGTCTCCACACCGGGCCTGACGTTCGGCCTGGAACACTTCCTGGACCTGGACTGAGCACGTGCGCGCAAAGATCGTCTACTTCGCCCTGGCCGCCGTCCTGGTCGTCTACTTCGTCCTGGTCGGCAGCCGTGGCGTGATGCTCATCCAGCAGGGCACCGTCATCACCGTCGCCTTCGGGCTGGCCGTGATGATCCTGCCGTTCATCGGGGCCTGGTTCCTGTACCGGACCACCAAGTTCGCCCGCGACGCCAACCGGCTGGCCCGCGAGCTCGAGGCCGAGGGCGGGCTCCCGGTCGACGAGCTCGTACGGACGCCCGGCGGACGGATCGACCGGGACTCGGCGGACGAGGTCTTCGCCCGCCGCAAGGACGAGACGGAGCGGACCCCGGGCGACTGGCGCTGCTGGTTCCGCCTCGCGGTCGCCTACCACGACGCCCGCGACACCCCCAGGGCCCGCAAGGCCATGCAGCGGGCGATCGCCCTGCACGACGGCAAACAGATCAGCGCCACGGGCGCCTGAGACGGCGAAGGGCCGGGGCACGAAGCCCCGGCCCTTCCGTCATCCGCCTGCCGCTACGGCGTGAACTACGCGGCGAACTACGCCGTAAACGTGGCCACCCGGTCCTCGACGGCGTCCGCCGCCATCGCGAAGGCCTGCGGCCGCCCCACGAAATCGGCGTTCCGGTCGGTCACCAGCACGGGCAGCGCCCCGCCGTCCGTACGCCGCACCACGAGCGCCTGCCCCTGCGCGGTACGCGGCGTCCCCACCACCCGCACCGGCTGCTGCACGGTCCGCACCTCGGCCACCTCGGCCCACGGCAACGTCACACCGCGCAGCATCCGCTGCTGACGCAGCCCCTGCGGGCTCACCCAGATGCCCGTACGCACCATCCGCACCGCGACCGTGATCAGCACGGCGGCGATCGCGAAGCAGACGCCCGCGCCGGGCAGGGCCCCCGCCGCGGCGATGATCACGCCGGACACCAGGACGTAGGCGGCCAGCAGAAGCAGCATCGCCGCGCCCCCCACCCGCAGCGGACCGGGGTGGTACGGGCGCCGCCAGCGGCGGTGGTCCTCGTACAGGTCCTCTGAGGCGAGGAGCGCGGCGATGGTGTCGGTCGCGCTCTTCTTCGTGGTCGTGGTCGTCTCGGTCGGTGTCGCGAGCTCGCCGTCGCGTTCGGCTGTCGAGAAGGGCAGGGGCACGACGGGTTCCTCATTCCGATACACACGGTCGAACGACTGTGCGCGGTGAGGGTACCCGCTGGGTAACGGCCCGGGCTCAGCGACCCGCGTTGGCCTCGGACTTCTGGCTGTGCCCGGGGTTCTGCTGACCCGTCTCCAGTGACGGCATTCCGAACAGCAGCGCGCCTATCAGCCCCGCGGCCACCGTCAGCCCCACCAGCGTCCGGCCGAGTAGCTCCGAACGACTGGCACCGCCTCGGGGCGGCGGGGTGACGTTGCTGCGGTAGCGCTCGGCCTCGGCGACGAAGGCGAACGGCACGGGCTCTCGCCGGCGGAACATGGTGGGCTCTCCTAGGAACCTCGAAAGTGTGCTGTCACATCTGAAGACGCTCGAAACGGGCAATGGGTGCCCGTTTCTCCATAACTTCTGTGAAAAATATCAACTGGTGTCCCGGGCCTTCCTGTGGCATCGGGCTTCCGGTCGATCCGGGGCGATCAGGAGCCCCGCCCCGGGCCGGTGTCGGCCCGTTGTCAGTGGTGGCCCTTAGGCTTGGCGGCGGCCAAGCACAGCAGCAAAAGGAAGGACCCCGCCGGTGAGCGACACCCCCACCGAGGATCTGAAGCCCAGGTTCCGCAGCGATGTGACCGTCGAGCTGGTCAAGCACAGCGCGGCCGACTCGGACGTGCTGTGGGCGGCCCGGGTCTCCACGGCCGGCGAGCAGTCCCTCGAAGAGATCACCAAGGACCCCGAGCGGTCCAAGGGGCTCATCAACTACCTGATGCGCGACCGTCACGGCAGCCCCTTCGAGCACAACTCGATGACCTTCTTCATCAGCGCCCCGATCTTCGTCTTCCGCGAGTTCATGCGGCACCGCGTCGGCTGGTCGTACAACGAGGAGTCCGGCCGCTACCGCGAGCTGGAGCCGGTCTTCTACGTCCCCGGGGACTCCCGCAAGCTGGTCCA
Organism: Streptomyces hesseae; assembly: GCF_031845785.1. Taxonomy (NCBI): domain Bacteria; kingdom Bacillati; phylum Actinomycetota; class Actinomycetes; order Kitasatosporales; family Streptomycetaceae; genus Streptomyces; species Streptomyces hesseae. The sequence continues at coordinate 122,510 of NZ_JAVRFI010000021.1, forward strand.
GGAGGGCCGCCCGGGCAAGTACGTCTTCGTCGAGGGCACTCAGGCGCAGCACGAGCTCACCGGCCGCGCGATGGAGGACAGCTACCGCCAGGCGTACGAGGCGTACCAGGAGATGCTGGCCGCCGGCGTCGCCCGCGAGGTCGCCCGATCGGTCCTTCCGGTCGGCCTCTTCTCCTCGATGTACGCCACGTGCAACGCCCGCTCCCTGATGCACTTCCTCGGCCTGCGCACCCAGCATGAGCTGGCGAAGGTCCCCTCCTTCCCGCAGCGGGAGATCGAGATGGTGGGCGAGAAGATGGAGGCGGAGTGGGCCAAGCTCATGCCGCTCACCTACGACGCCTTCAACAAGAACGGTCGCGTCGCCCCGTAGGGCGCTCCGACCAGCGGTGACGCGCTGCTACCGGACCAGTGGGCAAGGTGTCCGGATTGCGGCGTTTCATTACCTTCATCTACGCTGAAAAAACGGACCCGGCACTGCTTGAACCCCCGAGCAGGCAGTGCCGGGATCCCTTTAGGCACTCCCCGAGGGGGTACCTCACGGTGAGCAACGAGTAGCGTGACCCTCATGGCTCCGACCTCCACACCGCAGACGCCCTTCGGGCGGGCCCTGACCGCCATGGTCACGCCCTTCACCGCCGAAGGCGCCCTCGACCTCGACGGCGCTCAGCGCCTCGCCGCCCACCTTGTGGACGCAGGCAACGACGGCCTTGTCGTCAATGGCACCACCGGTGAGTCCCCGACCACCAGCGATGCGGAGAAAGCCCAGCTCGTACGCGCCGTGGTCGAAGCGGTCGGAGACCGCGCCCACGTCGTCGCCGGAGCCGGCACCAACGACACCCGTCACAGCATCGAGCTGGCCCGCGCCGCCGAGCAGGCGGGCGCCCACGGCCTCCTCGTGGTCACGCCCTACTACAACAAGCCCCCGCAGGAGGGCCTGCGCCGTCACTTCACGGCGGTCGCGGACGCCACGGAACTGCCCGTGATGCTCTACGACATCCCCGGCCGCAGCGGCGTCGAGATCGAGACCGAGACGATGGTCCGCCTCGCCGAGCACCCGCGCATCGTGGCCAACAAGGACGCCAAGGGCGACCTCGGCGCGGCGAGCTGGGCCATGGCCCGCTCGGGCCTTGCCTGGTACTCCGGCGACGACATGCTCAACCTGCCGCTGCTGTCCATCGGCGCCGTGGGCTATGTCTCCGTCGTCGGCCACCTCGTCGCCACCGAGCTCCGCGCGATGTTGGAGGCGCACCGCTCCGGTGACGTCGACAAGGCCGCCGAGATCCACCGGCGCCTGCTCCCCGTGTACACGGGTATGTTCCGGACCCAGGGCGTGATCACCACCAAGGCCGCCCTCGCCCTCCAGGGCCTGCCCGCCGGCCCGCTGCGACTGCCTCTCGTCGGTCTCACGGACGAACAGACCGAGCAGCTCAAGAGCGATCTCGCCGCCGGCGGGGTACAGCTCTAACACCCAGACTTCAAAACTGAAGATCGACAAAAACTGCAAGTGCACGAATGTCATGCGCGCCATGTGTCCGGAGAGGCATGTGGCGTGCGTGGTGAGGAGAGTCTTTTGAGCCACCCGCACCCTGAACTCGGCGCGCCGCCGAAGCTCCCCAAGGGCGGCCTGCGCGTCACCCCGCTCGGCGGTCTCGGCGAGATCGGCCGCAATATGACGGTCTTCGAGTACGACGGCCGTCTGCTGATCGTCGACTGCGGAGTGCTTTTCCCCGAGGAGGAGCAGCCCGGAGTCGATCTGATCCTGCCGGACTTCTCGTCCATCAGGGACCGCCTCGACGACATCGAGGGCATCGTGCTCACGCACGGCCACGAGGACCACATCGGCGGCGTCCCCTTCCTGCTCCGCGAGAAGCCGGACATCCCCCTCATCGGCTCCAAGCTGACCCTCGCCCTGATCGAGGCCAAGCTCCAGGAGCACCGCATCCGCCCGTACACCCTCGAGGTCGCCGAGGGCGACCGCGAGCGGCTGGGCCCGTTCGACTGCGAGTTCATCGCGGTCAACCACTCCATCCCGGACGCCCTGGCCGTCGCCATCCGCACCCCCGCGGGCATGGTCGTGCACACCGGCGACTTCAAGATGGACCAGCTCCCGCTGGACGGTCGTCTCACCGACCTCCCTGCCTTCGCCAAGCTCGGCGAGGAGGGCATCGACCTGCTGCTGGTGGACTCCACCAACGCGGAGGTCCCCGGTTTCGTCCCGCCGGAGCGGGACATCTCCGGTGTCCTGCGCCAGGTCTTCGCGGGTGCGCAGAAGCGCATCATCGTGGCCAGCTTCGCCAGCCACGTCCACCGCATCCAGCAGATCCTCGACGCCGCCCACGAGTACGGGCGCCGGGTCGCCTTCGTCGGCCGCTCGATGGTCCGCAACATGGGCATCGCCCGCGACCTGGGCTATCTGCGGGTCCCGGCCGGTCTCGTCGTCGACGTCAAGACCCTCGACGACCTGCCGGACGACGAGGTCGTGCTCGTCTGCACCGGTTCCCAGGGCGAGCCGATGGCCGCGCTCTCGCGGATGGCCAACCGCGACCACCAGATCCGGATCGTCCGGGGCGACACCGTGATCCTCGCGTCGTCCCTGATCCCGGGCAACGAGAACGCGGTCTACCGCGTGATCAACGGCCTCACCCGCTGGGGCGCCAACGTCGTCCACAAGGGCAACGCCCGCGTGCACGTCTCGGGCCACGCCTCCGCCGGCGAGCTCCTGTACTTCTACAACATCTGCAAGCCGAAGAACCTGATGCCGGTCCACGGCGAATGGCGCCACCTGCGCGCCAACGCCGAGCTGGGCGCGCTGACGGGAATCCCGAAGGACCACATCGTCATCGCCGAGGACGGCGTCGTGGTCGACCTCGTGGACGGCAAGGCGAGGATCGTCGGCAAGGTGCAGGCCGGCTATGTGTACGTGGACGGCCTTTCGGTCGGTGACGTCACCGACGCCTCGCTCAAGGACCGCCGCATCCTCGGGGACGAGGGCATCATCTCCGTCTTCGTGGTCGTCGACAGCACGACCGGCAAGGTCGTCAGCGGCCCGCAGATCCAGGCCCGCGGTTCCGGCATCGAGGACGCGGCGTTCAACGCCGTCGTCCCGAAGATCGAGGAGGCCATCGCCAGGGCCGCCGCGGACGGCGTCGCCGAGCCCCACCAGCTCCAGCAGCTCGTCCGCCGCTCGGTGGGCAAGTGGGTGTCGGACAGCTACCGCCGCCGCCCGATGATCCTCCCGGTCGTCGTCGAGGTCTGACGCGGCATCAGCCGTATGGGCGGCCGCCCCGCTGCCGATTTGCATCGGGCGCGGCCGTCCAGTACGTTTACGGCTCCACCGCAGGGGAACGCCGAAGCACTTCGAGTGCGAGCGGAGCTCCCGGAAAGCGAGTGGAAATCCGGCTCAGAGAAATCTGATAAAGTCGGGGAAGCCCGGTCCGACAGGGCGCCAGAGAATGAAATCCGAACCGGAAACGGAACGGAAAACGGATCTGGTAAGGTTGGAAACACCGAAGGGAAGCCCGGAGGAAAGCCCGAGAGGGTGAGTACAAAGGAAGCGTCCGTTCCTTGAGAACTCAACAGCGTGCCAAAAGTCAACGCCAGATATGTTGACACCCCGTCCATCTCGATGGATGAGGTTCCTTTAAAAAAGTCCTTCCGTCGACTAGCTCGATGGGAGGCGCACACAGCGAGGACGCTGTGAACGACCGGGCCTATTCCGCCTGGTTGTTCCGCTCAACGCGAGTGTTTCACCGGATTACCGGTAATCATTCACGGAGAGTTTGATCCTGGCTCAGGACGAACGCTGGCGGCGTGCTTAACACATGCAAGTCGAACGATGAAGCCCTTCGGGGTGGATTAGTGGCGAACGGGTGAGTAACACGTGGGCAATCTGCCCTGCACTCTGGGACAAGCCCTGGAAACGGGGTCTAATACCGGATATTACCTGCCGAGGCATCTTGGCGGGTGGAAAG
>NZ_JAVRFI010000022.1:0-123853 GCF_031845785.1 Streptomyces hesseae
ACACGTCAACCGGATCAAGATGCTCAAGCGTCAGATGTTCGGCCGCGCTGGCTTCCATCTCCTCCGCAAACGAGTTCTATTGGCGTGACGGAGAGTGGTCGCGTCACAGAAGTTGAGCCAGAACCGGCACTCGTGAACAAAGCCGAACCCGTCTTCGTAGCGGGAGAACGTCTTGTGGACGTGGCGGGCATCGGGATCGACGGTGGAGACCATCCGGTCATAGGCGGTGCGGCGGGCGATGCGCCACCGCCCGTCGGTACCGTCAAAATCGTCAGCGGGTTCGACGTCCTGCCCGGCCACCAGGGCCATGGCATCCCTCGCAGTTCGAGTTCCTGCGCTTCCTGCGCGACCACCCCGGGTCCCGAGTGGCGAACCTCGCCGCCGAGTTCGCCACCGGGATCGGCGCAACCAGCAAGGGCGTCGACCGCCTGAAGAAGCAGGCATGGGTCGTACGGCGAACCAACCCATCGGATCGCCGCTCATCACTGCTGGACCTGACCGACGACGGCCTGAAACTCGTCGAGGCCACGGAGGCGACCTTCGCCGAAACGCTGGCCGAGCTGACCGCAGACGTCCTCGACGGCCCCTCGGGACTCGCCGCTGCACAGGCCCTTTCTGCGCTGCGTTCCGCGCTCGAACACGACCGGATCGGCCTGCCCACAGGCTGACCGTGCGATCAGCGCCCCGAAGGGGCGCGGGGAACTGCGCGACCGGCCACGGACGGCCCGCAGCCGCCGGACCGCATGTCCGGCGGACACGAGGCGGCTTCCGTTCGTCAGCCGCATTGGCGTTGCCACCCTGACCGGCCGCAGCACAGCTGCCAAAGCGTTCTCCACGCGATGTGTTTCCACCCTTGAGGCACACCACGACAGATCGCGTCACAGCTAGAACATCACTTAACACTCCCCCATTCAGCGCACCGACCTCAGTACCCTAGAGTCGTCACGCTGAGTAGCCGCCACCCAAAGCTGATACAACGTCAGCAAAGTCAGCATTAGGTCAGCATCAGTACCGCCACAGACCGCGACCGACCGCCAGAGACCGCCAAGGTCAAGACTTGCCTTCCCTGCCGCTGACCTGCGGAAATACAGGTCAGCGACCTAACCGACCGTCGCTGAAGGAGCCCCCCGTGAAAATGCTCATCAACGTCCCCGAGACCGTGGTCGCCGACGCGCTGCGCGGTATGGCCGCCGTGCATCCCGAGCTGACGGTCGACGTCGAGCGGCGGGTCGTCGTGCGGCGGGACGCGCCTGTCGCGGGGAAGGTGGGGCTGGTCTCCGGTGGGGGGTCCGGGCATGAGCCGTTGCATGCCGGGTTCGTGGGGGCGGGGATGCTCGACGCGGCGTGTCCCGGGGAGGTGTTCACCTCGCCCGTGCCCGATCAGATGGTGCGGGCGGCCGCGGCCGTGGACAGCGGCGCGGGTGTGCTGTTCATCGTGAAGAACTACACGGGCGACGTGCTCAACTTCAACATGGCCGCCGAGCTCGCCGAGGACGAGGGCATCCAGGTCGCCAGCGTGCTGGTGAACGACGACGTCGCCGTGACGGACAGCCTCTACACCGCCGGGCGGCGCGGCACCGGCGCCACGCTGTTCGTGGAGAAGATCGCGGGCGCGGCGGCGGAGCAGGGCGCCCCGCTGGAGCGGGTGGAGGCGATCGCGCGCCGGGTGAACGAGGCGTCGCGGAGCTTCGGGGTCGCCCTCACGGCCTGTGCCACCCCGGCCAAGGGCGGGCCGACCTTCGATCTGCCCGAGGGGGAGCTGGAGCTGGGCGTGGGCATCCACGGCGAGCCGGGGCGGGAGCGGCGGGCGATGATGACGTCCGGTGAGATCGCGGACTTCGCGGTGGACGCGGTGCTGGAGGACCTCCGTCCGGGCGGCCCGGTGCTGGTCCTGGTGAACGGCGCGGGCGGCACCCCGCTGCTGGAGCTCTACGGGTTCTCCGCCGAGGTCCACCGGGTGCTGCGCGAGCGCGGGGTGCCGGTCGCGCGGACGCTTGTCGGGAACTATGTGACGTCGCTGGACATGGCCGGCGCGTCGGTGACGCTGTGCCAGGTCGACGACGAGCTGCTGCGGTTGTACGACGCCCCCGTACGGACGCCCGCGCTGCGCTGGGGGATGTGAGCGGGGGGAATGGGATCAGCGGCCCTCGTCACGCGCCCGGTTCGGCCCCGTACCAGACGGTCGTGACGTTGCAGAACTCGCGGATCCCGTGCCCCGACAGCTCCCTCCCGTAGCCCGAGCGCTTCACGCCGCCGAAGGGCAGGGCGGGGTGGGAGGCGGTCATGCCGTTGAAGAAGACGCCACCGGCCTCCATGTCCCGGACGAACCGCCGCTGTTCCTCCTCGTCGCGCGTCCAGACGTTGGAACTCAGCCCGAAGGGGCTGTCGTTGGCCACGGCGATCGCCTCGTCGACGCCGTCCACGCGGTACAGCGTGGCCACCGGGCCGAAGGCCTCCTCGCGGTGGACGCGCATCTCGGGGGTGATCCCGGCGAGGACGGTCGGCTCGTAGTACCAGCCGCGCTCGTGCCCGGGCGGCCTGCGCCCGCCGCACAGGGCCGTGGCGCCGCGCCGCAGCGCGTCGTCGACGAGCTCCTCCAGGTCGGCGCGGCCCCGCTCGGTGGCGAGGGGGCCGACGTCGGTGGAGCCGTCCATGGGGTCGCCGACGGTGAGGCCGTCCATCAGGGCGGTGAAGCGCTCGGCGAAGGCGTCGTAGACGTCGGTGTGGACGATGAAGCGCTTGGCGGCGATGCAGGACTGGCCGTTGTTCTGGACGCGGGCGGTCACGGCCGTCCGTACGGCACGGGCGAGGTCGGCGGACGGGAGGACGATGTACGGGTCGCTGCCGCCGAGCTCCAGGACGGTCTTCTTGACCTCGTCCCCGGCGACGGCGGCCACCGCGCGGCCGGCCGGTTCGCTGCCGGTGAGGGTCGCGGCGGCGACCCTGGGGTCGCGCAGGACGGCTTCGACGGCGCCCGAGCCGATCAGCAGGGTCTGGAAGCACCCCTCGGGGAATCCGGCGCGCAGGAAGAGGTCCTCCAGGTAGAGGGCGGTCTGCGGCACGTTCGAGGCGTGTTTGAGCAGCCCGACGTTGCCCGCCATCAGGGCGGGGGCGGCGAACCGGACGACCTGCCAGAGCGGGAAGTTCCACGGCATGACCGCGAGGATCACGCCGAGCGGGCGGTAGTGGACGCGGGCGGTGGACGCCCCGGCGTCGCGCGCCTCGGCCTCGGGCGGCACCTCATCGGCCAGCAGGGCCTCGGCGTGCCCGGCGTACCAGCGCATCGCCTTCGCGCACTTCGCGGCCTCCGCGCGGGCGGCGGCCAGCGGTTTGCCCATCTCGGTCGTCATGGTGCGGGCGATGTCGTCGCGGTCGTCGTCGAGGAGCTCGGCGGCGTGCCGCAGCAGCCGGGACCGTTCGGCGAAATCGGTCGTGCGGTGGTGGCGGAAGGCCGCGTCGGCCGTGGCCAGGCGTCGTTCGACGTCCTCGGGGCCCAGCTCGGCGAAGGTCTTGAGGGTCTCGCCGGTCGCGGGGTTCACCGTTGCGATGGGCATGCCTCGACTCTGCGGCGCTCCGCCCGGCCGCGCAAGGCGTACACGCGCCAGGCGGGGAGCCGAGCCCCGTTCGGAGGCGGGGTCGCCATACGGCACGCACAGGTGAGGGCGGTGTGGCGGAACGTTCCGCCACACCGCCCTCACCCTGCTCTCCCGCTATCTCGGCGGCTGGTCGGTGGCCTCGTCGGTGGCTCTGGCCGGGCCTGGCAGCCGGGCCGGGTCGTGCTGCCGGATGGCGTCGAGGGCCTCGTTCGCCGGGGCCGGGGTCTCCCGGCCGGGTACGGGGGTGTTGGTGGCCTGTGAACCGGAGGGCACCACGGGTACGACGGGCGCAGCCGCCCGTTTGACGACGGTCTTGCCCACGACCGGCTTGCCCACGACCGGCCCCTCCACCACCGGCGCTCCGGACGGCACCGGGAGTCCCGGCAGCATGCCGCCGCGCTGGAGCAGGGCCACCGAGGCCGCCGAGGCCATCCCGAAGGCGAGGCAGACCAGCCAGGGCAGCCACCACAGGCCGGTGCGCCCGCCGAAGTCCATGGCCCGGCCGACCACGGCGTTGCCCGCGGTGGCCGCGAGACCCGAGAAGACGTAGAAGAGCCCGAAGTACGTACCGGTCAGACTCTCCCGCCCGAACATCGGCACCATCTCCAGCACGGTCGGGTGGGCGACCATGATGCCGAAGAAGAGCAGCACCGAGCCCGCCACCATCACCGTCATCCGCGCCACCGCCTCGCTCGTGCCGGCCGGGGCCTCGCCACCGCAGACGAGCAGCGGGGGCACGAAGCTGAGGCCCATCACGACCAGGCCGGAGCTGATCCAGCGGGTGCCGCCGCCGTTGCGCTGGAGCGCTCTGGTGATCCGCAGCTGGAACAGCATGTTGGCGAGGGCGCCGGCGGCCAGCAGCACTCCGGCCGAGCCCTTCCAGCCCGAGGCGCTCAGCGCCCCTTCGGGCAGGAGGAGGTAGAGCTGGTTCTCCATCGTGAACATGCCGATGGTGGAGAAGGAGAACAGCAGGAACCGGCGGTTGCAGAAGGCCTCGCGCCAGTCGCCGAGGACGGAGGCGGAGGGCCCGCGGGGCGGCTCCCCCTTTGTGGGCAGGACCAGCGCCTGGGCGACCGTCAGCACCCCGAAGATCGTCGCCGCCACCACGGCGCACAGCCGGAAGTCGGTCAGGAACAACACGCTCCCGAGCAGCAGTCCCATCAGTGAACCGATGGTGGCGTAGACGTTGAGGAGAGCGAACGACTCGGCCTTGCGGTCGCCCGACTCGAAGGCGACGTAGGTGCGGACGGCCGGGTAGAACAGTGCGGCCGCCAGCCCGGTGAGCACCGAGGCGCCGAGCAGCAGCGGCAGCGAGCCCCCGAAGGCGAAGAGGGCGAAGCCCACGGTACGCAGGGCACAGCCGGTGATGATCACCACGCGTGGCCCCAGCCGGTCGGTGGCGGAGCCACCGAGGATGAACAGGCCCTGCTGGCTGAGATTCCGCGCCCCGAGCACCAGCCCGATGAGCGCGGCCGACATTCCCAGGCCCTGCTCCAGATATGCCGCGAGAAACGGCATCAGGAGGTAGAAGCCAATGTCGATCCCAAACTGATTGAGCAATAGCAATCGCAATGCGAGTGGGAACTCGCGCGTCGCCCGAATGTTTCTCATGCGCGTTCCTGAATCCAGCCCGGGCAGGCTGAAGCACCCTGAACCAAAGGTGCGCCTTGCTCCGGGGGTTTGACTGTGCGTCAAGCGGCAGGGACGGCGGCCAGGGGGCTGCCCTTGGACTTCTTCCTGATCAGAAGCCTGTTCAAGGGCCAGAGCGCCCCGGCGTCCAGATCGTCGGCTCGCTTTCCCGTTCACAGGAACGGTCGCACTCGCTGACGGTGAGAGGGCGGTCGATCATATGCTTTTGCGATGCATCCTCACTGACCCCCGACTGCTCTCGGAAGAATGAGCAGAGGACACATTAGCAAAGCAACCTCTTTCCCAACAGTGCGCGCGTACAGCCTTGGACGGCATCGGGATCAAAGGATCTGTAGCGAATTTGCTGTCCCGGCTTTTTCTTCGAGCGCTGGAACGAGGGTGCTGACGAACTGACCTACGATCACACCGGGCCGCGCCCCGGAGCGCACGCCGGGGCCACCTCTGCCTGACAACGCATCAGGACGCTGAGTGACGAGGCGTCAGCCCTCGCCCAACTCCCCGCCGGACCCCGCGAACCACGTCGGCGCGTCCATCGCGGCCTGCTTGATCCGCGCCACCGCGAACGACTCCATCGGCGGCAGCGCGTCCACCGCGAACCAGCCGACCTCCAGCGACTCGTCGTCGTTGACGCGCGCCTCCCCGCCCACCGCGCGGGCCAGGAAGCAGGTGTCCATGAACTGGCAGACGTCCCCATTGGGATAGACGACCCGCTGCAGGGCCTCGACCAGAAGCACCCGCTCCGGCACACACCGGACCGAGGTCTCCTCGAACACCTCTCGCACGATCGCCGCGGCGGGCTGCTCACCCGGCTCGGGAATCCCCCCGATGATCGACCACTCCCCGGTGTCGGAACGCAGCCCGAGCAGCACACGGCCCTCCTCGTCGAGGACGACCGCGCTCACTCCGGGCATCCAGAGCAGCTTGTCGCCGATGAGGGTCCGGAGGTCGCGGATGAAGTCGGGGATCGCCATGCGCCGAGGCTAACCAACGGGACCCGGACGGAGCGCATCCACCCCACGGACGTACCCACAGGGCGCATTCACCCCGCGGACGTACACACGAGGGGCGCCCGGAATCGTCCGCGCGCCGGGCCACGCCGCGCCGGGTCACGCGTGCGCGGAGCGACCGCCGCCCAGCATCCGGAGCCGGTCGCGGATCACGCGCACGGCGGCCTCGGCGTCGTCCACGGTCACCGTGTACATACGACCGTCCCCGAGCCGGACCACAAAGCCCTCGCCCCGCCGGACGACCACACCCGTGCCCTTCTCCGGGCGCCAGCGATAGCCCCAGCCGCCCCACTGGCGCGGTGTGACGCGGGGGTCGAAGTCCGCGCCGACCACATGGGTCAGCGGAATGCGGGTGCGCGGTACGCCGATGTGACCGCAGCGGATCTCCAGGGTGTCCTTGTCGACCCGCACGGCCACATGCACGAAGGCGATGGTGCCGTACAGCATCAGCAGGCCCGCCGCCACACAGCCGACGACGGCCATCACCAGGGGGGCGAGCCCGGACGTCCACGCGCTGTCGACGGCCAGGTCGACGCCGAGCGCCACGCACGCAGCGCCGACGGCGGCCAGCAGCCACTGGACGCGGTTGGTCGCGCGCCCCGTCCAGACGGCGGGCGTCGCGGGACCGGGCTGCCCGGGCGCTTCCGGCCGCTCGTCGCCACCGGGGTGCGACGCGCTCCCCGGCTCCCGCGGGTCCTCGGAGTGGTCCCTCATACCGGGCAGCCTACTCACGTTCCGCCACGGCGGCAGGGGTGCGCGCGGACGCGACGCGAACGGTGCGTAACGGACGGGTCAGGAGCGCGCGGCGCTCACGGGGCCGAGCGCGCGGCCCTCGGCGTAGCTCAGCGAGGCCGCTCCCAGCTCCCCCTCGCGGCCGGTGAGCAGCACGGTCAGCCCGCCCGTGGGCGCGGCGTCGGGGTCGGGCGCGGTGCCGGCGCGGCGCAGCGCCTGGGCGGCGACGGCCATGGCGGAGCCGTACAGCTCCACCGGCTCCGCGCCGGGCTCCTGGATCTCGGCGACGGCGGCGCGGATGCGCTCGGCGACCAGTTCGTAGTGGGTGCAGCCCAGGACGAGGCGGCGCACGTCGGCGGGCGTGTTGGCGGCCGCGGCGCGCACCGCGGCGGCGATGGCGTCCGCGTCGGCGTGCTCCACGGCGTCGGCGAGGCCGGGGCAGGGCACCTCGGTGACCTCGACGCCGGCGGCGAAGTCACGGATCAGCCCGCGCTGGTAGGGGCTGCCGGTGGTGGCGGGGGTGGCCCAGATGGCGACGGGGCCGCCGTCGGCCGCGGCGGGCTTGATCGCGGGGACGGTCCCGATGACGGGAAGGCCGGGCTCCAGCTCGGCGCGTATGGCCTCCAGCGCGTGGACCGAGGCGGTGTTGCAGGCGACGATCAGCGCGTCGGGGCGCTGCGCGGCGGCCGCGCGGGCGCAGGCCAGGGCGTGCCGGGTGAGGTCCTCGGGGGTCCGGGGGCCCCACGGCATGCTGGCGGGGTCGGAGGAGATGACCAGATCGGCGTCGGGACGCAGCCGGCGCACGGCGGCGGCCGCTGCCAGCAGGCCGTTTCCGGAGTCGATGAGCGCGATCTTCACCCGGTCACTTTAATCGATGTGCCCGGCGGGCCCGGCCCCGCTGCGGCAGACTGCGGCGGGTGAGCGCGCTGACGTGGATCGCGACGGGTTCCCTGGCCGCGTGGGGCTGGCTGCTGCTGGGGCAGGGTTTCTTCTGGCGTACGGACGTCGGGCTGCCGCCCCGGACCCCGCCCGCGGACTGGCCCGCCGTCGCGGTCGTCGTGCCCGCCCGGGACGAGGCGGAGGTGCTGCCCATGAGCCTGCCGTCCCTGCTCGCGCAGGACTATCCGGGCCCGCTGGAGATCTTCCTCGTCGACGACGGGAGCGCCGACGGCACGGGCGAGCTGGCCAGGGCCCTGGCCGGGGAGCACGGCGGGCCGCCGCTGACCGTGGCCTCGCCCGGGGAGCCCGCCCCCGGCTGGACCGGGAAGCTGTGGGCCGTGCGGCACGGCATGGCACTCGCCCTGGACCGTACCGACGCCGAGTACCTGCTGCTCACGGACGCGGACATCGCCCACGGCCCGGACAGCCTGCGGGAGCTGGTGGCGGCGGCCCGGTCCGGGGGGCTGGACCTGGTGTCGCAGATGGCCCGGCTGCGGGTCACCACCTTCTGGGAGCGGATGATCGTCCCGGCCTTCGTGTACTTCTTCGCCCAGCTGTACCCCTTCCGCCGGGTCAACCGCCCCGGCGGGCGGACGGCCGCGGCGGCCGGCGGCTGTGTGCTGCTGCGCCGCGATGCCGCGCTGCGGGCCGGGGTGCCGGAGAGCATCCGGCAGGCGGTGATCGACGACGTGTCGCTGGCGCGGGCGGTGCGGCGCTCGGGCGGCCGGATCTGGCTGGGGCTGGCGGACCGGGTCGAGAGCGTCCGGCCGTATCCGGGGCTGGGGCCGCTGTGGCGGATGGTCTCGCGCAGCGCCTACGCCCAGCTGCTCCACAACCCGCTGCTGCTGGCGGCCACGGTCGCCGGGCTGGCGGTGGTGTACCTCGCGCCGCCGGTGGCCGTCGTGGCGGGCGCGCTGACCGGCTCCGTCGTACCGCTGGTATGCGGGGGCCTGGCGTGGGCGGTGATGGCGGGGACGTACGCGCCGATGCTGCGCTACTACCGGCAGCCGCTGTGGCTCGCCCCGCTGCTGCCGGTCACGGGGCTGCTGTACCTGCTGATGACCGTGGACTCGGCGGTCCAGCACCACCGGGGCCGGGGCGCGGCCTGGAAGGGGCGGACATACGCCCGCCCGGAGGCCGCGCCCTGACCGCCGCGTGCTTCGCGACCCGGGGCCCGCTCGGGCGCCCCCGGGTCATTTGCGGCCGGGAGTCCAGTTCAGGCCCCAGTCGTAGGCGCGGTCCAGGGTCCGCTGGGGGCTGACGCCGCGGTCGGGCACGAGATAGCGGGCCTCGCGCTGGACGACGAGCTCGCCGCCGCTGTTGGTGATCAGGGCGAGGGCGCAGACGTTGGAGGCGACGACGCACTCGTCGAGCGAGAAGTCGACCGGCGCCCCGTGCTGCGGCTGGAGGGTGACGGTGGCATGGAGGCCGGCGAAGCTCGTGGCGCCCTCGTAGATCGTGACGAAGACGAGGATGCGCCGGAAGGCGGCCGCCTGGTCGAGGTTGACGGTCAGGTTCTCCCCCGATTCCACCGCCCCGGTCCGGTCGTCGCCGTCGAGGTGGATGTACGGGGGCCGGTGCAGCGAGCCGAAGGAGTTGCCGAGGGCCTGCACCACGCCCTTGGTGCCGTCGGTGAGCTCGAAGAGGGCACCGAGGTCGAGGTCGATCCCGGGCTGGAACGCCATGCCCAGCCGTCGTCCCCAGGTCCTGGGCTGTTGTCGCGTCGTCCAGTTGAGATTGACCCGCAGCGCGCCGGACGTGCCGCCCTGCTTGGCGAGGGAGACCCTCGGGGCCTCCTTGGTGAGCGTGACCTTGGTCAGCCGCACGGGCCGGTCGGGCGCCGGCGCGGTCACGGGGGCCGGTGCGGGAGGCGGTACGGGCGCGGCGGAAGGAACGGGCGCAGGAGCCGGGGCCGGCGGGGCCGGTGGCACCGGGGCGGCGGCCGATGGCCGGTCGACGGTGATGCCGTAGTCCGTCGCCAGGCCCTCCAGGCCGCTGCTGTAGCCCTGCCCCACCGCGCGGAACTTCCACTCCCCCTGCCGCCGGTAGAGCTCGCCCAGCACGAAGGCGGTCTCGACGGTCGCGTCCCGGCTCTCGAAGCGCGCCAGCTCCGTACCGGCCGCCGCGTCCAGGACGCGGATGCCCAGCCCCGGTACCTGCCCGAAGGCGCCGCCGTCGGCGGAGGCGGCGAGCACGACCGATTCGACGGCGGGCTCCAGGGCGGCGAGATCGACGGTGAGGGTGTCGCTCACCGACCCGTCCGCGGCGCGCTTGCCGTCGTGCCGCACGGCGCCCGAGGGATGGACCGGCTGGTTGTAGAAGACGAGGTCCGCGTCCGACCGGACCCGGCCCGCCGAGAGCAGCAGCGCCGACGCGTCGGCGTCGGGCACTCCCGGGCCCGTACGCCAGCGCAGCTCGATCCGTACCACCTGCGAAGGTATCCGGACATTGGCGCCTTTGAGCATTTCCATCCTCAACCCCTCCGAAATCACCCGGCTCTTTACACGATCCCAACGTACCTTGACGACCGATTTCCCCAGGTTCGATGGGATTGGTAAAGCGCCGCCTCTCCGGGCACCGCAAACAACCCCAGTACCCGTCTCCCCAACCAGCACAGCATGGGCTTAACTTATGGGCTATGACCTCCCCCCGCAGCACCTACGGCGGCGGCTACTACGCCTCGTCGTCGTTCCCGGACACCCCCATCTACGACAGCCTCGTCGCCGAGCGGGGCACCCCGCAGATCGCGCCGATCCGGGTGTCCTCCCCGTACGACTTCGGTGGCGCGCCGGCCCCCGCCCCGGCGCAGAGGAACCTTCCCGCGCTGCCGGCCCTGCCCTCCGGGCCCTCCTCCCACCAGGGCCCGCCGGCCGGCTACGCCGCGCCCGCCCCGCAGTACGGCGGCCAGCCCATGGGCATGGGCCAGCCCGTCGCCGCGCAGGCCCAGGGCCCCGGCCCCGGCCTCCAGCAGACGCCCGCGCCGTACATCCCGCAGCAGGCCGCCACGCCGCCCGCCGGCTACGCGGGCCAGGCGCCGCAGCCGGCGCAGCAGCGCCAGGGCGCCGCGTCCATGAGCCCGGCCGGGTTCGACGCGATGCGCCCCGTGGCGCCCCGCCCGGCGCAGGCGCAGTACGAGGACCCGTACGGCGGCGGCCGCCCGTACCCGGAGCAGCGGGGCTACTGACCCGCGCTCCGGGCGCCGGTCCGCCGGGGGCGGCCAACTGTCATATCCGGCTGGCAAGATGGACGCATGTCCACTTCTGTGCTGTCCTCGGTTCATTTCTACCCGGTGAAGTCGATGGCGGGGTGCGCTCCCGGCGAAGCGGCCGTGGAGCCTTGGGGGCTCGCCGGGGACCGCAGATGGCTCGTGGTGGATCCGGACCACCGGATGATCACCCAACGGCAGGAGCCGCGGCTCGCGTTGGCCGCGGCCGAGCCGCTGCCGGGCGGCGGGGTGCGGCTGACCGCCCCCGGCGCCGAGCCCCTGGAGGTGGCCGTGCCCGTCCCGGCCGAGGGGCCGGGCGGCACGGTCGTCGCGGAGATCTTCCGGGACAAGGTGGAGGCGGTGCCCGCGGGCGGGGTCGCCGAGGCCTGGCTGACGGCGTTCCTGGGCACCGGCGCCCGGCTCGTGCACATGGACGACCCGGCCCGGCGCCGCCCGATCGACCCGGACTACGCGCGGCCGGGCGAGACGGTCAGCTTCGCCGACGGCTATCCGCTGCTGGTCACCACGACCGCCTCGCTGCGGGAGCTCAACTCCCTCATCGCCCGGGGCGACCGCGCCGCCGAGGGGCCGCTCCCCATGAACCGCTTCCGCCCCAACGTGGTCGTCGACGGCACCGCGGCCTGGGCCGAGGACGAGTGGCGCCGGGTGCGCATCGGCGAGGTGACCTTCCGCGCGGTCAAGCCGAGCGCCCGCTGCGTCGTGACCACCACCGACCAGCGGACGGCCGAGCGCGGCAAGGAGCCCCTGCGCAGCCTGGCCCGGCACCACCGCGTCGGCGGCAAGGCCGTGTTCGGCAAGAATCTGATACCCGAGCACACCGGGACCATCCGGGTCGGCGATCCGGTCGAGATCCTCGACTGAGCCCTTCTCGTCCCGTCCGGTCCGGCTTGTCCCGGCCGGTCCGACTCGCCCGCGCTATCCATCCTGTCCGGCTCGTCCTTCGTCGTCCCGTCTTCCGTCAACGTGCCGCCGCGCACGGCAGCCGCGGGGGGTGATTTTCCGCTCTCCGTCGCCTTCCTCCGCATGAGGCGCTCGGTGTGAGGTATTTACGGACGCGTAAGGGGGTGAACACCATACGCGCGACGCTTTCCTTCTGGTTGTCCCTGTGGCGTCGGCGGCGCAGTCCGCTGCGGCGCCGGGGCGATGTCCTCGAGGCCTGGGCGGGGGTGGCCGCCGTGGTGCTGATGCTGGTCGCGGGGCCGGCTCTCGGCTGGACGGCGGGTTCCCT
Source organism: Streptomyces hesseae (assembly GCF_031845785.1). Lineage (NCBI taxonomy): Bacteria > Bacillati > Actinomycetota > Actinomycetes > Kitasatosporales > Streptomycetaceae > Streptomyces > Streptomyces hesseae. The sequence goes on from NZ_JAVRFI010000022.1 coordinate 12,379, forward strand.
CGCCCATGAGGCGCTCCGGGAGACCGTCCGGGACCAGCACCTGCACCGCCATCTGGTGACGGCCACCGCCCTGGCCCCGGTCTCCGGGAGCGCCGACGGCGACGGCCACGAGGGCGGCGCCGGGCGCGACGGCTACCGGCGGGTCCTCGCCCGCTGGCGGGGCCCCGACGGCCTGGAGCGCACGGGTCTGGTGGCCGTCCGTCAGTACGCGCGCCCCGGCGAGCCGTTCCCGCTGTGGACCGACGACCGGGGCGCCGCCGTGAGCCGCCCCATGGACGGCGCGGCCGCCACCGTCCACGCGGTGCTCGCGGGGCTGGGGGCGGCGGGCGCCGCCGCCGGCCTGGTCGAGGGGGCGCGCAGGCTGGTGGTCTGGCGGATCGCGCGCCGCCGGTACGCGGAGTGGGACCTGGCCTGGGAACGCGCCGGGCACACCTGGGGGCGGGCCGGCGCGGGAAGCTGACGAGGGTCCCGGACAGCCAACTCCCGTGCTCCACGCGCGCTACGGTGGTGCGGCCGGTACTCCTCCGTCCCGGATGCACACACACGCGAACGTGGGGGCACAGCAGCACCATGGCACAGGGTTCGAGCACGGGATCGGTCCAGGTGACGCACACGGGCACATCGCGCTGGCGGCGGCGTACGGGCGAGTACGACTCCCTGGCCTCCGCCCTGGAGGCGGCGGCCGACGGCGATGTACTGTCCGTCGCCCCAGGGACGTACCGGGAGAATCTGGTCGTGTCCCGGTCCATCACCCTGCGGGGTGGCGAGGGCGGGCGCGGCGCGGTGCGGATCGCCCCGACCGAGGGCGTCGCGGTGACCGTGCGCGCCTCGGCGACGCTGCGGGATCTGCTGATCGAGGGCCATGACGCGTCCGCGCCGGCGCTGCTCGTCGAGGACGGGGCGCCGGAGCTCGCGGACCTGCGGGTGGTGACGCGCTCGGCGGCGGGCATCGAGGTGCGCGACGGGGCCCGGCCGACGGTGCGCCGCTGTTCCGTCGACAATCCCGGGGGCGTCGGCATCAGTGTGCTGGACGGCGCGGCCGGGCTCTTCGAGGACTGCGAGGTGGTGGCGGCGGGCCAGTCGGGCGTCACGGTGCGCGGCGGCGCGGCGCCACGGCTGGAGCGCTGCCGGGTGCATCACACCCGGGGGGCGGGGCTGTCGCTGACGGGCGAGGGCAGCACCCTGGAGGCCGTCGGCTGCGAGGTGTACGAGATCCAGGGGACGGGCGTCCAGCTGACCTCGCGCGCCACCGGGCTGCTGACGGACTGCCGGGTGCACCGCACGTCGGCCGACGGCGTGACCCTGGACACCGACGCCGTGCTGTCCCTGACGGACTGCGACATCCACGACGTCCCGGAGAACGCGATCGACCTGCGCTCCCGCTCGGTGCTGACGATGACGCGCTCGGCAGTGCGCCGCTTCGGCCGCAACGGCCTGTCGGTATGGGATCCGGGCACGCGGGTGGAGGCCGGTCAGTGCGAGATCCACGACAGCACGGGCGACTACCCGGCGGTGTGGGTGAGCGACGGCGCGGGCGCCGAGCTGGTCTCCTGCCGGGTGCACGACGTGCCGGACGCGCTGTTCGTCCTGGACCGGGGGTCCAGCGCGGACGTCACCGACAGCGATCTGGCGCGGGTGCGCGGTACGGCGGTCTCGGTGAGCGGCGGGGCGACCGCGCGGCTGGCCGACTGCCGGATCCGGGAGGCGACCACGGGCGTCTGGTTCCGGGGGCACGGCAGCGGGGGCACCCTGAGCGGCTGCGCCGTCGACGCGACGTCGACCGGCGTCATCGTCACCAAGGGCGCGGACCCGGTCGTCGAGCGCTGCACGGTGACCTCGCCCAAGGAGGCGGGTTTCTACGTCTCCGCCGAGGGGCGCGGCACCTTCGACGGCTGCCGGGTGACGGGCAGCGCCGGCTACGGCTTCCACGTCATCGACGGCTGCCGGTCGACGCTGACGGCGTGCCGCACCGAGCGGTGCGCGCGCGGCGGCTACGAGTTCGCCGAGGACGGCCCGGTCAGCCAGGGCTGTACCAGCGACGAGGACACCGTGCGGCACCGGGCCGCGGTGCCCGCCGTGGAAAAGGCCGCGCGGCCGCCGGAGCGGGGCGTGCCGGGGGTGCCGGCGCAGCGCTCCCCGGCCATCGCCGACCCGCCGCCCGCCGGGGACTCGCGCACGGCCACGGCGGCGCTGGCCGAACTGGACGGACTGGTGGGCCTGGACAGCGTCAAGCGCGAGGTGCGGGCCCTGACGGACATGCTAGAGGTCGGGCGGCGGCGCCGGCTGGCCGGGCTGAAGGCCGCCTCCCCCCGCCGGCATCTGGTCTTCACCGGCTCGCCGGGCACGGGGAAGACCACCGTGGCCCGGCTCTACGGGGAGATCCTCGCCTCCCTCGGGGTGCTGGAGCGCGGCCATCTGGTGGAGGTGGCGCGGGTGGACCTGGTGGGCGAGCACATCGGTTCCACGGCCCTGCGCACCCAGGAGGCCTTCGACCGGGCGCGGGGCGGGGTGCTGTTCATCGACGAGGCGTACGCATTGTGCCCCGAGGACTCCGGGCGGGACTTCGGCCGTGAGGCGATCGACACGCTGGTGAAGCTGATGGAGGACCACCGGGACGAGGTCGTGGTCATCGTCGCCGGCTACACGTCCGAGATGGAGCGCTTCCTGACCGTCAACCCCGGTGTGGCGTCCCGCTTCTCACGCACCATCACCTTCGGCGACTACGCGCCGGAGGAGCTGCTGCGCATCGTGCGGCAGCAGGCCGACGAGCACGAGTACCGGATCAGCGAGGAGGCGGCCGGGGCGCTGCTGCGGTACTTCACCGACATCCCCAAGGGGCCGGCCTTCGGCAACGGCCGCACCGCCCGCCGGACCTTCGAGGCGATGGTCGAGCGGCACGCGGGCCGGGTGGCGCAGCTGACCGCGCCCAGCACGGACGACCTCACCCTGCTGTACGCGGAGGATCTACCCGATCCGTCGTGAGCCGGGCGCGGTGGCGCCGAGGGCGCTGAGGGGTGTTGGGGGAAAAAGGGGAAGCCGGAAGGGGCTTGAGCGAAACCGATCGCTGTCGTTCGCGCGTGGGAGTATGTGTGCGCATCATGGGCGACGGTCGACCGGGAAGGAGGGGCCGTGTGAGCGACCAGCAGAATCTCCTGGCGGAGCAGCGGCGTGCCCTGATCCTCGACGAGGTCAGGCGGCGCGGTGGTGTACGGGTCAATGAGCTGACGCGGCGCCTCAACGTCTCGGACATGACGGTCCGCCGCGATCTGGACGCGCTGGCCCGGCAGGGCGTCGTGGAGAAGGTGCACGGCGGCGCGGTGCCGGTCGCGGAGGCGACCACCCACGAGCCCGGCTTCGAGGCGAAGTCGGCGCTGGAGCTCAGCGCCAAGGAGGACATCGCGCGGGCGGCGGCCCGGATGGCCGCGCGCGGCGCGGCCATCGCGCTCGCGGGCGGGACGACGGCCTTCGCCCTGGCCCAGCGGCTGGTGGACATCCCGGATCTGACGGTGGTCACCAACTCGGTACGGGTGGCCGAGGTGTTCCACACCTCCCAGCGCACGATGTCGGCGTCGGGGCCGCAGCCCCGCCCGGGCGCGGCCACGGTCGTCCTGACGGGCGGGGTGCGCACCCCCTCGGACACGCTGGTGGGGCCGGTCGCGGACGCGGCGATCCGGTCGCTCCATTTCGACGTGCTGTTCATCGGGGTGCACGGCATATCCGTGGAGGCGGGCCTGTCGACGCCGAACCTCGCGGAGGCGGAGACCAACCGCCACTTCGTACGCTCCGCCCGGCGCGTCGTGGTGCTGGCCGACCACACGAAGTGGGGCACGGTGGGGCTCAGCTCGTTCGCCACGCTGGACGAGGTCGACGTACTGGTGACCGACGCGGGCCTGCCGCCGCGCGCCCGCGCGGAGATCGCCGAGCGGCTGCCGGAGCTGGTGGTGGCCGGCGCCCGGGGCGACGGCGCGGACGTCTGAGGGTCAGCACGGCCAGCGGCCGGTCGACAGAAAGGCGTCGATGGCCATCGCGTAGGGCTGGATGTCCAGCCCCTCCTCGGCGAGCCAGGCGTCGGAGTAGTACTTGTCGAGGTAGCGGTCGCCGGGGTCGCAGATGAGGGTGACGACGCTGCCCGCGCGCCCCTCGGCGACCATCTCCGCGACGATCTTCAACGCGCCCCACAGGCCGGTGCCGGTGGAGCCGCCGGCCTTGCGCCCGAGGGCCGTCTCCAGGGCGCGTACGGCCGCGACGGTGGCGGCGTCCGGGACCTTCATCATCCGGTCGATCGCGGCGGGCAGGAAGCTGGGTTCCATACGGGGCCGGCCGATGCCCTCGATACGGGAGCCGCGCTCGCTGGTCGCGTCGGGGTCGTGGTCCCGCCAGCCCTCGAAGAAGCAGGAGTTCTCCGGGTCGGCGACGCACACCCTGGTGTCGTACTGCATGTAGCGCGTGTAGCGGGCGATGGTCGCGGAGGTGCCGCCGGTGCCCGCGGTGGCGACGATCCAGGCGGGCTCGGGGTGACGCTCCAGCCGTAGCTGGCTGTAGATCGACTCGGCGATGTTGTTGTTGCCGCGCCAGTCGGTGGCCCGTTCGGCGTAGGTGAACTGGTCGATGTAGTGTCCGCCGGTCCGCTCCGCGAGGGCCGCGGCCTCCGCGTACATCGTCCGGGGGTCGTCCACGAAATGGCACCGGCCGCCCTGGAATTCGATCAGCCGGCACTTCTCGCGGCTCGTCGTGCGCGGCATGACGGCGACGAAGGGGACGCCGATCAGCTGGGCGAAATACGCCTCGGAGATGGCGGTGGAGCCGCTGGACGCCTCGATCACCGAGACCTCGGGGCGGATCCAGCCGTTGCAGAGCCCGTAGAGGAACAGCGAGCGGGCGAGGCGGTGCTTGAGGCTGCCGGTGGGGTGCGTGCTCTCGTCCTTGAGGTAGAGGTCGACGCCCCACTCCTCCGGCAGCGGGAATCGCAGCAGATGGGTGTCGGCGGAACGGTTGGCGTCCGCCTGGACCTTGCGGACCGCCTCCTTCAGCCAAAGGCGGTAGGCCGCGTCGCCGCGGTCCACGTCGATGGTGCGCACGGTGCCGGTCACACGCCGCTCCTCATGGTTCCGGATGGGGACTCACACGGATCACCCGGGCGTTTCGATCATAAAGGGGCACTGGTGCGCGGGCCTGCTCACGGGCAGACTGCGCACGGGACAGCGATTTCGGCCGAGGGGCGGTGCACCGTGACGGAACCGGAGTTCAGCGCGACAGGAGTGCGGATAGAACGCGCCCACCGCAATCTGACCCGGGCCGGCCAGGTGAGGATCCAGGACGGCCTGCTACGGCTGCTGACCAGCTACGGCCGGGAGATCGACAGCGCGCCGGTGGACTCGGTGCGGGCCGGCAAGCCGTGGTTCGCCGCCCGGGACCGGGCCCGCGCGACCGTCAACGGCAATCGCTATGTGCTCACCCTGGGCGGCCCGGAGGGCGCCGGGGAGCAGGGCTCTACCACGGGTGAGGCGGAGGTCAACCGCTTCCTGGAGGTGGTGCGATCGGCGCACGGAAGCACGGTGAAGCACTGACGGATGCAGGAGTTGCGAACACGGCCGCGAGAGTCGACCCTTGACTCATATTGGCATCACCGAGGGTCCATCGGCGGTCACCCTGCGGGCCGGGCCGCCGGGCGGGCCGGCCGGAGGCGCCACCGGACCGTGTCGGGCGTGTGTCGCACCGTCCATCGGAATCAGGCTAGCCCTACTTCTTCAGGGAGTCGCAGCCGTGATCAGCCGAGTGAACAAGCACTGCACCGTTGAGCTCCAGGCCCTCCCGCCGCGCATCGGACAAGTGCGCAGAATCGTATCTGCGCAGTTGCGGTACTGGCATCTCGACGCCCTCATCGACCTTGCCGCGCTCGGCGTCACCGAGCTTCTGACCAATGTTCACCAACATGCCGAACCGGACAAACGCTGCACCGTGGAGATCGACCTCGTACCGTCCCGGCTGACGGTCTCCGTACGGGACCACGATCCCCGGCTGCCCTCCCTCGGCGCTGCCGACGCCGGCAGCACCCATGGCAGGGGGCTGGCGCTCGTCGCGGCGCTCAGCTCCAGCTGGGGGGTGCAGCAGCGGCAGGACGGCGGGAAGGTCGTCTGGTTCACCCTCGCCGTACCGGCCGCCGCCCCGGCGGCGCCACCGCGCTCCGCGCGGAGCGCGGGCACCGTCACCCCCTTCGCACGGCCGGGGCGCGCGATGCCGGCCCTGGAGGATCTGGACGGGCTGGAGGACCCCGCGTTCACGGGGACGGCGACCGGGCCGCGCCGCGCGGTGCTGCGCGAGCACTCCCCCGTCCGGTCCGCCGTCCCGGGCTGATACGGCGGACGGGCCGTCAGCCGAGCAGGGCCAGCGGGTCGTCGAGGACGGGCTGCCAGGCCGCTTCGGCCGCGCCGATGAGGCTGTTGAAGTCCAGGGTGCAGGGGAGGATGGGGACGCCACCGCTGCGGCCCCACAGGCTGCGGTCCGCGACGACCGCGCGCAGCCGCTCGGGGTCGGCCTCCAGCAGCTCCCGGTGGAGGCCGCCGAGGAGGATGCGGTCGGGGTTGAGGATGTTCACCAGCCCGGCCAGGCCCAGGCCCAGCCGGTCGACGATCAGCTCGGCGGCGGCCCGGACGGACGGGTCGTCGTACTCCGAGCGCAGCAGGTCACGGGCCTGCTGGAGCAGCGAGACGGTGGGGCCCGGGGTGCGCCCGGCGGCGCTGAGGAAGGCCAGCGGGTCGGTCTCGACGTCGAGGCAGCCGCGGCTGCCGCAGTGACAGGGCAGGCCCGCGGGGTTGACGGTGAGGTGCCCCACCTCCAGGGCCAGGCCCGAACTGCCGCTGTGCAGACGGCCGTCGAGGACGAGCGCGCCGCCCACGCCCCGGTGGCCGGTGGCCACGCACAGCAGATGGCGGGCGCCCCGGCCCGCGCCATGGCGGTGCTCGGCGAGGGCCGCGAGGTTGACGTCGTTGCCCGTGACGCCCGGGACGGGTGAGGCGTCCGGGCGCAGCACCCCGGACTTGGCGAGGGCCTCGGTGAACAGCTCGCGCACGGGGGCGCCGACGGGCCAGGACAGATGCAGCGGGTTGAGGGCGGTGCCCTCGGGCTCGGCGACGGCCGACGGCACGGCGAGCCCGGCGCCCAGACAACGCCGCCCGGACTCCTGAAGCAGCCCGGCCCCGGCCTCGACGACGGCGTCGATGATGCGCGAGGGGTCGGCCGGCACGTCCATGCAGCCGGGCGCCGTGGCGACCATCCGGCCGCCCAGGCCGATCAGCGCCGCGCGATAGCCGTCGGCGTGGATCTGCGCGGCGAGCACCACGGGCCCGTTGGGTGCGATGGTCAGCCGGTGGGAGGGCCGGCCCTGGGAGCCGGCGGCCACCGGACGCGGGTCGACCTGGATCAGGCCGAGCGCCTCCAGCTCCGCGGCCACGGCACCGGCGGTCGCCCGGGTCACCCCGAGCTCGGTGGTGAGCACGGCGCGCGTGGGGGCGCGGCCGGTGTGTACGAGCTCCAGGGCGGGGCCGAGGGCGCCCCGTCCCCGCTCCAAACGTGTTGTCCGAGTCTGCGTCACGCCTCTATTCTGACTTTGTGCCGACGCTAAACAAAATACGGACGGCCATCCTCGGAGGACCGCGAGTAACCTCCGACGCCGACGCCCTCCGTCCCCTTCGTTCAGCCTTGACCCTTTTCTTCGCCCTGGACGGCTTCCTTTTCGCCGGCTGGGTGGTCCGCATTCCCGCCATCAAGCAGCAGACAGGCGCCTCCGAAGGTGCTCTGGGCCTCGCTCTGCTCGGCGTGTCGGCCGGAGCGGTCGCCACGATGACCCTGACCGGACGGTTGTGCCGGCGCTTCGGCAGCCATCCGGTGACCGTCGCCGCAGCCCTGCTGATGTGCCTCGGTATCGCCCTGCCCCCGCTGACACATTCCGCGCTCGCCCTCGGCCTGGTGCTGCTGGTCTTCGGCGCCGCCTACGGCGGTCTCAACGTCGCGATGAACAGCGCGGCCGTCGATCTCGTCGCGGCACTGCGCAGACCCGTGATGCCGAGCTTCCACGCCGCGTTCAGTGTCGGCGGCATGCTCGGCGCGGGGCTCGGCGCCCTGCTCGCCGGCCGGCTGTCGGTGACCGCGCACCTGCTGCTCCTCACCGCGACCGGCCTGGTCGCCGGGGCGGCCGCGGGCCGCGTCCTCCTCGCCCACCCGGCGCCGGGCCCGCCCCGCACCCCGGAACCGAGGGCCGACGGGCGGCGCACCACCACCCGGGAACGCAAACTGATCGCCGTCTTCGGAACCGTCGCCCTGTGCACGGCCTATGGGGAGGGCGCGCTCGCGGACTGGGGCGCGCTCCATCTCCGGCAGGACCTCGCCGCCCCGGCCGGGCTCGCCGCCCTCGGCTACTCCGTCTTCGCGCTCGCCATGACGCTCGGCAGACTGAGCGGCACCGCCCTCCTGGAACGGCTGGGGCAGACGAGGCTGCTGGTGGCCGGTGGTACGACCGCCGCACTGGGCATGCTGCTGGGCTCGCTGGCCCCGTCCCTCTGGGCGGCCCTCGCGGGATTCGCGATCACCGGGCTGGGCCTGGCCAACATCTTCCCGGTCGCGGTCGGCAGGGCCGGTGAGCTGGCCGGTCCGGGCGGCGTCGCCGCCGCGTCCACCTTCGGCTACGGCGGCATGCTGCTGGGACCACCGGCCATCGGGATCCTCGCCGACCGCTTCTCGCTGCCCCTGGCGCTCACCACGGTCGCCGCGCTCGCGGCGGTCTCGGCGCTCGTCGCCTACGCCACCCGCCGGGCGGGCACCGCTGTCAGTGCCGGCTGACACCATGGAGGACGAGACACGGCGACCGAAGGGGGTGGGCGCGATGAGCGGCCAGGACGAGGGCTGGCTCTGCGCCGGCCCACGGTGGAGCGCCTCGGGCCCGGCGCTGGTCTGGCGCCATCCACGACACGGAGAGCGGCTCTCCCCCCTGCCGCCGGACCGGCCGCTGGCCTTCACCACCGGTGACGTCAGGCGATGCGTCGGCGTACGCAGGGGCGGGCGCCACACATCGTGCCCGACCGGCGCGGCGATCCCGCCCTCGGCGGTCTCGGCACAGTGCCCGGAGTGCGCCCGGCTGGACCGCGCCCACTCGGTGGCGGCGGACACGATCGCGGACGACCCCCGCCCGTACGACCTCTACCTCGCCTGGTTCGCCCCCGGCCTGATCAAGGTCGGCATCACCGCCGCCGAACGGCAGGGTGTCCGCCTCCTGGAACAGGCGGCGCTGTCCTCCGCGCTCCTCGCCCGCGGCCCGCTGATGGCGGCGCGCCGGGCGGAGGCGGTGCTGGGCGCGGCGCTCGCGGTCCCGGACCGCTTCCCGTACGCGGCGAAGCGGGCGGCGCGCCACCCCGTGCCCGCGCAGGAGCTGCGGACGGCGGAGCTGGCCCGGCTGCACGACCGGGCCTCGGCCCTGCTGCCGGAGTCCCTGACGGCGCGGCTTTTCTCTCCCGCGCATCACGACACGACGTACCACCTGGACCGGATACGCCCGGGCCAGGCCGTCGTCGAGCTCGGCCCGGGCCGGACGGTCGCGGGCCGCGTGACGGCGGTCGCCGGCCCGGACGTCTACGTGGAGGCGACGGACGGACGCCCTCTCCTGCTGGACGCCCGCCGGCTGGCGGGCTGGCCGCTCACCGCGGCGGACCCGTCCGCCTCGACGACGGCGTCGGCCCGGCCGGAAACGGCGGGCCCGCAGGACGCCCTGTTCTGACGCGCCGTCTCCGGAGAGGGCTGCGTCAGCCCCGGTCGACGGCGCCCAGCACCCGCCGGGCCACCGGGTGGGTCCGTACGATCTCGGCGAGCGTGGTCGAGCCGCGGGTGATCCTGGCGAACGCCTGCCAGGCCGGGCGGAAACCGGTGACGGCGGCGTGGATGAGGCCGGGGCGGCGCTCGAAGACCGTGAGCATCCGGCGTCCCACGCCCATCTCCACGCCCAGCCCCGCCTTGATGGCGAAGGCGTAGTTGAGGGCCTGACGGCGGGCGTCCACGGCGTCCTGCGCCTCGGCGATCCGTACGGCCCACTCCCCCGCCAGGCGCCCGGAGCGCAGGGCGAAGGAGATGCCCTCGCGCGTCCACGGCTCCAGCAGCCCGGCAGCGTCGCCGCAGACGAGCACCCGGCCCCGGGACAGCGGAGAGTCGTCGGCCCGGCAGCGCGTCAGATGCCCGGACGAGATGCTGGGCTCGAAGCCGGCCAGCCCCAGCCGAGCGATGAAGTCCTCCAGATACCGCTTGGTGGCCGCGCCCTCGCCACGCGCCGAGATCACGCCGACCGTGAGGGTGTCCCCCTTGGGGAAGACCCACCCGTAACTGCCGGGAATCGGGCCCCAGTCGATCTGGACGCGCCCGGCCCAGTCCTCGGCGACCGTCGCGGGCACCGGGATCTCGGCCTCCAGGCCCAGATCCACCTGCTGGAGCTTCACCCCCACGTGTGCCCCTATGCGCCCGGCGCTGCCGTCGGCGCCCACCACCGCGCGGGCCAGCACGGTGCTCCCGTCGCCGAGCACGACGGCCACGGTGCGCCGGTCGGGCACGGCCGGGCCGTGCTGCTCCACCCGGGAGACGGTCACGCCCGTGCGCACCTCGGCCCCGGCCGCCTTGGCGGTCTCGACCAGGGCGGCGTCGAACTCGGACCGGTTGATCAGCCCGAACAGCATGTGCCTGGACCGCCGCGTCCGCGTCATCCGCCCGTTCAGCGAGAACGTGACGGCGTGCACGCGATCGCGCAGCGGCAGCTCGAAGCCGGGCGGCAGCGCGTCGCGCGAGGGGCCGATGATGCCGCCTCCGCAGGTCTTGTAACGCGGCAGCTCGGCCTTCTCCAGGAGCAGCACCCGGCGTCCCTCGGAGGCGGCGGCACGCGCTGCCGAGGCACCGGCGGGCCCCGCTCCGACCACCACGACGTCCCACACCGGCCCGCTGTCCCCCATGTCTTCCCGGGCTGCGCTGTCGCTGCTCACCTGTGCTTCTGCTCCCCTCGAACACCGGCTAAGGCTGTCGCCCGCATCCTAAGGCCCGCCCTCGGGCGGCCCACCGGCCGGACCCGGCGACCGCCATGGGAGGATCGGGGGCGATATCGCCCGTACGTACGGACTCAACGCCGCGCCCCCTAGGAGCGTTCCATGGACACGTCCCCGACCCGCCAGCCGGAACCGGCCGCGCTCGCGGCCACCGTCGCAGGCCTTCAGGCCCGCGCCCGGACCGAGCTCGCCGAGCTGGTCGCCTTCAAGTCGGTCGCGGACGAGGCGCAGTTCCCCAAGAGCGAGTGCGAGGCCGCGGCCCGCTGGGTGGCCGACGCGCTGACCGCGGAGGGCTTCCAGGACGTCGCCACCCTCGACACCCCCGACGGCACCCAGTCCGTCTACGGCTACCTCCCCGGCCCGGCCGGCGCCCCGACGGTGCTCCTCTACGCGCACTACGATGTGCAGCCGCCGCTGGACGAGGCCGCCTGGATCTCCCCGCCCTTCGAGCTCACCGAGCGCGACGGCCGCTGGTACGGGCGCGGCGCCGCCGACTGCAAGGGCGGCCTGATCATGCACCTCACCGCCCTGCGCGCCCTCAAGGAGCACGGCGGCATCCCGGTCAACGTCAAGGTCATCGTCGAGGGCTCGGAGGAGCAGGGCACCGGCGGCCTGGAGCGCTACGCCGAGGCCCACCCGGAGCTGCTGACCGCCGACACCATCGTCATCGGCGACGCGGGCAACTTCCGCCTCGGGCTGCCCACCGTGACGGCAACCCTGCGCGGCATGACGCTCGTCCAGGTCCAGGTGGACACCCTTGAGGGCAACCTCCACTCCGGCATGTTCGGCGGCGCGGCCCCGGACGCGCTCGCCGCGCTGATCCGCGTCCTGGACTCGCTGCGCGCGGAGGACGGCTCCACGACCGTCGCCGGCCTGGAGGCGCAGGGCTCCTGGCAGGGCCTCCAGTACCCGGAGGCGGACTTCCGCCAGGACGCCAAGGTCCTCGACGGCGTCGGCCTCATCGGCGACGGCACGGTGGCCGACCGTCTGTGGGCCCGCCCGGCCGTCACCGTCCTCGGCATCGACTGCCCGCCGGTCGTCGGCGCCACCCCGTCCGTCCACGCGAGCGCCCGCGCGCTGATCAGCCTGCGCGTCCCGCCGGGCATGGACGCCGCCGAGGCGACGAAGCTGCTGCGGGCGCACCTGGAGCGGACCACGCCGTGGAACGCCCGCGTGACCACGGAACAGGTCGGCCAGGGCCAGCCCTTCCAGGCCAACACGGACAGCCCGGCGTACACGTCGATGGCCGAGGCCATGCGCGTCGCGTACCCGGGCGAGGAGATGCAGACGGCGGGCATGGGCGGCTCGATCCCCCTGTGCAACACGCTCGCCACGCTCTACCCGGAGGCGGAGATCCTCCTCATCGGCCTGAGCGAGCCGGAGGCGCAGATCCACGCGGTGAACGAGAGCGTCTCCCCGCAGGAGCTGGAGCGGCTTTCCCTCGCGGAGGCGGTCTTCCTGACGAAGTACGCGGAGAGCAAGGCCTGAGCCTCCGCCGCCCCGACGAGCGGTGTCCGGCAGGTCGTCCACGACCTGCCGGACACAACCGGGGTTCAGTGCAGGATCTTCTCCTTGGCCCGCTGGAATTCCAGGTCCGAGATGTCGCCCTTCGCCCGGAGGTCGGAGAGCTTGGCCAGTTCGTCGGCCGCGCTCGTGCTCCCCGGGCCGGCGGCGGCCTCACGGACGTATTCGTCGAACGCCCGCCGCTGGGCCTGGGCGTGCCGTATTTCGCGGTCCCCCATCTCCCTGCCCCGGGCGAGGACGTAGACGAAGACGCCGAGGAACGGCAGGAAGACCGTGAAGAGCAGCCATGCCGCCTTGCCCCATCCGCCGAGCTGGTCGTCACGGAAGATGTCCCCGATGACGCGGAAGAGCAGCATGACCCACAGGACCCATAGGAAGATCCACAGGATGGTCCAGAACGCGCCGAGGACGGGGTAGTCGTAGGCGAGGTTCACATAAGCGCTCATGTCGTTCTCCTGATCTGATCGCCCGTTCGCGGTGGGGCGGACTCCGTGTCCGGGGTGTCCGTCCCCGAGGCCGCCGCGAGGAGGCCGAGCAGCGCGAGGACGGCGACCACGATGCCGAGGACCAGGGCCACGCAGGCGGCGGTGGGGTAGTTCCACAGGATCAGGGCCAGGGCTCCGCCGGCGATGACGACGCCGGTCGTCCAGGCACGGTAGGCCTCCAGCCAGCGGCCCGTGGCACCCGTGCGCACGCCGGCGTGGGCGAGAGCCCTGCCGCCGGCTCCGGTGCCCCGGGTGGTCAACGACCGTACGAAGCGTGCCCCGCGCCCGGGGCCGTAGAGATAGCCGGCCACGGTGGTGATCACCGCCGTGACGAGCACGGTGCGGGTACTGACGCGCAGGAACCGTACGAACGCGTCGTAGATGGTCCTCGCCGCGTCGGCGGGAAGCACGTTCGTGGGAACGGAGTCCAGGTAGACCCTCCGCATGACGGCGAGCGCGACGAGCAGCGCGATCATCATGACGCCGGTGCCGATGGCCGCGGCCATCAGGGCGATCCGGTGCGAGGGTGCCGTCCAGACGGCGATCGCCGCGAGGGCGAGGGTGGTGACGGGCAGCCAGGTGCCGACCACGTCGAGCAGGCGCATCAGGCTCTGCGCCTTGTCCAGCTTGTCCGTCGTGAACAGGGGAACCGTCTTGTCCACGTCCGGGATCGCGGCGGCCTTCTCGTATCCCTCGTCGACCAGTCGCTTCTTGACGTTGTCGACGAGCGTGCCGATGTCCAGGACGACGGTGTCGCCCTTGGCCTGTACGGCGCTGTTGCCCTCGCCGGTGAGGGTCTTCACCACCGCCGCGTGGGCGCGCCGGTTGGCGATGTTCCACGCTTCGGCGAACTGGTCGCTGGTGACGACCTTGTTCACGACCGTGTGGACGGCCGTGGTCATGGCGTTCTTGAGCGGGCCCGTCAGGAGTGAGGTCTTGTCCACGACGGCGGACGGCGCGTCCGTCTTGGCCAGGGTGCGGCCCAGGGCGTCGGTGATGGCGCGGAAGTCGACCTTGTCGACCACCCGGCCGGTCAGCCGGTCGGTCACGGCGTTCTGCACGGACGGCGCGGTCGCGACGGGGGCGACCGTCTGGACGTATCGGTCGGTGTCGGAGATCTGGCTGTTCACCCAGGCGGCCACGACGGCCAGTGGGGCGAGGAGGAAGGTGAGGACCAGCAGCGCGGACGCCGTGACCTTGCGCACCCGCCGGTGACGCATGGTCGCCAGCCTGCGCAATCGCTCGTACTCCTGGCGCTCCGCCGTGCTGAGGGGTTCGGGGGCGGGTGAATGTGCACCGGACGGGTCCATCGCTGCCTCCCTCCACGCGCGACGCGGTGCCTAGGGCGGCTCTCGTTCCATCGTGTTCCTCACCGGGCGGGCCCGCCACGCGAGCGGAAGACGGTCCGGCCGGGTGACCCGAGGCGCCGGAGAACGCCCACCATGCCTTCCGGCCGCTTCCACCGCCCTATGGTGATCTTCGTGCCCGTGCCCGGGCGCACCGGCCCTGGCAGCAGGGAGGAGGCACATGCCGTGAAACGCTGGCGGGCCCTGGCCGTCCTCGGCACGGCCCAGTTCCTGATGGTGCTGGACACCTCGGTCATGAACGTGTCGATCAGCCGGCTGGTCGAGGACTTCCACACCGACGTCACGTCGATCCAGGCCGTGATCACCCTCTACACGCTCGTCATGGCCGCCTTCATGATCACCGGCGGAAAGCTCGGCGACATGACCGGACGGCGGCGCGCCTTCGCCGTCGGCCTCGCCGTGTACGGCGCCGGGTCCGCCCTCACCGCCCTGGCCCCGGCCCTGTGGGTGCTCACCCTCGGCTGGTCGGTGATCGAGGGGCTGGGCGCCACCCTGGTCCTCCCGGCTCTCGCGGCGCTCGTCGCCGGCGCGTACCGGGGCCGGGAAAGGGCGGTCGCCTACGGGGTGATCGGCGGCCTCGCCGGTGCGGGCATCGCGGTGGGGCCGCTGATCGGCGGATGGGTGACGACGTACCTGACATGGCGTCTGGTGTTCGCGGCCGAGGTCGTGGTGGTCGTGGCCATGCTGTGCTGCGTCCGCTGGATCCCCGACTCCCCGCCGGAGTCCCGGCCCCGGCTCGACGCGGTGGGCGTGGCGCTGTCCGCCACCGGGCTCGCCCTCGTCGTACTGGGTGTCCTGCAGAGCGGCGCGTGGGGCTGGCTGCGGCCGCGCCGCGTGCCCTTCACCGTCCTGGGCTTCTCCCCCACTTTCTTCGTCATCGCCGCGGGTGCCGTGCTCCTGTGGCTGTTCCACGCCTGGGAACGACGACGGGAGGCACGAGGACGGGATCCGCTGGTGCGCTTCTCGCTGTTCGGCATCCCGCCGCTGCGCGCCGGCCTGAGCATGCTGATGGCCCAGAACCTCATCCTGCTCGGCCTGTTCTTCACCGTCCCCCTCTACCTGCAGATCGTCCAGGGGTTCAACGCCTTCCAGACCGGGCTGCGACTGCTGCCCACGTCGGTGACGATGCTGTTGTCCGCCCTGTCCGGTCCGGTGCTGGGCAGGATCGCCGGACCGCGCACGATCGTGCGGTGCGGCCTGGCGGTGCTGCTGATCGCGACGCTGTGGCTGATCAGTGCCATCCGGCCCGACATCGACAACCTGTCCTTCGGGGCGGCCATGGCCGTCCTGGGCCTGGGCATGGGGCTGCTCGCCTCCCAGCTCGGCAACGTCACCCAGTCCAGCGTGGCGGAGGCCGAGCGCGGCGAGGCGGGAGGGTTGCAGTACACGGCGCAGAACCTCGGCTCGTCCCTGGGCACCGCGCTCATCGGCTCCCTGCTGATCGGCGCGCTCGTGAGCGTCTTCACGACGCGGATCGAGGACGACCCGAGGATCTCGGACGCGATCCGCCAGGAGACCGGAGTCGCCGTCGAGTCGGGAGTCAGCTTCGTCAGCACGGCACAGATCAAGGACGCCGCCGAACGGTCCGGGTTGTCGCAGCAGGAGACGGACGCCGTAGTGGACGCCTACGCGGGCGCCCAGATCGAGAGCCTCAAGGCGGCCGTCCTGACCGCCTCCGGCATCACCCTCGTCAGCTTCGCCTTCACCCGCCGCCTTCCGACGGCCGCCGCCGGCCACGGGACGGCGTCGTGACGGGCCGCCCGCCCGTGGGGGCGGCCGTGCGTCCCCTGGTCACCGCGACCGCCCTGGTGCTCGCCTACTACCTGCTGCCCATGGACGAGAGGTTCGGGGGCGGGGCGGCGGTGACGCTCGTCCTGGGGCTGGCCGCGCTCCTGCTGCTCTTCCTGTGGCAATTGCGTTCGATCTCGTACTCGCCCCAGCCCCGGCTGCGCGCGGTCGAGACGCTCGCGACGACCGTGCCGCTGTTCCTGCTCCTCTTCGCCACCACGTACTTCCTGCTGGAGCGGAACGTTCCGGGAAGCTTCAGCGAGACCCTCGACCGCACCGGGGCCCTGTACTTCACGCTGACCGTCTTCAGCACGGTCGGCTTCGGCGACATCGTCGCCTCCTCGGAGTCGGCCCGGATCGTCACGATGGCCCAGATGACCGCCGATGTCCTTCTGGTCGGGGTCGCGGCCCGGGTGGTGGTCGGCGCCGTCGAGTCAGGACTGCGCCGCCGCGAGACACCGGACGCCGCTCCTCCCACCTCGGGAGAACAGACATGAGCCCGGCTGTATGAGAAACCGTCGACGCGCTCCGCGTGAACCGTCCTCCGCCCGGCCCATCCGGTCGGTCACGGTCGAGGCGCAGGCACTGCTGCCGATGATCTGGGGCGATCCCGAGCACATGCCCGAACAGCTCGCCTTCTTCGCCGTCCGCCGCTTCGGACACCGGGCGGCCGCGGCGGTCGAACGACGTCGGGAACGCGAGCCCGGCGCGGAGCCCGCCGAACTCAACGCCGGCATCATCAGCCGCGGCACGCGCGTGACGATCGCCGAGGGTGTGGTGGTGGGCGGGCCGTTCATCGTCCTCATCCCGGTGAGCTTCGTGGCGGCACTGCTCGCGCGGGCCCAGATGGTCCTGGAGCTGGCGGCCGTGGCGGGCCACGCCCCGGAGAGCGAGCACCGGGTCGCCGAATTGCTGATCCTCCAGGACGTCTACGCCTCGGTGGACGAAGCGAACGACGCGCTGGCACGTGCGGAGCGGCACCCTCCAGGAGGGCCGGGGCAGCTGCCGCGACGGACGCGATGGCAGTTGATCGTCAAAATGGCGGCACTGCTGGGACTCATCTCCGGCGGAAAACGAAGCAGGGCCCAACAAACCCTGTCCATCGTCTCCTTCTCCTGCCTCTTTCTCATCGGGCTGGCCTTGCCGTGGATCTGGATGCCCGTTCTGGCCGTGTTCTACCGGCAGGCGACATCGCGGCTGGGTGCGAAGGCGGCGATGTTCTACGCACAGGACCCGGCCGCTGTCCGCGCCGGCCACGGACGGCGCCGATGGACCCACCGCGTCCTGAAGGCCCCCGGCATCACCTCCGTACTGCGGTTCGTCGCCCTCGCACTCCTGCCGGTGGCGACGGCGGGTGCGGCGATCCTGACGGAAATCCACGTCGCCGGAGGCCCGTGGGGCACCGGCCTGATCGTCCTGTGCGCGGTCTCCCTGGTGACGGCCGCCATCTGGTACGGACACCGGTGGTCGAGAAATCACTGAGGGAACGGCCGCCCCTGTGTCCTGGCGGGGGATCGCGAACCAGCGCCAACAGCCCTGTGCCGAACCTGTCCGGCACAGGAAGTCGCCAACCTCAGACAGAGAAGCCGGAGATCCTCTGCGGAGTGACCCGGACGACCAACCGGAGGACATCGTCCGACTCGGCGGGCGGATCCTCGCCGAGGTATTTCTGGGAGAGCTTGCGCGGAAGCGACTTCTCCCGGTCCTCGATCAGTTCGGCGGTGCCGCGGATGTCCACGGAGTGGTACGGGTTCTCGACGTCGTAGACGGTGAGGCTGACCCGTGGGTCCCGCGTGAGGTTCCGGGCCTTCTGTCGCCCCGCCGTGGTGGAGAACAGCACCGCGTCTCCGTCCCTCGCTATCCAGACCACCGAGGTCTGTGGCCCGCCGTCCCGATTCAGCGTCGCGACGGTGGCGAAGTTCCTCCCGTCCAGAAGCTTGCGCGTCTCCTCATTGAACGCCACTGACATGGCTTCCCCCTTCTGTCCAGCATTCCGCTTGTTCACTGCTTGCGTGGAACGGATGCGAGGGCTGAGTTCTTCCCGATGCGGGACCACATGGCCGGCACCCGGCCGTGCTGTCACGATCTCGCCGGTTCGGGGCGGTGTCGGAACGATCCGTCCCCCAGGCTGAACCTCGCCGCCGGATATGGTCGTTGGGGCTCGGCCTGCTGACGGACCTGCGTGGAGATCACGGGGCTGGTCGGCACCTACACCGACCCGCGCCAC
The DNA here is from genome assembly GCF_031845785.1 of Streptomyces hesseae. NCBI lineage: Bacteria > Bacillati > Actinomycetota > Actinomycetes > Kitasatosporales > Streptomycetaceae > Streptomyces > Streptomyces hesseae. The sequence goes on from NZ_JAVRFI010000022.1 coordinate 30,839, forward strand.
GCGATCGCCTACTCCGACGGAGAGGTACGACGGCAGTTCAACGTCTGCTTCACCGCACACGCGACCGGCGGGAAGCTCGCGATCTCCGACGAGTCCACCGAACTGCGGTTCGTTCACCCCGACGAAATCCCGTCGCTCCCCATGCACCACACCCAACAACTCCGCATCCGACACTTCCTGGAGCACCGGGAACACCCCTACCTGGGGTGATACCCCCAAGCCGGCCCTCCAAGGGCGCGATCGCCGTCGGGCAGGAACCACCCTCCGAAGGGTCACCCAGCTTGGCGCCCGCCCCACCCCGGGGACTGACGCAAGGGGGCGGGGTGGGGTGGACGGGCCCTGGTAGGGGCGTAAAGAGCTCTTCGCCGCTAGAGCCAAATACGGGGCACCCAACACAGCAGTACCAGGCACCGCGAAGAGGTCAGCCCCGTAAGGGCCCGTCCACCCCGCCCCCGACCCACGACGCGCCCACGCCGGCGTCACCCCACCGGCACCCCCGCCTCCAGGTTCATCACCCGCCCCCGCTCCCGCGCCCGCAACGCCCACCTCAACCGCCGCAACCGCACCGGCGGCAACATCGTCGACGCCTCGTCCTCCGTAACGAACCGCCACCCCCGCAGCTCCGCCCCCGGCAGCAACAACCGCCGCGCGTCAGCCGAGTTCAGCCGCCCCCCGTCGAACAGAAACCGCAACCCCCCAAAACCGGGCGGCTTAGGCGGCTCCCAGTCGACGACCAACAGCCGTGGAACCGCACTGAGCTCGATCCCGATCTCCTCGGCCACCTCCCGCATCCCGGCTCGCGCAGGCGCCTCCCCCGGCTCGACCACGCCACCGGGAAACTCCCACCCCGGCTTGTACGTGGGGTCGACAAGCAGCACCCGATCGTCCTCGTCGAAGAGCAGCACCCCCGCCGCGAGCGTCGCCGCCTTCGGCTCGGGCGTCTGGACGATGGGGCAGAAGCCCGCCGTCCCGTTCCGCACGGCCTCGGCGATCCGCTCGGCCGTCTCACGCGGGGTCAGCGCCCCGTTGTCGACGACAAGCGCGTCCCCCCTCAACCAGGACAGCGCCTCCCGATACGGAACAACGTGATCGCGCCCCCACTGCCGTACGGCCTCGCTCCGCACAGGGTCGTCCGGGAACTCGACACGGCCCTCGATCCGCGCCCGAAGGATCGTTTCCTCGGACGTCAGCACCACATGCCGCACCCGGATCGCCCGCGAGGCCAGCGCCCCGAAGATCTCGTCCCGGTACTCCTGCCGCAGCAGCGTCATGGGGACGACGAGCACCCCGCCCACCTCGGCGAGCAGCGCCGACGCGGTGTCCACGACCATCCGCCGCCAGATCGGCAGGTCCTGGTAGTCGCAGACCTCGCCCAGTCTTTTCGGCGGCAGCAGATGCCGCAGCGCCCCGCCGGTCACTTCGGGATCGTAGAGGGTGCTGCCCGGAATGAGCCGGGTCAGTTCCTTGGCCGTGCTGGTCTTGCCCCCACTGAACGCACCGTTCAGCCAGACGATCACGGTTCCCCCTCCTCCGTAGCCCCCGGTGACGGCCCCGGCCCCGTAGCCCCCTGTGACGGGCTCGGGAACACAGTGCCCGCACCACCTTGCCACGGAAACGTGTACGAGCGGCATGGGGCGCGGTCCCGGCCACGGGCCGCCGACGGGCCGCCGAGGAACCACCGGCGCACCCCACGGCAAGCCACCGGACCGGGGCCTGAGCAGCCGTCACATGCCGCTGGCGGTTCCCGGGCCCGTTCCCCCCGTTCCCCCGGCCGGCCCCCACAGCCCCGCCTCCGCGGCGGCCGCGGCGGCCGCACCCACCACGCCCGCGTCGGAGCCGAGCCGGGCAGGGAACACCTCGACGCCCGAGGCGAAGGACAACGCCGCGTAGTCACGCAGGTGTGCACGGAGCGGCGCGAAAAGGACGTCGCCGGCGCCGGCGACACCGCCGCCTATGACCGCCACCTCGATCTCCACGAGCGTCGCGGTGGCGGCGATGCCCGCCGCGAGCGCCCGCGCCGCCCGGGCGAAGGAGGCCAGGGCGACCGGGTCGCCCGCGTGGGCGGCCGCCGCGACGCCGGCCGCGCTCGCATCGCCGTCGGGCCCCGGCCGCCAGCCGGCCTCAAGGGCGCGGCGGGCGATGTTCGGACCGCTGGCGATGCGCTCGACGCACCCACGGGAGCCGCACGGACAGGGATCTCCATCCAGATCGACGCTGATGTGCCCGATGTGACCGGCGTTGCCGGTAGGCCCGGAGCGCAGCCGCCCACCCAGAACCAACCCCCCGCCGACCCCCGTGGAGACCACCATGCAGAGCGCGTCGGCCCGGCCCCGGGCGGCGCCCTGCCAGTGCTCGGCGGCGGCCATGGCGACCCCGTCGCCCACCAGCGTCACCGGCAGCCCGCCCACCCGCCGGGTCACCTCGGCGACCAGCGGAAACCCGCGCCACCCGGGCACGTTGACAGGGCTGACGGTCCCCGCGGACGCGTCGACGGGGCCCGCGCTGCCGATGCCCACCGCCCGGACCAGCGGCCACTCGGCGGACCCGGCCAGTTCGTCGAGGACGGCCGCCACGGCGGCCATCACCGTCGCGCCGTCCTCCCGCGCCGGGGTGGGCCGGCGGGCACGGACGCGCAGCCGCCCCGCACCGTCGACCAGCGCCCCGGCGATCTTGGTGCCGCCGATGTCGAGAGCGGCGACGAGGTCGCCGGAGTCGGTGTGCACGGTGCCGGTCTCTCTCCTGTTCCACGAATCCTGACCCGGTGTTCCACAAATCCTGACCCGGCAAGGCTGCCGCAATCGCGACCGGGTCGCCGCGACCGCCACAAGCTCGTCGCAAGGCCGCCGCAGGGTTTTCGGGACGTCAGTCTCGCCGGGGTTGACAACGTTGTCCAGGGCCTATGCTCGACGTCACTCCGCACATCGGACGCATGGCTCAACCGCCCCTCCGCGCAAAGGACCAGCGATTGTGAACGACGCCGCCACCGGCCGGCTCCCCCGCTACGGCACCCGGCCCACCATGAAGGACGTCGCGGCCCGCGCCGGGGTGGGCCTGAAGACCGTCTCCCGCGTGGTGAACAGCGAGCCGGGCGTCACCCAGGAAACCGAGCGGCGCGTCCAGGAGGCGATCACCGCGCTCGGCTTCCGGCGCAACGACAGCGCCCGCGTCCTGCGCAAGGGCCGCACTTCGACGGTGGGCCTCGTCCTGGAGGACCTCGCCGACCCCTTCTACGCGCCGCTGAACCGTGCCGTCGAGGAGGTCGCCCGCGCCCACGGCGCCCTGCTCATCAATGGCTCCAGCGCCGAGGATCCCGAGCGGGAACGGGAGCTCGCCCTGGCGTTCTGCGCCCGCCGCGTGGACGGCCTGATCGTCATCCCTGCGGGCCACGACCACCGTTACCTGGAACCCGAGATCGCCGCCGGTGTCGCCACGGTCTTCGTCGACCGCCCAGCCGGGCGGATAGCCGCCGACGCGGTGCTCTCCGACAACCACGGCGGCGCCCGCGCCGGTGTCGCCCACCTGATCGCCCACGGCCACCGCCGCATCGGCTTCATCGGCGACCGGCCGCGCATCCACACGGCCGGGGAGCGACTGCGGGGGTATCACGCCGCGATGGCCGACGCCGGGCTGCCCGTCTCCGACGCCTGGGTCTCCCTCGGCCCGACCACCCCCGAGCGCGTACGGGCCGAGGCGGAGCGCATGCTCTCGGGCGAACATCCGGTGACAGCGTTCTTCACAGGAAACAACCGGGTGACGGTCACGATCCTGCGTGTCATCACGCAGTTGCCCCGCCCCGTGGCGCTCGTCGGCTTCGACGACCTCGAACTGGCCGACCTGCTCTCCCCCGGTGTCACGGTCGTCGCACAGGACGCCGCCCGCCTCGGCCGTACGGCGGCGGAGCTGCTGTTCCGCCGACTGGACGGCGCGGAGGACACGCCCCGCAGCGTCGAACTGCCGACCCGTCTGATCGTCCGGGGCTCGGGCGAACTCCCGCCGGTCGAGGGCTGATCCGCCGCAGGACCCCAGAAGCGAAAGCGGGCCCAAAGACAAAGCCCCCGTCAACCAGCCGGCCCGTCAAACCGCCGGCCCGTCAGACAGCCCGCCCCGCCAACCGCTCCAGCGCGGCCCGGTCCAACCCGGTGAGCCCGGTCACCTCAACACCATCCACAGCCCCGCAGTCCAGCCCGCGCAGCAGATGGCCGCTGAGCGCCCGGGCGGTGGCGGGCTCGTCGAGCACGTCGCCCCCGGCCCGTTCCGTGTACGCCACGAGGCGGGCGGCCGCCCGCTCCAGCCCCTCGCGGTAGTAGGAGTACACGGCGGCGTAGCGGGTCGGCAGGTGTCCGGGGTGCATGTCCCAGCCCTGGTAGTACGCGCGGGCCAGCGCCCGGCGGACGAGCCCGTGGTGCAGCCGCCACGCCTCGTGGACGCGCGCGGTCGTGCCGACGGGCAGCACGTTCGTCGAACCGTCCGAGAGGCGGACGCCCGTGCCGGCGGCGGCGACCTGCATGACGGCCTTGGCGTGGTCGGCCACCGGGTGGTCCGGCGCCTGGTGGGCGGCGCCGACGCCGCAGGCGGCGCTGTAGTCGAACGTGCCGTAGTGCAGCGCGGTGACGCGTCCGCCGCCGGCGTCTATCAGCCGGGCGACGGTGGCCCGGCCGTCGGCCCCGAGGACGGCCTGGGTGGTCTCGATCTGTATCTCGAAACGGATGCGCCCCTCCTCCAGCCCGTGCGCCGTCTCGAACTCCCGGGCCAGCCGGGCCATCGCGACGACCTGTTCGGGATAGGTGACCTTGGGCAGGGTGAGCATCAGCCCGTCGGGCAGTCCGCCGGCCTCCATCAGCCCGGTGAGGAAGATGTCGAGGGTGCGGATGCCCCGGTCGCGGACGGCAGCCTCCATGCACTTGACGCGCACCCCCATGAAGGGGGACGCCGTGCCGTCGGCGTACGCCTCCGCCACCAGCCGGGCCGCGCGGGCGGCGGCCGCGTCCTCCTCGGCGTCCGGGCGCGGCCCGTACCCGTCCTCGAAGTCGATCCGCAGGTCCTCGACGGGCTCGCGCTCCAGCTTGGCCCGCACCCGCTCGTACACGGGCCCGGCGAGTTCGCCGGGCAGCCCGAGCACGGCGCCGAAGGCCTTCGCGCCGGGGGCGTGCTCGTCGAGGGCGGCGAGCGCCCGGTCGCCCCATTCGCGGACGGTGCCCGCGGTGAAGACGTCGGCCGGGACATAGACGGTGTGCACGGGCTGGCGGGTGCCGGCGTCGCCCGGATAGCGCCGGGCGAGCTCGGCGTCGACCGCCGCGAGGGAGGTGCCGACGCTCTCCCGTACCGCGCTGGTGAAGGTCGTAGCGACCGCCGAACGCTGCCCCATGGGTGCCCCTCCCCGACCACCACGACCCGCTACCGCGACTTCCGCAGCACGGAATCGACCATCCGTGCAGCGAAGTTAGTCAGCGGACCGGCGGGGGGTCAACACCCCTGCGCACCGGGGCGGTCCGTCGCTCAGAAGTAGTCCCGGACCACGTGCTCGGCGGCCCGGCTCTCCGCCGTGGCCGGGTCCAGTTCGCTCAGCGAGAGCAGATCGGTGTCGTCGCGCAGATACCCCTCCCACGCCTCGGCCATCTTCTCCTGCTGCTCGCGCGGCAACTGTTCGACGTCTTCTCGGCTCGCGGGGCTCAGGGCATGGAGGAACCGCGTCAGGCTGTCAGTCTGCATGCCGTATCTCTTCCAACGCCCGGTCACGGCGGACACCCCGGCCCCCGCCCACATCACCCGGACGGCGGCGGACCCGACGACGGCGCGGGCCCGGAGCGGACTGGACCGTTCGGGTGGTCTTTCGACTGAACGGGTGATTCCAGGGGGATCGCCTCAGCAGAGGCCGCGCGCCGCGCGCCCGCACGGAACGGAACGGAGAGCCCGGTCATGTCTCCTCGCGACGAGCCGCACTTCCCCGACTTCTCCACCTTCATCAGCGGCGTGCACGCCACGGATCACACGCTGTTCAGCGCCGCCCGCCCCACCGCGCGCGTCGGCGCCGAGGATTTCGACGCGATGAAGGCGCACATCCAGTCCCTGTACGCCGGCATCGAGGACGTCCCCCATACCTTCGTGGACGACAACGGCCAGGTTTTCGACTGCGTCCCCGTCGAGAACCAGCCCGCCCTCCGGGGCGTCACCGAGGCCCCGGCCACGCCCGTCGACGCCCCGGCCGCACCCGGCCCCCGCGTCGACCCGCAGAGCCTGCCGCTGCGAGCCCAGCTGCGGTCGGACCGCATCGACAAGTTCGGGCACGCGATGGCGTGCCCGCCGGGCACGATCGCGCTGCGCCGGATCACCCTCGACGAGCTGGCCCGGAGGGGCACCCTCCGGGACTTCTTCCAGAAGAGTCCCCTGGGCACCGGCCGCCACCCCCGGCTCAGTCCGCCCGCCGTGCAGGCAGGCGTCCACAAGTACGCCCACGCCTATCAGGTGGCCGGCAACCTCGGCGGCCACAGCTTCATCAATGTCTGGGACCCCGGCGTCGGCTCGCAGATCTTCTCGCTCTCCCAGCAGTGGTACGCCGCGGGCTCACCGGTGCAGACGGTCGAGTGCGGCTGGCAGGTCTACCCGGGGAAGTACGGCACCACCCAGCCGTGCCTCTTCATCTACTGGACCGCCGACGGCTATCAGCGCACCGGCTGCTACAACCACGACTGCTCCGCCTTCGTCCAGACGAACCCCAACTGGGCCTTCGGCGGCACGCTGGGCCCGGTGAGCGTGCTGGGCGGCGCGCAGTACGAGCTGGAAGTGACCTATTACTTCAACGGCGGCAACTGGTGGCTCTACCTCGGGGGCACCAGCGCGAGCAACGCCGTGGGCTACTACCCGGGATCCCTCTTCGGCAGCGGCCCGCTCGCCTCCGGCGCGGCGTCGGACGTCGACTACGGCGGCGAGGTCGTGGACAACACGGCCTGGCCGCCCATGGGCAGCGGCATGTTCGCCTCGGCGGGCTGGCAGTGGGCCGCGTACCACCGCGACGTCGTCCACTACCCCACCGCGGGCGGCGCGGTACAGGCCTCCCTGACGGCGTCCCAGCCCTCCGCGAACTGCTTCACCTGCGAGGTGCACCACGCCGCTTCCCCGTGGAACGAGTACTTCTTCCACGGCGGCCCGGGCGGCACGGCCTGCACCTGACGGCCCCACCGCGGCGGGAACGCCACAGGGCCCCCAACCCCGGCGCGCGGCCGGAGGCTGAGAGCCCTGTCAGAAGCAGGCGGGGAGCCGATGATCAGCCCTTGCGGGTCTTGATCTCCTCCGTCAGCTGGGGGACGACCTCGAAGAGGTCGCCCACGACGCCGTAGTCGACGAGCTCGAAGATCGGGGCCTCGGCGTCCTTGTTGATGGCGACGATGGTCTTCGAGGTCTGCATGCCGGCGCGGTGCTGGATGGCGCCGGAGATGCCCGCCGCGATGTAGAGCTGCGGCGAGACGGACTTGCCGGTCTGGCCGACCTGGTTGGTGTGCGGGTACCAGCCGGCGTCGACCGCGGCGCGGGAGGCGCCGACCGCCGCGCCGAGGGAGTCGGCGAGGGCCTCGACGATGGTGAAGTTCTCGGCGCCGTTGACGCCGCGGCCGCCGGAGACCACGATCGCGGCCTCGGTCAGCTCGGGGCGGCCGGTGGACTCGCGCGGGGTGCGGGAGACGACCTTGGTGCCGGTGGACGCGCTCCCGAACGAGACGGCCAGCTGCTCGACCGTGCCGGCGGCCGGGGCGGCCTCCGGGGCGGCGGAGTTGGGCTTGACGGTGATGACCGGGGTGCCCTTGGTGACACGGGACTTGGTGGAGTACGAGGCCGCGAAGACGGACTGCGTGGCCACCGGGCCCTCGTCGCCGGCCTCCAGGTCGACGGCGTCGGTGATGATGCCGGAGCCGATGCGGACGGCCAGGCGGGCCGCGATCTCCTTGCCCTCGGCGGAGGACGGGACGAGCACGGCGGCCGGGGAGACGGCCTTGTACGCGGCCTCGAGCGCGTCCACCTTCGGTACGACGAGGTAGTCGGTGAACTCGGGGGCGTCGGCGGTGAGGACCTTGACCGCGCCGTAGTCGGCGAGCGTCGCGGCGGCGGTGTCCGCGCCGGCGCCGAGGTGCACGGCCACGGGCTCGCCGATGCGGCGGGCGAGGGTCAGCAGCTCGAGGGTGGGCTTGCGGACGGCGCCGTCCGCGTGGTCGACGTAGACGAGAACTTCAGCCATGGTGTTGCTCTCCTGCAAGTACGAAGGAAGGAACGGTGGGCGTTCGGGCTCGGAGCTCAGCGCTCGGACCCAGCGCTCAGGCTCAGACGAACTTCTGGCCCGCGAGGAACTCGGCGAGCTGCTTGCCGCCCTCGCCCTCGTCCTTGACGATCGTGCCGGCCGTACGGGCCGGACGCTCCGTGGCCTCGTCGACCTTGGTCCAGGCGCCCTCCAGGCCGACCTCGTCGGCCTCGATGCCCAGGTCGGAGAGGTCCAGGGACTCCACCGGCTTCTTCTTGGCGGCCATGATGCCCTTGAAGGACGGGTAGCGGGCCTCACCGGACTGGTCCGTGACGGACACGACGGCCGGGAGGGACGCCTCCAGCTGCTCGCTCGCGGCGTCGCCGTCACGGCGGCCCGTCACCTTGCCGCCCTCGACGGCCACCTCGGAGAGCAGGGTCACCTGCGGCACGCCCAGGCGCTCGGCGAGCATCGCCGGGACGACGCCCATGCCGCCGTCGGTGGAGGCCATGCCCGAGATCACCAGGTCGTAGCCGACGTGCTCCAGGGCCTTGGCCAGCACCAGGGAGGTGCCCAGCGCGTCGGTGCCGTGGAGGTCGTCGTCCTCGACGTGGACGGCCTTGTCCGCACCCATGGACAGCGCCTTGCGAAGGGCGTCCTTGGCGTCCTCCGGGCCGACGGTCAGGACGGTGATCTCCGCGTCGTCGGCCGCTTCCTTGATCTGCAGCGCCTGCTCGACCGCGTACTCGTCGAGCTCCGAGAGCAGGCCGTCCACGTCGTCGCGGTCGACGGTCAGGTCTTCGGCGAAGTGCCGGTCGCCCGTGGCGTCAGGCACGTACTTCACAGTGACAACGATCCTCAAGCTCACGCCGGCTCTCCTACTGCATCGTCTCTATCAAAGCTGCCTTCGCAGGCAGCATAGGCGCCTGGTGGGGCGGACCCCGATCGGTTCGGCTCCCGCCCTCGACCGGAATGTTACTCGTCAGTACATCGAGGCTGTACACCGAACGCAAGGCCGGTCGACTGTGATCTGCCCAACGCGCGGAGAAGGGATTCCTCAGTCGCGCAAACCGTTGAAGCGACCCTGGTGGTACAGCAGGGGCCGGCCCGTACCCGCCGGGTCTCCGGCGACCGCCTCGGCGAGCACCAGACGGTGGTCCCCGGCCGGCACCCGGGCCACGACGCGGCAGACCATCCAGGCCAGGACGCCCTCCAGCAGCGGCACCCCGTGCGGGCCTGGCCGCCAGCCCGTGGCCGCGCCGAAACGGTCGGCGCCGCTGCGCGCGAAGGTGGCGGCCAGCTCCCGCTGGTGCTCGCCGAGTATGTGGACGCCGACGTGCTCGGCCTCCGCCAGCACGGGCCAGCTGGAGGAGCCGGTGCCCACGCCGAAGGAGACGAGCGGGGGCGTCGCCGCCACCGAGGTCAGGGAGGTGGCGGTGAAGCCGACCGGGCGGGCGCCCTGGGCGGTGATCACCGCCACGCCGGCCGCGTGCCTGCGGAAGACCGAGCGCAGCAGCTCGGGACCGGCGGAAGCGGCGGGATCCGCGGCGTCGAGCCCGGGAGAGGCGGGAGAGCCGGGAGAGACCGTCATGGGGTTGCCCTTCTGCCGAAGCGGACGAAGAGGACGGGGCGGACGGAGAGGACGGAGAGGAGCACGGCGTCAGACCGCCGCGCCCAGTGCCGCGATGACATCGGCCCGCCGCGGCTGCCCGGTGGCGCGCCGTACGACGCGCCCCGTGCCGTCCAGGACGAGCGTGGTGGGGGTGGCGGTGATACCCAGGGCGCGGACGAGCTCCAGACGGTCCTCCGCGTCGATCTCGACGTGCGTGACGCCGTCGACCATGGCCGCGACGTCCGCGAGGACGCGCCGGGTCGCGCGACACGGCTGACAGAAGGCGCTGGAGAACTGGACGAGCGTCGCCCGCTCCCCCAGCTCCGTCACTCCGATCCCGGCGGCGCTCAGCCGCTCCGGCGCGCCTTCCCGTTCGTCCCCTACGGGCACGCTCACCCTCCCTCGTCCGTAACCGGTGTCCACCTCCGGTCTCTGCTTGCAGCATCATCGCCCAGCGGGAAATTTCCCGACGTGACGAGGATCTCGTGGACCCCGGGGGCACCCGGCTGGCCCCTCGGCGGGCATTCAGGCACGATCTGGCGAAAGCCAACCCTACGTACGCGTAACTTAGGCGCTTCAGCACATCAGCGTTTCAGCCGGGAGCACCCTCCCCAGGCCGGAAGGATCTTCCCGATATGGCAGAGCTCGTCTACCCCCCGGTGATCGGTATGGCACGCACCATGTTCAAGGCGCTCGACCTGCGCTTCGACATCCAGGGCAGCGAGCACGTCCCGTCGCGTGGCGGGGCGGTCCTGGTGAGCAACCACATCGGCTACCTCGACTTCATCTTCGCCGGGCTGGCCGCCCGGCCCGCCAAGCGGCTGGTGCGCTTCATGGCCAAGGAGTCCGTCTTCCGGCACAAGGTCTCCGGGCCGCTGATGCGGGCGATGAAGCACATACCCGTCGACCGCTCGGCCGGCCTCGACGCCTACAAGCACGCGCTCTCCGCCCTGCGGTCGGGCGAAATCGTCGGCGTCTTCCCCGAGGCGACGATCTCCACTTCCTTCACGCTGAAGAACTTCAAGTCCGGCGCGGCCCGGCTGGCCCAGGAGGCCGGGGTGCCGCTGGTGCCGGTGGCGCTGTGGGGCACCCAGCGGCTGTGGACCAAGGGCCACAAGCGCGATCTGCGCCGCAACCACATCCCCGTGACCATCCGGGTCGGCGAGCCGGTGACCGCGGATCCGGCCGAGCCCGCCGAGCAGCTCACCGAGCGCGTCCGCGCCCGGGTCCAGGACCTCCTGGAGGCCGCCCAGCGCGCCTATCCGGTCCGTACGGAGGGCCCCGGCGACAGCTGGTGGATCCCCGCCCACCTCGGCGGCACGGCCCCCGTCCCGGCGGTCGCCGGGGCGGATGGACGGCGCTGACCCCAAGAGCTACGCGAATGGGCGCGGGGTACGTACGTCACCGTACGTACCCCGCATCCATAGGTACCGGTAGGGCCGATCGCTACCGCTTGGCCATTTCCTCCGCGATCGCGGCGGTGAAGGCGTCGATGTCGGCCTCGGTGGTGTCGAAGGAGCACATCCAGCGGACGTCCCCGGCGGCCTCGTTCCAGAAGTAGAAGCGGTAGCGCTTCTGGAGGCGCTCGCTCACGTCGTGCGGCAGCCGGGCGAAGACGGCGTTGGACTGCACCGGGTGGAGCACCTCGACGCCCTCGATGCCCCGGACGCCCTCGGCCAGCCGCGCCGCCATGGCGTTGGCGTGCCCGGCGCTGCGCAGCCACAGGTCGCCGGAGAGCAGCGCCTCGAACTGCACGGAGACGAAGCGCATCTTCGACGCGAGCTGCATCGACATCTTGCGCAGGTGCTTCATCGCCCGCACCGCGTCCGGGTTGAGGACGACGACGCACTCGCCGAAGACCATGCCGTTCTTGGTGCCGCCGAAGGAGAGCAGGTCGACCCCGGCGTCCGTGGTGAACGCGCGCAGGGGCAGGCCCAGGGAGGCCGCCGCGTTGGCGATCCGGGAGCCGTCCAGGTGGACCTTCATGCCCCGCTCGTGGGCGTGGTCGCAGATCTCCCGGATCTCCTCGGGGGTGTAGCAGGTCCCGAGCTCGGTGGTCTGGGTGATCGAGACGATCTGCGGCTGGGCCCGGTGCTCGTCCTCCCAGCCGAACGCCTCGCGGTCGATCAGCTCGGGGGTGAGCTTGCCGTGCTCGGTGGGCACGTGGAGCAGCTTCAGCCCGCCGACGCGCTCGGGCGCCCCGCACTCGTCGACGTTGATGTGCGCGGAGGAGGCGCAGACGACCGCGCCCCAGCGCTCGGTGGCGGCCTGGAGGGCCACGACGTTGGCACCCGTGCCGTTGAAGACGGGGAACGCCTGGGCCGTGGGCCCGAAGTGGGCCCGCATCACGTCCTGGAGGTGGGCGGTGTAGTCGTCCTCGCCGTAGGCGACCTGGTGGCCGCCGTTGGCGAGGGCGAGCGCCGCGAGGATCTCGGGGTGCGCGCCCGCGTAGTTGTCGCTGGCGAAGCCGCGCACCTCGGGGTCGTGCCGGCGTATCGCGTCGGTCACGGGCGGGGTCACGGTTGCGGGGTCAGCCACTGACGGGTTCCGTTCACTTCCTGGGCGGGCTTGTCCCAGACGCCGGCGATGGCCTGGGCCAGGTCCTTGACGTCGGTGAAGCCCGCGAACTTCGCGTTGGGTCGTTCGGCACGCATCGCGTCGTGCACCAGCGCCTTGACCACCAGGACGGTGGCGGCGGCCGGCGGGGCGCCCTCGCCGCCCGCCTTGCGGAAGGAGTCGGCGAGGGCCAGGGTCCAGGCCTCGGCGGCGGCCTTGGCGGCGGAGTACGCGGCGTTCCCGGCGGTGGGCTTGCTGGCGCCCGCGGCGCTGATCAGCACGTACCGGCCGTTGCCGCTACGGGCCAGGGGGGCCTCGAAGGCCAGCGAGGTGTGCTGGACGGTCTTGATGAGCAGCTTCTCCAGCAGCTCCCAGTCGGCGAGGTCGGTCTCGGCGAAGGTCGCCGAGCCGCGCCAGCCGCCGACCAGGTGGACCAGGCCGTCGATCCGCCCGAACTCCTTCTCGGTGCGGTCCGCCCAGGCCCGGGCGGCGTCGAGGTCGAGGAGGTCCACAGTGTCGCCGGTGACGGTGGCACCGCCGTGGGCGTAGCGGGCGGCGTCCACGGCCTCGGCGAGGCGCGCGGCGTCCGCGTCGGCGGCGACGACCGTCGCTCCGGCCTCGGCGAGCCGCAGCAGGGCCGCCCGGCCCGCCGGGCCGGCCGCTCCGGCCACCGCCACGACGGCACCGTCCAGCGGGCCGCCGTTCCCGTTCGTCGGAATGCTCATGCCCGTCGCCTCCTTCTCGCGCTCGCTCACGCGGCCACCTGCTCGGCACCGGCCGCGGTGATCCCCTTGGTCGAGGCGATCACGCCGCGCAGCTTCTTGGCAAGGGCCTCGAAGAACATGCTGAGCGGGAATTCGTCCGAGAGCACCTCGTCCACCAGCTTGCGCGGGGGGAGGCTGAGGTCGAGGGCGTCGGGGCCCTTGGCCCACACGGAGCCGGGGTGCGGCGCGAGGTAGGTCGAGACGAGCTCGTAGGCGGCGAACCAGTGGACGAGCTTGGGGCGGTCGATGCCGTCGCGGTAGAGCTTCTCGATCTCGCCGCACAGCTGGTTGGTGACCTGCGGGGCACGGTCCCAGTCGATGTGCAGGGTGTTGTCCGTCCAGCGTACGACGTCGTGCTTGTGGAGGTACGCGAAGAGCAGCTGGCCGCCGAGGCCGTCGTAGTTGCGGACGCGGTCGCCGGTGAGCGGGAAGCGGAACATCCGGTCGAAGAGGACGGCGTACTGCACGTCACGGCCCTGGGCGTAGCCGTCGCCCTCCAGCTTCACGGCCTCCTTGAAGGCGGTGAGGTCGCAGCGCAGCTCCTCCAGGCCGTACATCCAGAACGGCTGCCGCTGCTTGATCATGAAGGGGTCGAAGGGCAGGTCGCCGTGGCTGTGGGTGCGGTCGTGGACCATGTCCCACAGGACGAAGGCCTCCTGGCAGCGCTGCTGGTCGTGCAGCATGGCGGCGATGTCGTCGGGGAGCTCCAGCTTGAGGGTCTCCACGGCGGCCTCGGTGACCCGGCGGAAGCGGGCGGCCTCGCGGTCGCAGAAGATGCCGCCCCAGGTGAAGCGCTCAGGGGCCTCGCGCACGGCGATGGTCTCCGGGAAGAGGACGGCGGAGTTGGTGTCGTAGCCCGAGGTGAAGTCCTCGAAGGTGATGCCGAGGAACAGCGGGTTGTCGTAGCGGGTGCGCTCGAGCTCGGCGAGCCACTCCGGCCAGACCACGCGCAGCACGACCGCCTCGAAGTTGCGGTCGGGGTTGCCGTTCTGCGTGTACATGGGGAAGACGACGAGGTGCTGGAGGCCGTCGGCGCGCTGGGCGGCGGGCTGGAAGGCCAGCAGCGCCGCCAGGAAGTCCGGGACGCCGAAGCCGCCGTCGGCCCAGCGGCGCAGGTCGGCGACGAGCGCGGCGTGGTACTCCACGTCGTGCGGCAGGAGCGGCGAGAGCTGCTCCACAGCGGCTATGACCACCTCGACCTCGGCGCGGACCGCCTCGCCCGGTGGTGCGCCCTCCGCGGCGAGGTCGATGGAGCCGTCGGCGGACTGCCAGGGCCGAATTGTCTCCACGGCGCCCTTGAGGGCAGCCCATGCGGGATGCTCGACAACACGATCCACAGACAAAATGTCGGCTTGCGTTGCCGTCGACGCAAAGATTTCCGTCACGACTAACCCTCCTCTGGAGAACCTGGCGTTAAGACACCGTATCCATGCGAGGTTCTCCGGCTCAAGAGGTGCAGCCATAAATTATCCTGCCGACCCCCCGGTGACGCCGCTGTTTTTCCTGTCGGCCTCCTCCGTCCGGGGCATCAGCTCCGATCATCCGTCCCCCCGGCCCCTGCCGCCACCGGGGCCGTTCTAGGCATGTTCCGGCCATCTTCGGCAAGGAGCCCGGCGTCGCTCAGCCCGCGAGTCCCTTGAGGCCCTTGAGCTCCGTGAGCTCCTTGACCAGCAGCTCGAACTCCAGGTCGTCGCGCTGCGGCACACCGAAGCGCTCGTCCCCGTAGGGGAAGGGGCTCATCTGACCCGTGCGCCGGTAGCCGCGGCGCTCGTACCAGGCGATCAGCTCGTCACGCTGCCTGATCACGGTCATATGCATGGCGCGGGCGTCCCACTCGGCGCGGGCGACGCGCTCGGCCTCCGCCATGACGAGCTTGCCCAGGCCGCCGCCCTGGGCGGTGGGCCGGACCGCGAACATGCCGAAGTAGACGTGGTCACCCCGGTGCTCCAGCTGGCAGCAGGCGAGCAGTTCGCCGTCGCGCTCCGCGATCATCAGCCGGCTGTTCCCGTCGGTGATCACGGCGAGCACGCCCTCGGGGTCGGTCCGCTGGCCGTCGAGCAGATCCGCCTCGGTCGTCCAGCCGGCCCGGCTCTCATCGCCCCGGTAGGCCGACTCGACCAGCCGGACGAGCGCCGGTACGTCATCGGCGGTCGCGATCCGGAAGGCCGGCTCGGTGGTGGGGCGGCTGGCGGTCTCCATGGGCTCCCTGGTCCTCTCCTGCGGTTCCCCGCGCGTCCGGCGCGGGGGTCCTGATGCGCACGTCCTGATGAGTTTCGGGCGTATGAACGACCCTAACGGAGGGGGTGTGCGTACAGTCGCGGGCATGGTGCATGTACTGAGCAGCAGGTTGTTACTGAGACCGACCGATCCCGAGCGGTCGCGGCGGTTCTACGGCGAGACCCTGGGGCTCGCGGTCTACCGGGAGTTCGGCACCGGACCGGAGCGCGGTGTCGTCTACTTCCTGGGCGGCGGCTTCCTGGAGGTCTCGGGCAGGTCGGAAACCCCTCCCACTCCCGGGCTCGAGCTCTGGTTCCAGGTGGCGGACGCGGCGGCGGCGTACGCGGAGTTCCTGGAGCGGGGCGTGGTGGTGCTGGAGCCGCCGGAGAAGAAGCCGTGGGGGCTGATCGAGATGTGGATCGCGGACCCGGACGGCGTGCGCATCGCGGTGGTGGAGGTACCGGAGGGGCATCCGATGCGCTACCGGCCGGCCATCTGAACGTCCCTGCCACTCCCCCTCCCACTCCCCCGCCTGCTCTCCCCGCGCCTCCGCCGCCCGGCGCACCGCGGGCGCGCGCCGGCGCTGCGCGGGCGCACGTACGGGCCCGCCCGTGCTACGGCCGTGCGCCTGTGCGCTCCCGTGTGCGGCGTCCGGCCCGGGCATCCTCCGGAGGTAGGCCCGCGTCGGGAGGTTGCCGTGCACGGACCGCCGCTGGTCGGCTGGGCACTGGTCGCACTGTGCGCCGCCGCGGGCGTGTACTGCCTTCTGCGGGCGCGGCCCGGCGCGGCGGGGGAGCGCCGGGCCGCGGTCGCGGGGGGCGACGCCGTCATGGCCCTCGGCATGGCGGCCATGGCCGTGCCCACGGCCGTCCTGGACACCCCGCCCTGGGGCCACGCGCTCTTCGCCGCGCTGTTCGGGGCGATGGGGCTGCACGCCCTCAACGCCGCCCGCGCGGACCCCGGTCCCCATCATCTGCATCACGCGGTGGGTGCCTTCGCGATGGTCTACATGGCCCTCGCCATGGCGGTCGTTCCGGCCGGCGCCCATGCGGGCCACACCGGCGCGGGTCACCCGCCGGCCGGGACACCGCTGCTCACCGGGCTGTTGCTGGTGTATTTCGCGGTGTACGTCGTCCGCACGGTGGCGGGTGTCGTCCCCGTCCCGGCCGGGGTACCGGTGGTGCGGGCCGGCGCGGGGCGGCCGGAACCGCCCGCCGGAGCCGGGGTGGCCACGGCGTGCCGGCTGTCGATGGCCATAGGGATGCTGGTCATGCTCCTGACGATGTGACAGCCGGACCACGGGCCGCGTGTCCTGTGTCACTTCGCCGCGGTGCCCGTATCCGGGCACGGCACGGCCCTCATAGGCTGACGCCCATGATGGTCCCGCTCGCGCTGCTGGTCCTCGGCGGCCTGGTCGCGGCGCTGGCGCCGCGTGTGCTGGCACGTGCCGACTGGCCCGGCCGGGAACCCGTGCTCGCGTTGCTCGTGTGGCAATGTGCCGTGGCCGCCGTGCTGTTGTGCTGCGCGCTGGCCATGGCGCTGAGCGCCGCCGCCGCGTGGGCGGCGGTGCGCGGTCATGTGTTCGCGCCCGCGCCGCGCGGGGTGATGGAGGCGTACGCCCTGGGCGGGTACGGCACCTGGGCCGCTCCCCTGGCCGTCGTCCTCGCCTGCGGGGCGGTCCGGACGGCGGCGATGCTCACCCACGAGATCCGGACCGCCCGGTCCCGGCGCCGACGGCGCCGCGCGGACCTGCTCGTCCGCGCGCCCCTGCTGCCCGGGGAGGAGCGCGGCGGTGAGCGGCTCGTGGTGCTGGAGGGCGAGCGGGCCGAGGCGTGGCTGCTGCGGGGCGGCGCCGCGCCCCGGCTGGTCATCACGACGGCGGCGCTGCGGCGGCTGAAGGGCTCCCAGCTGGACGCGGTCCTCGCGCACGAACAGGGGCACGCCCGGGCCCGGCACGACTGGCTGCTGCACGTCTCCTCCGCGCTGGCCAAGGGCTTTCCGCGGGTGCCGGTGTTCGCGGCCTTCCGCGACCAGATGCACCACCTGGTCGAGCTGGCCGCCGACGACTCGGCCTCCCGGCGCTTCGGCCGGCTGACGACCGCGCTCGCGCTGGTCGAACTCAACGAGGACCGGGGCGTGTTCGGACCCTGTCCGGCCGGCGTCTCACGGCTCCCGGACCGGGTCGACCGCCTGCTGGCCCCCGCGCCCCGGCTGACGGCCCTCCAGCGGCTGCGCCTCACGGCGATGGCGGCACTGGTGCCGGTCGTCCCCGTGCTGGTGACGTTCGTACCGGGGCTGAGCGCGCTGAACGGGTGAGGCGGAGGACGGGACGAGGACGGCGCCACCCCTCGGCTCGCCCCTCGCCTCGAAGCGGATAGCGCCGCGTGAACCGCTCGACCGCCACACGGTGGATACCGGGCCCGCCCAGTGGAAGAGTGCCGGCATGAGCAATCTCGACCTCCATCCCGCCCCCGCCACCTGAGGCGGCCGCGCCGACGTCTCCGGCCGTCCCGTGCGCCGCCTGCTGCCGAGCCTGGGCCGGCGAATGGTGGGTGCCTGGGCGCTCGTCGACCACCACCGAAAAGCACACTAGGGCCCTCACCAGGCACGATGCTGGTGGGGCCCTATTCATGACCTCAGCGAATCCGGCCGCGGGGCTTCAACGGGACCGGCGGCAGTTCAGGGGCTCGCAGCCGCTCCCCCTCGTACCCGTGGACGTCCCCGAACCGTTCGCCGGCTGTCCAGGACTCACGAGCGCGGGCGATCTCCTCGCCCGTGCGGCCGACGAAGTTCCACCACATGACGATCTTCTCCTCGAAGGGTTCGCCCCCGAGCAGCATCAGCCCGGCATCCGACTCGGCATGCACCGGCAGTTCGGTGCGCCCGCACCCGAGGTAGAGCATGGACCCGGGCAGGACGCGGACACCGTCCACCCGCGCCTCGCCGGACATGGCGAGCACCGCGTACTCGAAGTCGGGCTCCACCGGCAGACTTGTCCGCGTTCCAGCGGCGAGGGCGATGTCGGCACCGACGAGAGGGCTGTAGGTGGTGCCGGGTGAGAGCGTGCCGTCGAGCTCGCCCAGGATCACCGTCGCGGTCACCCCCGGCGCGCTGACCGTGGGCAGATCGGGATGATGTTCGAAGTGCGGTTCCACATGCCGGTGGGCGTCGGGCAGGGCGACCCAGAGCTGCGCGCCGTGAAGGTAGCGGGGATGCGGCCGGGGGCTCTCCTCGGAATGCGCGATGCCCCGGCCGGACGTCATCAGGCCCAGCTCCCGGGGGCGGACGGTCTGAAGGCTGCCGACGCTGTCCCGATGGAGCACCTCTCCTTCGTGCAGCCAACTGACCGTCTGCAGACCCATGTGCGGATGCGGCGGCACCTGCATCCCCGGCTCGTCGGCGATGTCGTCCCGGCCGTAATGGTCGACAAAGGCCCATCCGCCGATCATGCGTCGGCCCAGGTTCGGGAGTAGTCGGCGGACGTAGGTGGATTCACCGAGGGCCACGCGTTTGGGCTCAAGTAGCTCGTGCACCAGTCCGCCAGGCGTATCGGCGCGTCCGCCGCAGAGTGACGGGGCGGGATGCAGATCCAGGTTGCTCATGGTGACAACGTAGCTGCGGTGGGCATTCGTTGGGATGACCAGTGCCCCGGCTCGCATCCTGCGGAGACGAGGAGCCGGGGCGCGGTCATCGCCGTCACATGGAGCAGGTGGCGACGGCTACTCGATCACAGCCGCCCATCTGCCTCGTGAGAGGTGGATGACGCCTCCCGGGGTAATCCGGGCGTGACTGCCGTATACGGGCAGGCCGCCCTCGGCATTCTGCCGGTGCCGGATCCGCTCAAGGATGTCCCAGAGGCGGCGAGGCCCGCTCTGATGGACGACAGGCGAGTCGATGAATTCGGCTGTCGCCCTTGCCCACGAACCGTCCTGGCCGTGACGTGCTTGTCGCCGAGCAACTGGGCCGCGAGTGCGGTGCCGTAGCCCGATCCTGTCCCGACGTCGAGCAGGTCGAGCCCCTTCACAAGCCGGCCGTGCCGGTACATCTGGACGACCAGCCGGGGGTGGGTCGAGGACGAGGTCGCCCGGCCGTTGGCACCCTGCTCCTCCTCGGCGTGGTCGGCGTGAAGGGGACCGATGCGGGTCACCAGCGTCCGATCCGAGTAGGCAGTGCTCAGCCACTTCTCGGGGTCGGCGGGCCCGTCGTGCAGCACCCAGTCGCTGCCTTCGGTACGTGTGGTTCGGGCGATCAGAGGGCGCCGGCGAGAGACGGGGTCGGCGATCTCGCAGGCCAGTCGCTCGGCGTAGGGCTTCCAGTCCACGGGCACCGCCTCACTTCTTGTCGGGGATGTCCTTTTACGCGGGATCGCATGCTTCCTGCTCGGCGGGAGCGCAGTCCGAACCATCCAGGCCGGGATTGCAGTCCGGATCGCAGGGATCTTGTGCCCGCAGCGGTACTCGTTCCATGGTGTCCCGCCATGCCGGGCCGTGGAGGATCTCGATCAGTGTGCCGTTCTTGACGTAGCCGGCGGGCATGAATCGGCTCATCACACAGGGCGCGACGGTGCCGTCGGGCAACACGGCAAGCCGTCCTCGTCCGCACCGTCCGCACAGCTCGTTGGCGTCGGGGGGTCCCGCGTCGGCGGCTCGTCCGATCGCGCGGCTGCGGTCGATGCGGATCTTGGTGACGCCTAGGGCGGCGAGGTCATCACGGGCCTGGGCGACGCGCTGGCCGGGCAGGACTTCGACGATGCCGGCGTGCAGAGGGATGCCCCGGCGGGTAGCTTCCGGTCCGGCGGGAAGCGGCCCGGGTACGGTCGGCCTTCGGGCGGTTCATCGAGGAGGACGACTCCTGAGCCGATCCGCGGTGGCAAGGTCCGAAACTCGCCCACGTACTTTCGTCCCCGGCATTGCCGAGCGCACGACGCCCCACTTGCATGGCTTGCCCCACATCTCGTAGAGGCTCGTAGAGGGGGAACCGTGCGTCGAAGAGCGTCCAGATCGGCACGGCGTGGCTTACCGGGTGCGGCAGCGCTGATCGGCGTTGCCGCACTCGTCGTTTCCGCGGTACCGGCGGCCGGTGCCGCGCCGATGTCGCGAGGCGGCCCGGAGGAGGTGACCCCGGGGCAGCGCACCGACGCCCCCGGGCTCGTACGCGGCATCCGGGAGCCGGTGAGCGCGAAGGGGAGCGCCGCCGACGCGGCGCGCGCCCACCTCGCGGCCAGGGAGGGCCGTTACCGGATCGCCCGCCCGGATCGCGACCTGATGCCCGTACGGACCACGACCGCCGGCGGTTCGGAGACCGTACGTCTGAGGCAGCAGCACCGGGGCGTGGACGTCCTGGGCGGGGAGTACGTCGTCCGGATGGAGAGGAAGGGCGACGAGCGGGTCGTCACCGGCACGTCCGGAAAGTACTTCACCGGCCTGAAGGTCGCCACCGAGCCGGAGGTGGACGCGCAAGCGGCGGTCGAGCTGGCGGTGCGCGCGGTCGAGGAGCGGCTCGCCCCGCCGCGGCCCGGCGACGATCCGGACGACGCCGGGAATCCGCTGACCGGCACGGCCCGCGGCCTCGTCGTCCTTCCCCGGGGTGCCGGCGTGCTCACCCAGCACGTCACCGTACGGGGCGTCGCCCCGGGCACCGGGCTGCCGGTCCTGAGCGAGGTGTACATCGAGGCGAAATCCGGCTATCCGGTCCTCCAGTACAGCGGCATCAAGTCGTTCACCGCCCCCGAGCCGGCCCCGAAGGCCGGGAACGCGCCCGCGCGGTCGCTCACGTCCGTCACGCAGGAGGGCGGGACGAAGGGGTCCGGCGTCAGGCTCGACGGGAAGACCGTCGAGCTCCAGGTGGACCGTGACGAGGCGCGCAAGGAGTACGTGACGCGCGACCGCAGCCGGACCGGGGCCGGTGGCGACAGGAACCTCGTCTCCACCTGGGACGCGCGCGGGCGGATGCGGACCGAGGTGGTGGGCCAGTGGCCCGTTCCCGGTCTCAAGGAGTTCGGCTCGCCGACCCCCGCCTTCGGCCGGGAGGCGACCGACCTGGGCGTGGTCGACGCCCATTGGGCCGCGGGCAAGGTCCACGACTACTACAAGAAGGCGCACGGCCGGGACAGCCTGGACGGCCGTGGCGGGCCCGTCAACTCCCTGGCGGGCCTGGGCCTGCAGAGCGCCTACGCCGAGTGGGACGGCACCAAGGTGATCTACGGCGGCGGCAACCAGGACTACCGCCCGTACTCCTCCGCGCTCGACGTCGTCGGCTACACGCTGACGCACGGCGTCATCGAGAACAGCGCGAGCCTCGTCCCCGCCGCCCAGTCCGGCTCCCTCGGGGAGGCGATCGCCGACTACTTCGGCAACGCCATCCAGACCGACGTGTACGGCCTCCCCATGGACAGCCCGGATTCCGGGCTGATGGGCGAGACGCTGTGCCGGGCGAAGGGCCCCCGCGCGTGCGCCGCCCGCGACATGAACGACGGCCGGACCACCTCCAAGTCCTTCCTCGGCGTGGCGTTCTCCAATGACAACGGCGGCGTCCACCTCAACTCCACCATCTTCTCGGGCGCCCTCTGGGACATTCGCGAGGACCTGGACACCACCCTCGCCGACAGGATCGTCTACAAGGCGCTCACGGAGTACATGACCCCGCTGGACGGCTTCACCGAGGGCCGCAACGCGGTCGTCGCCGCGGCCAAGGACCTCAAGGTCTCCGGCAAGGAACTGCGGGCCGTCGAGCGGGCCTTCGACGCCCACGGCATCGTGCCCGGCTGGGAGCTCGCCCTGGGGGTGGACTCCGACGTGCTGTTCGGCAGGCTCAACGCCGACGCCTCCGTCGGCGTGGGCGGCGGCTGGTGGGTCACGTCGAAATCCAACGACGACGGCTCCGAGCCGTACTCCGTCTGGGCCGGACGCGTGGACGGCACCGGTGAGAAGAGGCTGATCAGCCCCAACGACGGGCGGTACCACTCGCGTCCGGCCACCGACGGCAGGACCGTGGTGTGGACGGCGTCCCGGGGCAGCAGGTCACCGGAGGTCTTTTCCCGGCCGCTCGCCGGCGGCCCCGTCAAGAAGCTCTTCTCGACCGACGCCTACCGGGCCGGCATCACCTCGCTCCGCGTCGAGGGGAAGATCGTCACCTTCGCGTTCCATCCGCTCCGCGGCGGCTCTCGCGTGGTCTACCTGCGGATGGGCGAGACCGACCCCGTCTTCATCGAACCGTCCGGCAGTGGCCGCTGGGCGGGCACGGGCGCCCCGTCGCTCCGCGACGGCCGGATCGCTTTCTCCCACTTCCGCCGCGAGGGGTACGACATCGAGGTCTTGGACGTCGCGACCGGCAAACGGACCGTGATGCGGCAACTCGGCAAACCGCTGTCCGTCGGCTCACCGGCCATCACCGGCAAGTACGTCTACTGGCGGGCCACCGAGGACCCGGACTACACGCTGTACGCGATACGCCGCGCAAACCTCGACGGCACCGGCACCGTCGACATCAACCCCGCCGCGGGCAAGGCCGCGCTGCCGGCCAGCCATCTGACCGCCTCCGACGAAGCGGTGACCGTCGCCACGTGGACGCGCGCCGACCCGGTGCAGAGGCTTTGGCAGCTCTCACCGGACGGCGCACACCTGGGGCGGGTCACCTGCAACCGCGGCGAGCAGCTCGGCTTCGCCTCGGCGGGCGGCAGGCAGGTGCTGTGGATCGACCCGACCACGGGCTACAACGACCTGGTCACCCGCACCCGCCCGGCGGGCACCTGCGGCTGACCGCCACTCGTACGAAGGATCGCCGGCCCCCGGGGCGAAGCCGCCCCGGGGGCCGGGCGCTCCCTACGCGCCCGCCCACTCCCGCAACGCCGCGCGGGTGTCGAAGCGGGCGACGTTGCGGTCCAGGCCGCCGGCCCAGCTGTACTGGTGGAAGGTCCAGGGGTGCTGGACCGCCGGGCGGCCGGGGGCGTGGTCCGGGTCGGCTATCCACAGGCCGTCGCCGGCGTTGTCGGTGGTGTCGCGGTTGAACCAGTAGTCGCGGTTGCAGTAGAGGACGACGCGGTGCCCGGGCGCCGCGTCCTTGACGTCCTCCAGCCAGCGGTCCTTGTCCAGGCACCAGACGTCGGGGTGTTCCCAGTCGAGGGCGAGCACGTCGCCCGCGCGTAATGCGATCTTGTCGAGGAAGTAGCCGGCCTGGGCGGACATCGAGCCGGGTGTGACGTAGTGGTAGTAGCCGACGACGAGCCCGGCGTTCCGGGCCCGATTGCGCTGGGTCACCCACTTGGGATTGGTGTACGAGGTGCCCTCGGTCACCTTGACGAAGACGAAGTCCAGTTCCTGGATCGCGTAGTTCGCGCTGTTGTGGCTGCTGACATCGATGCCGTGAAGCATGGCGCTCTCCTCCGGGTGCCGCGGACGACGGAGCGTCCGCAGTATCGGCCCGGACCGTCGCGACAGCGAGAGTCGTGAACCGGAAACTTCGAAGGAAGTTCCGGATACGGGCTGGTACGGGCCGATACCGGCCTACGGGGCCGCCGGAACGCGCGGCCGGCGGCTGCCCGCGGCGGTGCGCAGCGCCAGCGCGGCCAGGGCCTCGGGGGCTCCGCTCTGTCCCCGGATGCCCGGGAAGGCGTTGATGTCGACGATCACCGGTGCTCCCCCGGCGTCCAGCAGGTCCACGCCGTAGACGTCCAGTGCGAAGACCTCGCCCACCCGCCGGGCCAGGTCCGCCCATCCGGCCGGCAGTTCGCCGGGGCCGAGGGTGCGGGTGCGTTCGCCGGGGACGGAGTCGGCCAGCTCGGAGCGGCGCAGCGCGGCGAAGACCTGGTCGGCGACGACCCACAGCTTGTGGTCCCAGCCGTCGTTGGGGGTGAAGGGCTGGACGACCACGGGCTCGTCCGGCCAGCGGGCGGCGAGCTCCCGCAGCCGCGCGGCGTCGTCGACCCGGGCGACCAGGTCGTGGCGGCGGCTGTGGCGGCTCTTGACCACGACGGGCGCCGCCGGTTCCCCGGCCGCCACCAGGGGGGCGAGCGAGGGCTCGGTGCGGGTGGCCACGAACGGCAGTCCGGCGCGGCGGGCCACGTCCGCCATGGCGGTGCGGTCCTGGCAGAGCTCGGTGGCCGAGGCGGAGTTCAGCACGGGCGCGCCGTGGGTCTCCAGGTACCGGGCGAGGGCCAGGGCGCGGGGGGTGCGGGTCTTCAGGAGGTAGACATCCGCGAGGGACGAAGGGTCGGGGAACCTTTCGGGAGAGTCTTCGCAGCTCTGCGGATCCAGCCATTCCACCCGGTGGTGGGGCGTCAGCAGGGCGGTGGTCGCGGCCAGCAGCGGGTGGTCCGGGTCGGGCGTGAGCAGGCAGATCCTCATGCGTTGCCGCCGATCGCGCGCGCGGGCGCGGTCAGCGCCGGACGGGGCATCGGCAGGAGGTGGCCGGTGCCGCCCGCCTCGGCCAGCCGGAGGACGGCCCGGGCCACCCGGGCGACGGCGTCCGGCACCTGGCGGAAGCTGGGGAAGTCGTTGACGTCGACGACGACGGGGCCGTCGGGGCCGAGGACGATGTCGACCCCGTAGAGGTCGAGGCCGAAGACGGCGCCCACCTCGGTGGCGATGGCCGCGACCTCGGGCGTGAGGGGGACGTGGCGTTCCGTGGGCGGCCGGTCCGGGTGGAGGGGGCTGCGGCGCTCGGTGGCGTACAGCTCGCCGTCGAGGCAGTACACCTTGAGGTCGACGCCGGAGTTGGGGACGTACGGCTGGGCGATCAGCAGGCCGTCCCCGGTGGGTTCGGCGCCGGGGTCGGTGAGGTGTCCGGCGTCCGGGACGAGCCGCACGGCCCGTCCCGAGCTGCCGTCGGCGGGCTTGACCACCAGCGGGAAGGCGTCGGCGGGCAGCTCCGCGAACTCCTCGGCGCGGGCGGCGGCGTAGGTCACGGGGACCGGCAGTCCCCGGGCCTCGGCGAGCACGGCCGCGAGCGCCTTGTCCCGTACGCCCCGGATCGCCCGGGCGTCGTTGACCGTGGTGAGCCCCACGGCGGCGGCGCCCTCCAGGAGGGTGAGCCCGGGGCCGCCGGACACGGTCTTGAGCACCCAGGCGTCGTGGCGCCCGGAGCGCACGGTCTCGGAGAGCCGGATCAGCGAACTGCCCGGCCGCAGCACGTCCACCCGGTGCCCCCAGGCGGTGAGTTGGCGGATCACGTCCACCGGCATGCCGTCGTACCGGTACTGCTCCTCCACCAGGAAGCAGAGTCTCATGTGCTGCATCATCCTCGTAATCCCGACATCCGCCGTGCCCGCCCCCGGCGGGGCGTGACGGCCCAGGATGTCATGGGCGCGAGGGTGCTCCGCACCGGGCGGCGGCCTCCCGGCTAGCGGAGCGGACGGAAGGCCTCCAGCAGTCGCTCGGCGGCCAGGGCCGCCGTCAGGGTCCCCTCGCGCACCCGCTGTTCCAGGCCGGGGGCCTGTGCCCGGACGTCGGGGTGGTCGCGCAGCTCGGCCAGGAGCCGGTCGCGGACCATGCTCCAGACCCAGTCGACCTGCTGCTCGCGGCGGCGGGCGGCCAGACCGCCGGTGGCCTCCAGGACGCCCCGGTGGGCCTCCACGCGCTCCCACAGGGTGTCCAGGCCGGTGCTCTCGCGGGCGCTGCAGGTGAGGACGGGCGGGTTCCAGGCGGCGTCGTGGGAGTGCATCAGGCGCAGTGCCCCGGACAGTTCACGGGCGGCGGCCTTCGCGTCGCGTTCGTGCGGTCCGTCCGCTTTGTTCACGGCGATGACGTCGGCGAGCTCCAGGACGCCCTTCTTGATGCCCTGGAGCGAATCGCCGGTGCGGGCCAGGGTGAGCAGCAGGAACGTGTCGACCATGTCGGCGACGGCGGTCTCCGACTGGCCGACGCCGACGGTCTCCACCAGGACGACGTCGTAGCCGGCGGCTTCCATCACCACCATGGTCTCGCGGGTGGCCTTGGCGACCCCGCCGAGCGTGCCGGCGGTCGGCGAGGGGCGTACGAAGGCCGCCGGGTCGACGGCGAGCCGCTCCATCCGGGTCTTGTCGCCCAGGATGCTGCCGCCGGTGCGGCTGGAGGACGGGTCGACGGCGAGCACCGCGACCTTGTGGCCGAGGCCGGTGAGCATGGTGCCGAAGGCGTCGATGAAGGTGGACTTGCCGACGCCGGGCACGCCGGTGACGCCGATCCGGCGCGCCCCGCCCGAGTGCGGCAGCAGCTCGGTCAGCATCCGCTGGGCGAGCTCGCGGTGGTCGGCGCGCCGGGACTCCACGAGCGTGATGGCGCGGGCGACGGCCGCCCGTTTGCCGTCCAGCACGCCCTTGACGTAGGCGTCGAGGTCAATGGCCTTGCGCACGGGGGACGCCATGGGCGCTCACAGCTCGTGGCCGAGGACCCCGGCGAGGGTCTTCAGCAGGTCGTGGGCGGCGTCCGGGATGACCGTGCCGGGCGGGAAGACCGCGGCGGCGCCCATCTGACGGAGCGTGGGGACGTCCTGCGGCGGGATGACCCCGCCCACGACGATCATGATGTCCTCGCGGCCCTGTTCGGCGAGCTCCTCGCGGAGCGCCGGGACGAGCGTGAGGTGACCGGCCGCCAGCGAGGAGACGCCGACGATGTGGACGTCCGCCTCGACCGCCTGCCGGGCGACCTCGGCGGGCGTCTGGAAGAGCGGGCCGACGTCCACGTCGAAGCCGAGGTCGGCGAAGGCGGTGGCGATGACCTTCTGGCCGCGGTCGTGGCCGTCCTGGCCCATCTTGGCGACCAGGATGCGCGGGCGGCGCCCGTCCTCCCGCTCGAACGCCTCGACCAGCGCGCGGGTGCGTTCCACGCCGGACGACATGCCGGCCTCCTCCCGGTAGACACCGGAGATCGTACGGATCTGTCCGGCGTGCCGTCCGTAGACCTTCTCCAGGGCGTCGGAGATCTCCCCGACGGTGGCCTTGGCGCGGGCGGCGTTCACGGCGAGGGCCAGCAGGTTGCCGTCCAGGCCGGGGCCGGATCCGGCCTCGGCGGCGCGGGTGAGGGCGTGGAGGGCGTCCTGGCAGACCGTCTCGTCGCGCTCGGCGCGCAGTCGGCGCAGCTTCTCGATCTGCCGGCCGCGCACGGAGGAGTTGTCGACCTTGAGGACCTCGATCTGCTCGTCGCTGTCGACCCGGTACTTGTTGACGCCGATGACCGGCTGGCGTCCGGAGTCGATGCGGGCCTGGGTGCGGGCCGCGGCCTCCTCGACGCGCAGCTTGGGGATGCCGGCGTCGATGGCCTGTGCCATGCCGCCGGCGGCCTCGACCTCCTGGATGTGCTGCCAGGCGCGCCGGGCGAGGTCGTGGGTGAGCCGTTCGACGTAGGCGCTGCCGCCCCAGGGGTCGATGACCCGGCAGGTGCCGGACTCCTGCTGGATCAGCAGCTGGGTGTTACGGGCGATGCGGGCGGAGAAGTCGGTGGGCAGGGCCAGCGCCTCGTCGAGGGCGTTGGTGTGCAGCGACTGGGTGTGGCCCTGGGTGGCGGCCATGGCCTCGACGCAGGTGCGCGCCACGTTGTTGAAGACGTCCTGGGCGGTCAGCGACCAGCCGGAGGTCTGCGAATGGGTGCGCAGCGACAGCGATTTGGTGTTCTTGGGGTCGAACTGTTTGACGAGTCTGGCCCACAGCAGCCGGGCGGCCCGGAGTTTGGCGATCTCCATGAAGAAGTTCATGCCGATCGCCCAGAAGAAGGACAGGCGGGGCGCGAAGGCGTCCACGTCGAGGCCGGCGCCCTGGCCGGCGCGGAGGTACTCGACGCCGTCGGCGAGGGTGTAGGCGAGCTCCAGGTCGGCCGTGGCCCCGGCCTCCTGGATGTGGTAGCCGGAGATGGAGATGGAGTTGTAGCGCGGCATCTTCTGCGAGGTGTACGCGAAGATGTCGGAGATGATCCGCATCGAGGGCCGGGGCGGATAGATGTAGGTGTTGCGGACCATGAACTCCTTGAGGATGTCGTTCTGGATGGTCCCGGCCAGCTTCTCGGGCGGTACGCCCTGTTCCTCGGCGGCCACGATGTAGAGGGCGAGGACGGGCAGCACCGCGCCGTTCATGGTCATGGAGACGGTCATCCTGTCGAGCGGGATGCCGTCGAAGAGCTGCCGCATGTCGTAGATGGAGTCGATGGCGACGCCCGCCATGCCGACGTCGCCGGTCACGCGCGGGTGGTCGCTGTCGTAGCCGCGGTGGGTGGGCAGGTCGAAGGCGACGGACAGGCCCTTCTGACCGGCCGCCAGATTGCGGCGGTAGAAGGCGTTGGACTCCTCGGCCGTGGAGAAGCCGGCGTACTGCCGGATGGTCCAGGGCTGGTTGACGTACATCGTCGGGTACGGGCCGCGCAGATAGGGCGCGATGCCGGGGTAGGTGCCGAGGAAGTCCAGCCCGTCGAGGTCCTCGGCGGTGTAGAGGGGTTTGACGCCGATGCCCTCGGGGGTCTCCCAGAGGAGGTCCTCGGCGCTCTTGCCGGTGCTCTCCTTCAGCGCGGCGCGCCAGGCTCCGGGGTCGGCGGGGCCGGTGGCGGCCGGGCCGAGGTCGATGCCGGAGAAGTCGGGGATCCGCATCACGCCACTCCCATGCGGTCGAGGACGGAGGAGAGGACGGCGACGGCGTCGCCGCCGGCGAAGACGAACGCGTCGACTCCCGCCCGCCGGCAGTCCTCCCGCAGTTCGCCCTTGGGCTTTCCGGCGAGGAGGACGGTGGTGGCGCCGGCGCCCTTGAGCGCCGCGGCTACGGCCGTGGCCTGCTCGGCGTAGAGCGCGTCGCCGGAGCACAGGCAGGCGGTCGTGGCGCCCTCGGCCGTGAGGACGTCGGCTACGTCCTCGGCCGTGACCTGGCGGGTGACGGGCTCGATGCCGCCCGCCTGGAAGAGGTTGGCGGCGAAGGTGACCCGGCCGGTGTGGACGGCGGCGGGACCGAGGGCCGCGAGGAGGACGCGGGGCCGGGCGCCGGTGGCGGCGAGGTGGGCGTCCGAGCGGGCGCGCAGCGCCTCGTACGCCTCGTCGCGGCGGACCTTCGGCAGTCCGCCGGAGGGGGCGGGCGGGGCGGGTTCGCGGTGGACGGGCTGTTCGCCGAGGTGGGGGAACTCGCTGACGCCGGTGATGGGTTCGCGACGGGTGGCGAGGTCGGCGGAGCGGGTGCGCCAGGTGTCGGCGAGGCGTTCGGCGAGGAGTCCGGAGCGCAGGGCGGCGGCCTGGCCACCGACGTGTTCGAGGTCCTGGAAGAAGGCCCAGGCGGCGTGGGCGAGTTCGTCGGTGAGCCGTTCCACGTACCAGGAGCCGCCGGCCGGGTCGACGACCCGGGCCAGGTGGGACTCCTCCAGAAGGATCGAGGAGGTGTTGCGGGCGATCCGGCGGGCGAAGGCATCGGGCAGGCCGAGGGCCTCGTCGAAGGGCAGGACGGTCACGGCGTCCGCGCCGCCGACCCCGGCGCCGAGGCAGGCGATGGTGGTGCGGAGCATGTTCACCCAGGGGTCGCGCCGGGTCATCATCACCGAGGAGGTGACGGCGTGCTGGCGCTGGGCGCGGGCGGCGGGCGTCGCGCCGCAGACCTCGGCGACGCGGGCCCACAGGCGGCGGGCGGCGCGGAGTTTGGCGATGGTGAGGAACTGGTCGGCGGTGGCGGAGTAGCGGAACTCCAGCTGGGAGCAGGCCTCGTCGACGGTGAGCCCGGCGGCGGTGAGCGTACGGAGGTAGGCGACGCCGGTGGCCAGGGAGGCGCCCAGTTCCTGGGCGGGTGATCCGCCGGCCTCGTGGTGGGGCAGCGCGTCGACGGTGAGGGCGCGCAGGCGCAGGTGGTCGCGGACGCACAGGGCGGCGAGGCGGGCGGCGGCGTCCAGGGCCTCGGCGGGGTCGGCGTCGGTGCCGGTGCGGGCCAGGGTGCCCAGCGGGTCGGCGCCGAGGTTGCCGGCGGCCGCGTCGCGCGGCAGGCCGCGCTCGGCGTACAGGCCGAGGAGCTTCCGCGCGGCGGGCTCGAACTCCTCGCCCGCGTCGAGGACGACGGGGGCGAGGTCGAGGTAGACGCCGTCCAGGGCGGTGGGGAGGGCCTCGACAGGCAGTCCGGCGCCGCCGACGGCCAGCCACAGGGAGGTGACGCCGTTCTCGAGGTCGGCGAGGACGGCGTCGTTGGCCCGCCGGGGGTCGGGGCCGCCGTGGTGCTGGCGTACGTCCCAGCCGGTGAGCGCGGTGCCCTCCGGTCGTCCGCCGCGGACGAACGGGGGGAAGCCGGGCGGGCCGGGCACCGTGCCGCCGTCATCGGCGGTGTACAGGGGACGGGTGGCGAGCCCGTCCTGGAGCGCGGTGGCCAGCGCGTCCTCGGCCGCCGGCCCCTCGGCCGCGGTGCCCGTTTTGCTCAGCACGCCTGTGACGAGGCGCTGCCACTGCTCACGGGACGCGTCCGGGAACTCGGCAGCCAGGTGGAAGCCGTCATCGGGCAGGACCGTCATGGGGGGAAGGCTAGTGAGCGGGTGCGTTCCGCAGCAGGGGCAACCGTTGTGACCTTGGCCTCTTCCCGGCGGACCGCGGTGTTCAGCCCTTGGGCGCGCAGTCGCGGGCGGGGGTGTCGTGGGTGAGGGCGCAACCGATGGTCTCCGCGCGGTCCTTGCCGTACTTGGCGGTCAGGGCGGCGCGGAAGTCGGCCCACTGGCGGCGGGTGTCGGCGACGGCCGCGTGGACGGCGCGGTCGAAGTTCCCGGCGACCTTGCCGCGGGGTGTGGTGGGGCCGCTGGTGGCTCCGGTGGCCGGGTCGATGACGCCGGTGTCCTTGTTGAGGCCCGCGTGCTGGACGTGGCGGGCGCAGCCGAGCGGGAGGAGGGAGAAGCAGCCGGTGGTCAGGTCGGCGGGGACGGCCGAGGCGGCGGGCGGCCGGCCGGTGCCGAGGGCGAGGAGCGGGGCGGGTCCGGTGCGGTCGAGGCCGGGCGGGTTGTCCTTGCCGAGGGGGCGGTCGGCGGCCTTGTCGGTCCAGTTGCTGTGCGAGTAGAAGTCCTGGACGCCGTGGAGGGCGCGGCCCAGGCCCTCGATGGCCTCGCACTTGTCACGGCCGCGGATGCCGAGGGTGAAGGTGCAGTCCTTGGTGAGGTCGGTCTCGCCCGGGGCGATGGCGCCGTCCGCTCCGGTCGTGCCGCCGGCGGCGGTGATCCCTTCGGTGAAGCGGGTCTGGAGCCTGGCTATGCAGGTCAGCAGCTGCCGGGTGGCGTCGGCGCGGTCGCGGGGGTAGCCGGAGGCGGCGAGGAAGTCGGCGTTGTCGCAGTGGGCGGCGGGGACGACGATCTCGTCGGTGTCGGGCGCGCCGACCGCGCCGAAGGTGCCCTTGTGGCCGGCGAGCTGGTCAAGGGAGCGGGGTTCGAAGCAGGTGCCGTCGGACCGGGTGCCGGGGGCACAGGCCAGGGCGGCGCGGGTGATCGCCTCGTGTTCGGCGTGCTGCCCGAACGCGCTGACGGTGCCGAAGGCCCGGGCGGGACCGGCCTGGGCGGTGAGCAGCACGGCGGGGGCGAGGGAGGCGACGCCCAGGAGCTGGACGGCTCTGCGGCGGAGGGGGTGGCGGCGGGGGGTGCCCATCGGTTTCGGCCTTTTCGACGATCCGTCAGTTGGGAATGCGTCAATAGTTGATCCGAAAAGACCGGAATTTGCAATTCCTTTGCAATGGAAGGTGTATAGGGCATGAACTCCCGTACAACCGGCTCCGGCCCAGGCCCCTGCCCCCGGCTCCGGCTCAGTCGCCGTCGTCCGAGGCCGTGTGCCGGTCGGGCACCACGAACTCGCACCAGACGGACTTGCCGGTTCCGCGCGGCTCCACGCCCCAGACGTCGGCCAGCCGGTCCACCAGCAGCAGCCCGCGCCCGGACACCCCCGCCTCGCCCGGCTCCCGGCGGCGCGGCAGGGCACTGGACTTGTCCTCCACCTCGACCCGCACCCGCCGTTCGGGCCCGGTCAGCATCCGGATCGTCACGACGGCGGCGCCGTCGGTGTGCAGCAGGGCGTTGGTCACCAACTCGTCGGCGACCAGCTCGATCTCGTCCGAGCGCTCCCGCGCGCCCCACGCCCGTACCGCCGCGCGGATCATGTGCCGGCCGGCCGAGAGGGCCTCGGGATCGGCGGGGGCGATGTGCTGCTGGAGCCGTCCGCCGCCGCGGGCGGCCGGGCCCTGGCGGCGCAGCAGCAGGACGGCCAGATCGTCCTCGCCCATCCGTTCCCCGACCACGCCGCACAGCAGGTCGGCCAGCTTGTGGAGGTCGTAGGGGCCCTCGCGGACCAGGGCGCCGAGCCGTCGCATGCCCTCGTCGAGATCGGAGCCGGGCTGCTCGACCAGGCCGTCGGTGAACATCAGCAGGGTCTCCCCCGGGTCCAGTTCGACGGTCGTCACCGGGTAGTCCAGCCGCCCGAACTCGGCGGACAGGCCGAGCGGCAGCCCGCCCGAGACGGGCAGCCGGCGGCAGGTGCCGTCGGCGTGCCGCAGCATGGGGTCCACATGGCCGGCGCGGACCAGCTGGACCAGCCCGGTGGCGAGGTCGGCCTCCGCGTAGGTGCAGGTGGCGAAGCGGTCGGTGTCCAGCTCATGGAGGAAGGACGAGGCGCGGGCCATGACGGTGGCGGGCGAGTGCCCCTCGGTGGCGTACGCCCGCAGGACGATCCGCAGCTGGCCCATCACGGCGGCGGCGTGGGTGTCATGGCCCTGGACGTCGCCGATGACCGCCCCGACCCGGCCGCCGGGCAGCGGGATGGCGTCGTACCAGTCGCCGCCGATGTCCCGGCCCATCCGGGCCGACCGGTAGCGCACCGCGATCTGCGCGCCGGGGACGTCGGGGATGCGGCGCGGCAGCATGGACTGCTGGAGGCCCTCGGCGAGGTCGTGCTCCTGGTCGAAGAGCATCGCCCGGGCTATGGCCTGCGCCAGGCTGCTGCTCAGCGCGATGTAGAGATTGCGCTCCTGCTGGGTGAAGCCGCGCGCCTCGCGGTAGAGCAGCCCCAGCGCGCCGATGGGCCGGGCCTGGGCGATCAGCGGGAGGTAGGCGGCGGAGGAGATGCCGATGTCCTTGATGCGCTCCCACAGCCAGGGGTAGTGGGTGGAGAACTCCTCGGGCGACTCGATGAACCGGGGCGAGAGGGTGCGGATCACCTCGCTCATCGGGAAGTTGTCGTCGATACGCGTGTAGCGGGTGCCGGGGATGAAGTGCTCCGAGGGCCCTTCCGCGACGAGGTGGATGCGGCCGGACTCGAGCAGGCCGAGGACGAGCAGATCGGAGCCGAGGTGCTCGACGGCCCGCGCGTCCCGGAAGAAGTCGATGACGTCCTGGACGGTCCGGGCGTGCGCGAGGGCGGCCGTCGTGGTCTCCACGACCGTCGTCTGATGGCGGCGCTCCTCGTCGGTCTCACGGGGCCCGGTCCGGCCCAGCTCCTCGGTGGCGTCACGGACGATGCCGATGATCCGGCAGGGCCGCCCGTCGGCGTCGCGCCGGATGCGCCCCTGGGTGTAGGTCCAGCGCTGGGAGCCGTCGTCGCAGCGGACCAGGTAGTAGCCGCCGTAGCTGTCGCTGCCGTCCTTCAGCGCCCGGGCCACCATGGTGTCGAGCCGGGCGGCGTCGGGGCGCGACACGCGGTACGACAGATCGGTGATCCGGCCGTGGAACCGCTCGGGCGGCACCTCCAGGAGCTCCAGCGCCTGCGGGTCCAGGTGCAGCCGTCCGCTGACCAGGTCCCAGTCGAAGCCGCCCATGCGATTGAGGGCGAGCACCGTCTCCGGGCGGGCGGGCCAGTCGTCCGGCGGCGGTACGGCGGCAGGCGTCGCTCCCCGATCAACCATAGAGTCACCCTGCCACCTTTTGTCTGTTTCTTCTTCTTCGATTTCTTCGATGTGACTGCATGGTCCGGAGGGACGCAAGCGGTACGGAGGGCGCCATGGAGTGGTTCACGGCATCCGGGTACTGGCTGAGCCGGCTGTTCCTGACGCGGGCGCTCGCCGCGATCTACCTGGTCGGCTTCGTCTCGGCGGCCCTCCAGTTCCGCGCGCTCATCGGGGAGCGGGGCATGCTGCCGGTCCCCCAGTACGTCGCGTACGTACCGCCGCGCCGGGCACCCAGCGTCTTCCAGTTCCACTACTCCGACCGTTTCTTCGCCGCCTGGGCCTGGACGGGGGCGCTGCTGTCGGCCGCGGTCGTGGCGGGCGCGGCCGACGCCGTACCGCTCGGCGCGGCGATGGCGATGTGGGCCGCGCTGTGGGTGCTCTATCTGTCGATCGTCAACGTGGGCCAGACCTGGTACAGCTTCGGCTGGGAGTCCCTGCTGCTGGAGGCCGGCTTCCTGGCCGTCTTCCTGGGCAACGCCCGGACGGACCCGCCCGTGCTCACGCTGTGGCTGATGCGCTGGCTGCTCTTCCGCGTCGAATTCGGCGCCGGGCTGATCAAACTGCGCGGCGACCCCTGCTGGCGGGATCTGACCTGCCTGTACTACCACCACGAGACCCAGCCCATGCCGGGGCCGCTGAGCTGGTTCTTCCACCGGCTGCCCAGGCCCTTGCACCGGGTGGAGACGGCCGCCAACCACGTCGCCCAGCTGGTCGTACCGTTCGGGCTCTTCACGCCGCAGCCGGTGGCGAGCGTCGCCGCCGGGTTGATCATCTGCACCCAGCTCTGGCTCGTCGCCTCCGGCAACTTCTCCTGGCTCAACTGGCTGACGATCGTCCTCGCCCTCTCCGCCGTCGACGGCACGGCCCTGGCGGAGCTGCTGGGCCTCCCCCGGCACGCCCCGGCGGCACCCGCCCCGATCTGGTTCGAGGTGCTGGTGCTCGCCGCCGCTGTGTTGGTGGTCGTGCTGAGCTGGTGGCCCGTGCGGAATCTGCTGTCCGCACGGCAGCGGATGAACATGTCCTTCAACGCCTTCCACCTGGTCAACACCTACGGCGCTTTCGGCAGCATCAATCGCAGCCGCTACGAGGTCGTCGTCGAGGGAACGGACGAGGAAGGGCTCACCGAGGACACGGTGTGGAAGGAGTACGGCTTCAGGGGCAAACCCGGCGACCCCCGCCGGCTCCCCCGCCAGTTCGCGCCGTACCACCTGCGGCTCGACTGGCTGATGTGGTTCGCCGGGATCTCCCCCGGCTACGCCCGCGAATGGTTCGGCCCCTTCGTCGAACGCCTCCTGACAGCCGACCCGGCCACCCTCCGCCTACTGCGCCACAACCCCTTCCCCACCGCCCCGCCCACCCACGTCCGCGCCCGCCTGTACCTCTACCGCTTCACGACCTGGCGCGAGCTCAGAGAGACGGGCTGCTGGTGGCACCGGACCCTGGTACGGGAGTACCTGCCGCCGGCGCGGCTGGCACGGCCGTGAGGCGCAAGAGCGCCGCCCAGGCGTCAGGCCCGCGCCACCCCCGCCCGAGCCAGCTCCGCCGCCGTGATCGGCGGCTCCGGCGGCGGCAGCCGCCGCGGCCCACGGGCCACCCGCGCCACCACCCCCGGCGTGAACAGCGCCGACATGGGCGCCGACAAGGTCATCACGTCCACCATGGCCCGGGTCAGGGCCGGGTCCACGGTCGCGGTGAGCATCATCCGCTGGACATACCCCCGCAGCAGCCGCGCCGCGGCCGGCGGCCGTTCCCCGATCGCGCCCGGGTAGTGGATGTCCTCGCCCACGGCCATCGCCCAGGGCCCGTCCACCGTACGGGCCACCGCGCGCTGCGCCCGCCGGGCCGGCCGCGGATCGCCGAGGACCTGCCCCACCAGGACCTCGCGCAACGCGACCGCGCCATGCGCGGCGACCGACATCCCGTGCCCGTAGACGGGGTTGTACGCCGCCACCGCGTCCCCCGTGACGACGAAACCGCCCGGCCAGGAAGCCATCCGCTCGAAGTAGCGGCGCCGGTTCACCGTGGAACGGTTGAGCCGCACCTCGGTGAGCGGCTCCGCGCGGGCGATGAGATCGGCCACCAGCGGATGCCGCAGCCGGCGCACGAACGGCTCGAACTCCCCCGCCTCCCGCGACGGTTCACCGCCCCTCGTACCGGACACGGTCACCAGCCACCGTCCGCCCTCCACCGGAAGCATCGTCACGCCCTGGCCCGGCAGAGCCGCGTCCGGGCGGGGAGCGACGCTCACGACGGGGAAGTCCTCCGCGCCCGGGGGCGCCCGGAAGAGGCGCGTCGCGTAGACGAGGCCCGAGTCGACGGTCTCCTCCCGGACGGCGGGGAGCCCCAGCTCCGTCAGCCACCGCGCGGCCTGCGAACCCCGCCCGGTCGCGTCGACGACCAGCGCGGCCGGGAGCGGCCGCGCCTCGCGCGCGCCCACCGCGCCGATCCGCACGCCCGTCACGCGCCGGGCGTCGCCCAGGAGCCCATGGACCTCGCTGCCCTCCCGGAGCGTGATCCGCGGATGGGCCAGCACCCGCTCCCGTACCACCGCGTCCAGCAGGTCCCGGCTGCACGAGATCAGGAACTGCGCCTCCGGCGTACGGGGGATCCAGCCCTGCGACGACAGCGACACCAGCGCCGTCGGCAGCGCCACCCGCCGGGCGCCCCCGGCCAGCCACCGGTCGGTGATCCCGGGCAGCAGCGACTCCACCGCCCGCGCCCCGCCCGCGAGCATCAGATGCGCGTGCCGGGCCTGGGGCAGCCCCTTGCGGGGCAGGGCCCCGGACGGCAGCCGGTCCCGCTCGACGACCACCACCTCGTCGGCGTGGTCCGCCAGGACCGAGGCGGCCAGCATCCCCGCCATCCCGCCGCCCAGCACCACGGCCCGGCGCCCGGGAACGGCACCGCCGTCACTGTGCGCATCGCTCATGCCCGCTCCTTCTCGTCACGGTGGGGACAGTGCACGCGTGCACTGCATGCCCTGCCCATACCGCGCGCGCCCGGAACACATGCGCGCCGCTCCCCCGTACCGCACGGTGGTGGTGTGGAGGTGGTGCCATGGAGCCCGTGGAGGCGCTGGAGCGCGTCGCGTTCCTGCTGGAGCGCTCACAGGCGCCGACGTACCGCGTGAAGGCCTTCCGGACGGCCGCCGCCGTGATCCGCGAGCTGCCGGACGAGGAACTGCGGCGCCGTGCGGCCGGCGGCTCCCTGACGGCGCTGGGCGGCATCGGCCCCAGCACCGCCGGCGTGGTCACCGAGGCCCTCACGGGCCGGACGCCCGGCTATCTGGCGCGGCTGGAGGAGGAGACGGGCGGCCCGCTCACCGAGGGCGGGCTGGCCCTGCGGAAGGCCCTGCGCGGCGACTGCCATCTGCACTCCGACTGGTCGGACGGCGGCAGCGGCATCGAGGAGATGGCCCGCGCCGCCCGCGCGCTCGGCCACGAATGGGCCGTGCTCACCGACCACTCCCCCCGGCTCACGATCGCCCGCGGGCTGTCCCCGGAGCGGCTGCGACAGCAGCTCGACGTGGTCGCCGAGGTGAACGCACGGCTGGGCGACGGCTTCCGGCTGCTGACGGGCATCGAGTGCGACATCCTCGCCGACGGCGCCCTCGACCAGGAGGAGGAGCTGCTGGCCCGGCTGGACGTGGTGGTCGCCTCCGTCCACTCCAAGCTGCGGATGGAGGCGCCGGCCATGACCCGGCGGCTGGTGGCCGCCGTCGCCAGCCCCCTCGTGGACGTCCTGGGGCACTGCACCGGACGGCTGCGCGGCGGGCGGGGGCGGCCGGAGTCGGAATTCGACGCGGACATGGTCTTCGCCGCCTGCGCCCGCTTCGGCACCGCCGTGGAGATCAACTCCCGCCCCGAGCGGCTGGACCCGCCGCGCCGGCTGCTGCGCCGGGCCCTGGCCGCGGACGTACTGTTCGCCATCGACAGCGACGCCCACGCGCCCGGCCAGCTCGACTGGCAGATCCACGGCTGCGCCCGCGCCGAGGAGTGCGGCGTGCCCGCCGACCGGGTCATCACCACCTGGCCGGCGGACCGCCTGCTGGACTGGGCCGGTTCGAAGTGAACGCCCCGCTGCCCGAGCGCCCCTCGATCCGGCCCATGCTGGCCTCCCCCGGTCCACTGCCCGTCGAGGGCGAGGACGCCCGCTGGGCCTTCGAGGTCAAATGGGACGGTGTGCGCTGCGTCGTCGACACGCCCGGCGACGGCACCCTGCGCCTGGTCACCCGCACGGGCAACGACGCGACCCGCACCTACCCCGAACTCCAGGCGCTCGGCGAACAACTGCACGGCCGGCCGGTGGTGCTCGACGGCGAGATCGTGGTCCTGGACGCGGAGGGCCGCCCCGACTTCGGACTGCTCCAGCGCCGGATGGGCGTCGCCAACCCGCGCCGCGCGGCGCACCTGGCGATGGAGTACCCGGTGCACTTGATGCTCTTCGACATCATGTACCTCGACGGCGTCCTCCTCACCGAACTCGCCTACCGCGAGCGCCGGGCCGTGCTCTCGGGGCTGGGCATCGGCGGCCCGAACTGGTCGGTGCCCGCCTACCTGGAGGGCCAGGGCAGACGGGCCTGGGACGCCACCCTGAGCAGCGGCTTCGAGGGTGTGATCGCGAAACGGCTGACCTCGCGGTACGCGCCGGGGCTCCGGTCACCCGACTGGCGCAAGACCAAGCATGTGATCACGATCGACGTCCTCATCGGCGGCTGGACCGAGGGCCAGGGCCGGCTGACGGGCCTGCCCGGCGCGGTACTGGCCGGGCTGCGCGAGCCCGACGGCCTGCGCTACATCGGCTCCGTGGGTTCGGGCCTCGCCGAGCGCGAACGTGCCGACCTGGCCCGCTATCTGACGGTGGTCCAGCGCCCCGACTCCCCGTTCGCGGGCCCGGTCGACGTACCGACCGTGCACTGGGCCGAGCCCCGGCTGGTCGCCGAGGTCGTCTTCAGCGGCTGGACAGCGGCAGGACGGCTCCGCCACCCCACGTGGCACCGGCTCCGGCCGGATCTGACGGATCTGGCGTAGGCGCCGTCCCGGCCCGGCGGCCCGGGCCCCGGAGCGGCAACAGCTCACGGCAGTGGCGCGCGCCCGCGCCCTCCCCCCAGCCCCGCCAGCGGGTCGCCGTGGTCGGCGACGCGGTCGAGGACCTCCTCCGGGCCGAAGGTCAGCTCGGCCGGCTCCGTACAGCCGGCGACCTCGTCCCAGCCGACCGGCGCGGCGACACCCGGACGGTCCGGTGTCAGACGTACGGAGTACGGCGCCACCGTCGTCTTGGCGCTGGCGTTCTGCGACCAGTCGATGAGGACCTTGCCCCGGCGCTCGGCCCGCGCCATGGAGACCACCACCAGCCCGGGGTGCTCGCTCATCATGCGCCCGGCCAGTTCCTTGGCGTACCGGGAGGCGGCCCTGCCCGAGGCGGGCCGGATGGGCGCGTAGAGGTGCAGCCCCTTGGACCCGGAGACCACCGGGTACGCGGTGAGCCCGTCGGCGTCGAGGAGCTGGCGCAGCCGCTGGGCCACCCGGCAGCAGACGACGAGGTCGGTGCCGGGACCGGGGTCCAGGTCCAGGACGAGGCGGTCGTGCCCGTCCGGCCCCGCCCCGGCCGTCCACTGGGGCACGTGCACCTCATACGCGCCCAGGTTCACCATGGCGACCAGCGCTGCCGTGGAGTCCAGCACGATCTGTTCGGTGAGCCCCTCCCGGTGCTCCACCGGCACGCGGGGCACCCAGTGAGGGGAGCCGCCCGGCGGGTTCTTGGCGATCCAGCTCTGCCCCGCCGGGCCCTCGGGCGCCCGGACGAACGAGGCGGGACGGCCGCGGGCGTGCGGCAGCAGCGCCGGGGCGATCCGGGCGTAGTACCGCAGCACCTGCGCCTTCGTGTGCCCCGACCCGGGGAAGAGCACCCGGTCCAGGTGGGACAGAGCCAGCCGGTGGCCCTCGACCTCCACCACCTGCCGGTCCGATGAGTCGGGCATAAGGTAGGAATTCCCCGCGGAGGGACGGATCCATGCGGACCATGTGGAAGGGCGCCATCGGCTTCGGCCTGGTCTCCGTGCCCGTACGGCTCTACGCGGCCGTCCAGGAGCACGGGCTCAAGCTGCACCAGGTCCATGACGAGGACGGCGGCCGCATCCACCTCAAGCGCGTCTGCGACGCGTGCGGCAAGGAGATCGACTACGAGCACGTCGCCAAGGGCTACGAGGACGACGAGGGCAACACGGCCGTCGTCACCAAGAACGAGCTGGCGGGCCTGCCCCTGCCGAGCAAGAAGCTCATCGACGTCCTGGCCTTCGTCGACGCCGACCGCATCGACGCGCTGCGGCTCTCCGGCGCCTACTACCTCGCCCCGGAGAGCACGGCCGCCGACAAGGCGTACGTCCTGCTGCGGGAGACGCTGAAGCAGACCGAGCGGGTCGCCGTCACCAAGATCGCGCTACGGACCCGGGAGTCGCTGGCCCTGCTGAGGGTCCACGAGGACCTGCTGGTCCTCCACACCATGTACTGGCCGGACGAGATCCGCGACAGCCAGGGCCTCGCCCCGTCGTCCTCGGTCACCGTGCGGCCGCAGGAGCTCAAGATGGCCACGAGCCTGATGGACACGCTGTCGGAGGACTTCGACCTCGACACGCTGGAGGACGAGTACGAGATCGCCCTCGGCGAGCTCATCAGCGCTCATCTGGATCACCGGCCGGCGCCCCGGAAGAAGACCACGGCCGCGCCCGACAATGTCATCGATCTGATGGCGGCCCTCCAGGCCTCCATCGATTCGGCGAGCGGGAAAGGCGCCCCCGCGAAGGCGGCGGCGAAATCCACATCCACACCGTCCGGGCGTGCGAAAAAGACCGCCGAGTCGAGCAAAGGTGCGAGCAAAAAGGCCGTGGCCAAAAAGACCACGGCCCGGAGCGCCACGTCAAAGAGTGGCGCGGCGAAAAAGACCACCGCGAAGAAGACGGGCCGCCGCGCCTCCTGAGCGCTTCGCACGGCGACCCTTCTTCACATCACCGACGGACGTCAACCCGCCGCGTCAACACAGGAACTCAGTTCGCGGACTCGGCCTCCTCGGCGTCCAGCTCCATGAGCTCCGCACGGGCGGTACGGACCAGGCCGTCCGCGCCGCAGCGCTCCGAGATCTCCAGGCTCTCCCGCAGCCGCTCCACCGCCTCGGCCTTGTGGCCGGAATCGCGCAGCGCGACTCCATGGTCGACCAGGGCCGCCGCGAACTCGTAGCGGCAAGGGGACATCCGCAGATGGGCGACCGCCTTGCCCAGCTTGGCCAGTCGCTCCTGCGGCTCGTCGATCCTCGCCGCCAGGCGCAGCGCCTCGCCGATGGCCGTGTCGGTGCCGAATCGCATCGCGTGCTGGAGCGCCTGGCCGACCAGGGTCCGGGCACGCTCCGGCTCCTCGTCCATGACGGCGACGGCCAGGTCGAGCGCCCAGGGCGCCCAGAGGGTGTTGTTCCGGCCTCGCTCCTTGAGCTTTTGCCCAGCGGCCTCCAGCTCGACGATCGCCTCCTTGGTCTGACCCCGTGCAAGCAGCAGCCGGCCTGCCAGGCAGGCGGCGTCCGGAAGGACGATCACCGGCGAGTACGGAGGAAGGAAGGAGTTGGCCTCCGCCACCTCCTGGGCCTCCTCGACCTTTCCGCGTGCGAGGAGGGTGTCGATCAGCATGCACGTGCCGTCCCATTGGATGGGTAGCCCGGGGCCGAGCCGATGGGCCAGGTCCAGCCCCTTGCGCAGGGCCTTCTCCGCCGCCTCCAGATCTCCGCGACGCCGGAGGACCAGCCCTCGGAAGTCATGGGCGAACGCGAGGTGGGCGCCGCTCCAGCCTGCGATCTCGAAGGCACGCACGGCTTGGTCGAAGAGCTCCCCGGCCTCGTCAAGCCGGTCGGTGTAGGCACAGACGACCCCGATGAGGCTGGGGATCTCAAAGCCCCATTCCGCATTGGTCCAGCCCAAGCCGTCGGGGAGCTTGCCGTCCACAAGGACGCGGTCGACGAACTCGGCGACTTCCAAGGCGTTCTCACTGCGGATCAGGCCGTCGAAAGCACGCAGCACCAGCAGCGTGTGCTCGGCGTTGTCCCGACCTTCGAGATCACGTGCCAGCTCGGCGATGCGGCGGGAGCGACCGGTGGTGTCCTCTTCCTCGACCTGGACGCCCTTCCACATGTAGTGGGCCGCCTGAAGCCTCATCCGGCCCGGGCCGGTGGGGATGCGCTTCGCCTGGTCGGCGACCACCTTGGCGGCCTCGTCGAGCTGACTGTTGTGCGCGTACGCCTGGGACAGCCGGAAGGTGGCGTCGATGCGGAGCTCTTCACTGAGATCCGGCAGGGCCAGGGCGGAACGGAGGTGGTTGACTGTGGTCTGCGGCGAGGTCAGCAGCGCGGCGCATCCCAGCTCGTAGAGCAGCATGGCCCGCTCCTCCTCCGGCGGGGGCTCCAGGAGCGCCCGTTCCAGACAGCGGCGGGCCGCGTCGGGAGCGCCGACGGCGAGGTGTTCCCTGGCCGCCGCGCGCAGCTGGCCGACCACCTCCACATCGGCCTCGGGGTGCACTTCCAGCAGGTGCCGGGCCGAGATGGCAACCCCCTTGCCCGCGTCGTGGCACAACCAGGCGGCCTGCCCGTGCATGGCGGTGCGGGTGCCCGTCGGGATCGCCCGGTAGACGGCGGTGGCGATGAGCGGGTGGACGAACTCCAGCTTCGTGGTGCCGGTGAGGATCCGGGCCTCCCGCAGCTGGTCGGCGCGCTGATCGGCCTCGGCGGGGCCCATGCCCGCCAGATTGGCGGCGAGCCTCGGCTCGATCTCCGTGCCGAAGACGGCCGCCGCGTAGGCGAAACGGGTCACGGCGGACCCCAGCTGCTCCAGCCGGGCGACCAGGCCC
Organism: Streptomyces hesseae; assembly: GCF_031845785.1. Taxonomy (NCBI): domain Bacteria; kingdom Bacillati; phylum Actinomycetota; class Actinomycetes; order Kitasatosporales; family Streptomycetaceae; genus Streptomyces; species Streptomyces hesseae. The sequence goes on from NZ_JAVRFI010000022.1 coordinate 73,914, forward strand.
GGGCCCCGGGCGGCCGCGCCGAGGTCGCGCAGCAGCGCGGCGGACTCCTCGACCGGATCCATGTCGCGGTCCCGTGCCTTGGCTATCAGCTCGACGGCCTCATAGGGATTTCCGCCGGTGACCGCCCAGACCTCCCGGCAGAACGGATCGTCCGCGCCGGGGCCGAGCGCCTCGCGCACCAGACCGGTCACCGCCTCGGGGGTCAGGGCGCGCAGCTCGATCGGGCGGGCCACCCGACCGGCGACCAGATCCTTGAAGCCCGGTGTGTGGTCGGGCAGTTCCTCCGGCCGGTAGGCCAGCACGATGAGGAGCGGCATCTCCCGCAGCCGTACGGCGAAGGAGGTGATCCACGCCAGGGACTCGGGGTCGACCCAGTGGGCGTCGTCGACGATGGCGATCAAAGGCTTGTGGTTGAGGGCGAGTTGGGTGATCACCCAGTCGAGTCCGTCGCGCACACCCTGGGGGTCGGCCTGCGGGCCGACGGGCGGGATGATGCCGAGCGCCGGGCCGGCGATGTCGTGCCAGTCGCCGAGCAGCTCCCGCCGGGCCTCCTGGGTCATCGCGGCGAGTTCGGGCTGGAGGAGCTGCCGGACGACGGTGAAGGGCACTCTCTCCGCGGACTTGCTGCCGCGGCCGAAGAGCACGGTGCAGTCGTCGCGCTCGCCCGCGAGCCGACGCACATGGGTGAGCAACGACGTCTTGCCCAGGCCGGCTTCACCGCTGATGAGAAGCAGACCACCTTCCCTCTCCCTTACGGCCCTGGCTCCGTCGGGCTCGTTCTCCTCATCGGCGCGACCGGTCTCGAGGTCCCCTTCGTTCTCAGTGCTCTCCTTCTGGATCTCACGGCCGCAGAGGCCGTACACCGCCCGCTCGACGACGGATAGCTCGCGCTCTCGCTCGAACAGGGCGGCAGATAGGACGCGTTCACGCTGTTGCCCCGACATGACGGTGTCTCCCCGGAGGATGTGGTGGAGCGAGCCTAGCCCCGTCCACCGGCCAAGGGGCAGGGTTCGGTGGACGGACCACCCGTGAGCGTGACCTTCACTCCGGGCCGAACGCGCCCCCTGCCATTCGGAAATGCATTCGCCCACTAGGGCGTGGGCCATTATGAAGCCTTTCGAATTCGCCCGTCAGCTCATTCCGCGAATATGACAAGTTCGCGCCGGGAGCGTCCGACGACCGGCTACGCTCCATGTCGCGCAGCGGGCCGTCGTGTGTACGGCCCGCCGCGATCAAGTGCTGTGCTGCCGCCGCCTTTCCCGCCCAAGAAGCGAGAAAAACGCCGCGCTCCGGCACCCACTCCCTTGTCTCAAGAGTTCCGAGGATCTCGATGGTTGGTACAGGCTCGTCGGCACCCAGGCGGCCCGCCTCCGCGCTCATATGGCTGATCTCCCCACTGGTGCTGGCCGTGTGCGCGGGTACGGCGGTCCTCTCCGTGGCCCCGGCAGCGCGGGCGCCCGTGGCCTGGTGCGGCGCGGCGGCCACCGTCGCGGTGGGGCTGGCCTCCACCGAGGCGGCACGGCGCGGCAGGGTGATCGCGGGGCTGCGCCGGCGCCTGGCCGAGCGGGAGGCCCTCCTCCAGCGGCGGCTGGACCAGCACGACGCCGAGACCTGGCGCTTCGCCCGGGACGTCCTCCCCGAGGCGCTCAAGCTGATGCGCCGCGGCGCCCCTACCGACCAGGTCGTACGGGTCACCGTCCCGGCCCATGAGCTGGAGCCCGGCTTCGCCGCCGCGCACCGGGCCGTGGTGCGGTCCGTGATCGAGGCGGTGCAGCAGGAGGAGGCGCTGCGTGACGCGGCCCACCGCGCGTTCGTCAACATCGCCCGCCGTATGCAGGCGATCGTGCACCAGCAGGCTTACGACATCCGGGAGATGGAGCACAAGCACGGCAACAACCCCGATGTCTTCGGCGATCTGCTGCATCTCGACCACGGCAACGCCCTGACCGGCCGTCTCGCGGACAGCATCGCGGTCCTGGGCGGCTCGCGCCCCGGCCGTCAGTGGCGCTCCGAGATCCCGCTCTACAACGTGCTGCGCGGCGCGATGTCCCGCATCCTCGAGTACCGCCGTGTGGATCTCCACTCCGTGGCCGACGTCGCCGTGGTGGGTCCCGCCGTCGAGCCGGTCATCCACGCCCTGGCCGAGCTGCTGGACAACGCCACCCGCTACTCGCCGCCGCAGACCCGGGTCCATCTGACCGCCGTCGACATCCAGTCCGGGATCGCGGTCGAGATCGAGGACGCCGGGGTCGGCCTCACGGACGAGGCCCGCCGCCGTACCGACCGGGTGCTGTCCAAGGAGGGCGGCCTGGACCTGGACGACCTCGGCGAGTCCCCGCGGCTGGGGCTGGCGGTGGTCAGCCGGCTGGCCAACACCTATGACTTCATCGTGTCGCTGCGGCCCTCGGCCTACGGCGGCGTCCGCGCGGTGCTGGTCATCCCGCCGAACCTGATCACCGCGAGCAGGTTCCCCGGTGGCGACATCGCCCGCGCCCCCAAGCTTCCGCCCGCCAAGAAGAAGAGGCGCCCCGGCTCCATCCCCGCCCAGCCGTCCTCGACGCCGATGATGGACAGCCCCGTCCCGCCGCCGATGGGCGACACCGGTCTGCCCCAGCGCCGCCGGCGGCGTGGGCCGGCCCCGCTCCCCTTCGGCCGGGGCGCGGCCGCCGAGCGGGCCCGGAACGCGACCGAGCGGCGCAAGCCCGTCCCGTCCACGCCCGAGGAGCCGCCCGTGCAGCCCGGAATGTGGCTGGCCGCCTTCACCAGCGGCGTGAACGGCGAGCTGCACGAGCAGCACGAGCAGAACGGGCGGCCCATCACTGATAACCCGTCAGACAAGGAAGAGTAGCCAAGTGACGCAGCAGCCGCGGTTCAACATGGACTGGATGCTCAAGGACCTGGCCACCAGCGTCCCCCAGACCCGCCACGTGATCGTGCTGTCCTCGGACGGCCTGCGCATGGCCCAGCACGGTACGGACACGGAGGTCGCCGACCGCCTCGCCGCCGCCTGCGCCGGACTGCAGAGCCTCTCGACGGCCATCGCCCAGGAGTTCCCGCACGGGGACGGGGAGATGCGGCTGGTGGTGATCGAGGTCGACGGCGGCTTCTTCTACCTCATGGCCGCCGGGGCCGGGGCGTATCTGGCCGTGCTGGCCGACGACGACGTGGACGCCGGGCTGATGGGCATGAAGATGCGGGACCTGGTGGCCCGCATCGGCTCCCATCTCACCAGCCCGCCCCGGGTCGGCGGGGCGGCCACGTGAACGGTTCCCGACCCGACGACGAGCCCGGAGCGGAGCCGCCCGGCAACCCGGACCGGCTGTACATCCTCAGTACGGCGGAGACCCGGGCCAGGACCTCGACGCACCTCGACCTGGTCACCCTGATCGTCTCCCGCGCGGAGCCCGACCCCGGTCTCCAGCCCGAGCACGCCGCCGTCGTGCGGATGTGCGACTTCCCCCTCTCGGTCGCGGAGATATCCGCCTATCTGGAGCTGCCCGTGAGCACTCTGACCCCGATGCTCACCGAGCTGCTCGCCGGCGGAAAGGTCGAGGCCCGCCCGCCGGTGCCCGCGGCCGCGCTGCCCGACGTGCGAATCCTTGAGGCGGTGATGCATGGACTACAGAAGCTCTGAGAACTACGCCGGGCCGCGCAGCGAGGACATCCTCCCCGCCACGGCCACCGCGGCCGTCAAGGTCGTCATCGTCGGGGGCTTCGGGGTCGGCAAGACGACCCTGGTCGGCGCGGTGAGCGAGATCCGGCCGCTGACCACCGAGGAGACGATGACCCAGGCAGGTGTCGGCGTGGACGACCTCGCCGGCATCGAGCAGAAGACCGAGACCACGGTGGCCATGGACTTCGGCCGCATCAGCATCAACGACCAACTGGTGCTGTACCTGTTCGGCACGCCCGGCCAGGAGCGGTTCTGGTTCCTGTGGAACGGCCTCTTCGAGGGCGCCCTCGGCGCGGTCGTCCTCCTCGACACCCGCCGGATGGAGGTCAGCTATGACGTGATCGGCCGCCTGGAGGAGCGCGGCGTCCCGTTCGTCGTCGGGGTCAACGCCTTCCCCGGCGCCCCCAGGTACCCCGTATCGGAGCTCCGGGCGGCGATGGACCTGGACGACTCCGTCCCCATGATCGACTGCGACGCCCGCGACCGCATTTCCTGCCGCGACATCCTGATGGCGCTGATGCGCTATCTGTACTCCCTCACGACCGTCTCCACGGAGCCACAGTGACCAACTCCCCCGAACACGCCGGCACCGACTCCCTCATGACGCCACCGCCGGGGTGCCCGGCACACATCGGCGCGTCCCACGCGAGCGCGTCCCGACTGTACGGCCCGGAAGCCGAGTCGGACCCGTACGGGCTGTACGAACGGCTGCGCGCCGAACACGGTCCGGTGGCGCCGGTGCTGCTGCACGGCGACCTCCCGGCCTGGCTGGTCTTGGGCTACCGCGAGAACCTCGACGTCACCCGCACCCCGTCGCGATTCTCCCGCGACTCTCGGCTCTGGACCCCGCATCGGGAAGGCAGGATTCAGCCCGACCATCCGCTGGCGCCGATCACCACCTGGCAGCCCATCTGCGTGTTCACCGACGGCGAGCAGCACGAGCGCTGGCGCGGAGCGGTGAACGACAGCATGGCGCGCTTCGACAAGAGAGGGATCCGCCGCCATGTGACGGAGTGCGCCAATGATCTGGTGGACCAGTTCTGCGCCACGGGACGCGCCGACCTCGTCCACCAGTTCGCAGAGCATCTCCCAATGATGGCCATGACACAGTTGCTCGGCATGCCCGAGGAGTACAGCCACCAGCTGGTGAACGCGGCCCGCGACATGCTCAGGGGCACGAAAACAGCGGTGGCGAGCAACGAGTTCGTTCAGGAGAAACTGCGCAAGCTGGTGGCGCGGAAGCGCGCTCAACCGGGTGCCGACCTGGCCACCTGGCTGCTGGAGCACCCTTCCGGGCTGACGGACGACGAGGTCCAGCAGCATCTGCGGCTCGTCCTCATCGCGGCGTTCGAGACGACGGCCACCCTCATCGCGAACACCCTGAAGATGGTCCTCACCGACGTCCGCTTCCGGGCATCGCTCGCGGGCGGCCATATGACACTGCCGGACGCGGTCGAGCAGGTGCTGTGGGACGAGCCGCCGTTCATGGCGATCCTGGGACGCTGGGCCACGCAGGACACCGAGCTCGCAGGGCAGCAGATCAAGGCGGGTGACGCGTTGATCCTGGGGCTGGCCGCCGGCAACGTGGACACAGTGGTCCGGCCGGACCTCGACGCCCCCATCCACGGAAATCGGGCCCACCTGGCGTTCAGTGGCGGCGCGCACGAGTGTCCGGGCCAGGACGTGGGCCGGGCGATCGCAGGCACGGGTATCGACGCTCTGCTCCTGCGGCTTCCCGACATCGCACTCGCCTGTGAGGAGTCCGACCTCGACTACCGCTCGGCGATCCTGAGTCGCCATCTGATCGAACTGCCAGTGAAGTTCACATCACGTCAGCCCCAGGCGTCGGAACTGACCGACTTCGAGTCTCCGTCGGCGCAGCCGGACGTTCAGCATACGAAGCCGCCCGCTCCGGCGACCAGCCCCGGAAGGACGGCCCCCGAGCGTCCCTCGTGGTGGAGGTCGATCATGAAGCGAAAGTGGCTGCGCCGAGGCTAGAAAGCAGGTGTGTTAGCTCCCGGCACGGGCCGGATCTCCCTCATGCGTGGTGGCGCGAATAAATGACCGGGCATGCCCCACACTGATGGTCGGCACGCATGAGGGAGGCTCGTGGTGACGATTACGTCGTCGACAGAGCGGTACGGGCGGCTCCTCGCCTCGCCGTGGTGGCGGGCTGCCCTCACAGTCCTCGCCGGCGCGCTGCCCGCCCTCGCCTTTCCCGCGCCGTCGCTGTGGTGGCTGGCCTGGGTGGCGCTCGTGCCGTGGATGCTGCTTGTGCGGGCGGCGCCCACGGCGCGGCGGGCGGCGTTGGAGGGGTGGCTGGGCGGGGCCGGGTTTCTGCTGGCCGTGCATCACTGGCTGCTGCCCAGCCTGCATGTGTTCATCCTGGTGCTGGCCGCGCTGCTGGGGTTGTTGTGGGCGCCCTGGGGGCTGCTCGTGCGCCGGTTGCTGGGGGGCGTAGCGGGGCCCGGGCGGGTGGCGGCCGGGTTGTTCGTGGTGCCCGCCGGGTGGATCGGCGTCGAACTCGTGCGGTCCTGGGAGTACTTGGGCGGGCCGTGGGGGCTGTTCGGGGCCAGTCAATGGCAGGTCGCCCCGGCGCTGCGGATGGCGTCGGTGGGGGGCGTCTGGCTGGTGGGGTTCGTGCTGGTGGCGGTGAACACCGCGGTCGTCGCGCTGGTTTCGGTGCCCCGTGCGCGTGCGGTGGGGGCCGCGGGGCTGCTCGTCTGCGCGGCGGTGGTCGCCGGGGTGTGGGGGTGGGCGCCGGTGCCGGAGCTCGCGGGGACGGTGCGGGTCGCGGTCGTTCAGCCCGGCGTCGTCGACGGGACGGGGAGCGTGCAGCGCCGCTTCGACCGGGAGGAGGAGCTCACCCGCCGGCTCGCCGGGCAGCGGGTGGATCTCGTCGTATGGGGCGAGAGCAGCGTGGGGCAGGACCTGGGGAACCGGCCCGATCTGCGCGACCGGCTGGCCGCACTCTCCCGGACCGTCGGCGCGGACCTGCTGGTGAACGTGGACGCGCGGCGTTCGGACCGGCCGGGGATCTTCAAGAGCTCCGTACTGGTCGGGCCGGACGGACCCACCGGGGACCGCTACGACAAGATGCGGCTGGTGCCCTTCGGCGAGTACGTCCCGGCCCGCTCGCTGCTCGGCTGGGCGACGTCCGTGGGCAAGGCCGCCGGCGAGGACCGGCAGCGCGGCAGCCGGCAGGTGGTGATGCGGCTGCCGGACACCCGGGGCCGGGGGCTGCTCGTCGGGCCACTGGTGTGCTTCGAGTCGGCCTTCCCGGACATGAGCCGGCAGCTGTCCCGGGACGGGGCCCAGTTGCTCGTCGCGCAGTCGTCCACGTCCACCTTCCAGCACAGCTGGGCGCCCGCCCAGCACGCCTCGCTCGCGGCGCTGCGGTCCGCCGAGACCTGGCGGCCCATGGTGCACGCGACGCTGACGGGCGTGAGCACGGTGACGGACCCACGGGGACGGATCGTCGGCGAGCGGCTGAGCACGGAACGGAGCGCCGCGGCCGTCTACGACGTGCCCCTGGCGCGCGGCACCAGCCCGTATGTCCGGGCCGGCGACTGGGCCGTCTACGGCTCGTTGACGGTCCTGGCGCTCTATGGGGTCGTGGAGTTGCTCGTATGGCTCGTCAGGAGGTCCGCCGGCTGACGCGCGGGCGGTCGCCAGTCCGCCACGCCGTCCAGGCTGCGCAGGGCGACGCGGGGACCGAGGCGGTTGAGGGTGGCGAGGGCGCCGGTGCGCAATGCGCACGCGAGGGGTGAGGAGAGGCGGGTCAGGCGGGCGACGCGGGCCGAGCGGCGGACGACGGCCGTGGTGCGCGGCAGGCGCTGCCGGGTGTACTCACCCAGGGCGACGCAAGGGTCGGCGGCGGCCAGGGCGTGGGCGAGGACGACGGCGTCCTCGATGGCCTGGCAGCCGCCTTGGCCGAGGCTGGGGGCCATGGCGTGGGCGGCGTCGCCGAGGAGGGCGACCCGGCCCCGGTGGAAGGCGGGCAGGGGGCGGGTCGTGGTGTGGACGTCGTTGCGCAGGATCGCGGCGGGGTCGGCGGCGTCGAGGATGTCGGGTACGGGGTGGTGCCAGTCCCCGAAGAGGCGGCGGAGCTGGGCGAGTTCGCCGCCCGGTGAGACGGCCCCGGCGGGGGCCACGGCCTGGGCGTAGGCGTAGACGCGGCCGTCGTGGAGCGGGACGGTGCCCCACAGCCGGCCGGGTCCCCAGGTCTCGTGCGCAGGGAAGGGCGTGTCGGGGCGGGGGACGACCAGGCGCCAGACGGTGGCCCCGGTGTAGCGGGGGGCGGGGTGGCCGGGGAAGAGGGCGGCGCGGACGGCGGAGTGGATGCCGTCGGCCGCGACGACGAGCTCCGCCTCCAGGTCACCGTCGGGCGTGGTGACGCGGGCGGGGCGGTCCGGCGCGCCGGGGTCCGTGAGGGTGGCGGGGCTGCCGGTGCGTACGGCCCCTTCGGGGAGGCGGGCGGCGAGCAGGCCGACGACGTCGGCGCGGTGGGCGACGACGACCGGGCCGCCGAAGCGCCGGGCCGCGGCCTCGTTGCTCGTACGGGAGAGCCAGCGGCCGTCGGGCAGCCGCAGTCCGCCGTCGGCCTGCCAGCCGGACAGGGCGCGTACGGCGTCGCCGGTGCCGAAGGTGTCGAGGGCGCGCTGGGCGTTGGGGGCCAGGGCGATGCCGGCGCCGACGGGTTCGAGGGCGGCGGCGCGTTCGAGGACGGTGACGGTCCAGCCGTCGTGGTGCAGGGCGCAGGCCGCGGTGAGGCCGCCTATGCCGCCGCCGATGACGACGGCGCGGGGCTGTGCCATGGATCCCTCCCGAAACGGAAACCGGAAACTGGAAACTACAGGTGTAGTGACAGGGCCAAGCTACTACACCTGTAGTGCGGGCGGTAGATTGGCGTCGTGCGCCCCGAGAAGACCGCCCCCACCCGCCCCCGCGCCCAGCTGATCGCGGACACCGCGCTCGCCCTGCTCGCCGAGCGCGGCATGCGGGGCCTGACCCATCGCGCCGTGGACGAGGCCGCCGGGCTGCCGCCCGGCTCGACGTCGAACCACGCCCGCACCCGTGCCGCGCTGCTGGAGGCGGCCGTACGGCGGCTGGCCGAGCGTGAGGAGGAGGTGCTGGCGCCCCGTGAGATGCCGGACCCGGCGGGGCCGGACGGGCTCGACGCGCTGGCCGACGCCCTCGCGCTCGCGCTGCACCGCTCGCTGACCGGGCAGCGTGAGCTGCTCCTCGCCCGCTACGAACTGGCACTGGAGGCGGCGCGTCGGCCCGAGCTGAGGGAGATCTACGACGCGACGGGCCGGGGCCGCTTCCGCGCTCCGGTGATCGCGCTGTTGACGGCCGCGGGCTCACCCGAACCGGAGCGGCACGCGCTGTCGCTCATCGCGTGGTGCGAGGGGCTGATGTTCTCGTGCGCGGCGGGCTCCTACCACGCCGAGGTGCCCGGCCCCGCCGAACTGCGGCGGGGGTTCAGGGAGCTGCTGCGGGGAGCGCTGGGACGATAATCCCTGGCGTCAGTTCGAACTGCGGCGCGATGATGGCAGCATGACGATCGACAAGCGCCCCATGCCCTCGACCACCGCGGGCGAACGCGAAATGCTGGAGACCTGGCTGGACTTCCATCGGGCCACACTGGCCGCCAAGTGTGCCGGCCTGGACGACGAGCAGTTGCGGACGGCGTCCGCGCCGCCGTCCATCATGTCCCTCATGGGGCTCGTGCGGCATATGGCCGAGGTGGAGCGCCACTGGTTCCAGCGGGTGCTGTCCGGGGAGGACGCGCCGCCGATCTACTACGACGAGACCGACCGCGACAAGGACTTCAAGGTCACGGAGAAGGACACCGGTGAGGAGGCCTTCGCCACCTGGCAGGCCGAGATCGTCAAGGCGCGGGAGCTCGCCGCCACCCGGTCGCTGGACGACACCGGCACCGGTGTCGGGTACCGCCCGGGCCAGACCTTCAGCCTCCGCTGGATCCTCACGCACATGATCGAGGAGTACGCGCGGCACAACGGCCACGCCGACCTCATCCGCGAGCGCGTCGACGGCGCGACCGGGGCCTGAGCGGAGCGCGGCCGGGGCCGTGATCCCATGTCACCCCTGCGGGGAATTCCCCATGTCCCTTGGCGGGCAGCAGGGTTGGCCGAATGCATCGAGTGCCCTCAGCCGCCGTCCTGGTGGCGGTGGCCATGTCGGCCGCGGTCGGCTGTGTCTCCGTCTCCCCCCGCCCCCTCGCGCCCGGCGGGCCCGGCGGGCCCCGGGCCGTCCAGGGTCCGGCCCGTGAGTCGCTGACCGTCACGGGCCCGGGCGCCTCCCGGCCGCCGTCCCCGGACGGAAGGCCGGCGCCGGGGGTGGACGGGGCACCGGGCCCGACCGCGGACCCCTTCCGTACGGGCCCGTACGACCCGTACGCCCCGAAGAACCCGGCGGACCCCAAGGACCCGGCCGATCCGACCATGCCCTGGGACCCTCCGGGGCCCTCGCGGGCGGCCGGTGGCGACCAGGGGGCGCGACGCTCCCCGGACGCGCCGTCGCTCGTCGCTCCCCCGCCCGCCTCCGACCCGGGCGGCGCCTGGCGGGCCCCCTCCCCGGAGCGACGGGCCGAGCGGCAGGAGCCCGCCCCGGCACCGCCCGAGCCCGAACGCCCGGCCCCCCGGCCGGCGCCCGAACCGGAGGAGCGCCACGCGGCCCCGGCCCCGGCTCCCGCACCGGCCCCGGCATCGCGGGGGCAGCAGCAGGGCAAGGGCCTGTGCGCCCTCGGCGACACCTATGGGAAGTGGGAGAAGGGCGGCGACGCGTCGCGGATCTGCCACCAGGTGTACGGGCGTTGACGCCCGACTACCCTTGCGTGGCCCCTCCGCGTCGGGCCGTCCGTCACCGCACCGTCCATCGTGCCGTCAGACCGCGAGGTCCGGGATCCGCCAGTCGATCGGCTCGTGGCCCTGGGCCGCCACCGCCTCGTTGATCTGGGTGAAGGGGCGGCTGCCGAAGAACTTCTTCGCCGACAGCGGCGAGGGGTGGGCGCCCTTGACGACGACGTGCCGCTCCTCGTCGATCAGGGGCAGCTTCTTCTGCGCGTAGTTGCCCCAGAGCACGAAGACGGCCGGTTCGGGGCGGGCGGCCACGGCGCGGATGACCGCGTCGGTGAACTTCTCCCAGCCCTTGCCCTTGTGCGAGTTGGGCTCGCCGCCCCGGACGGTCAGCACGGCGTTGAGCAGCAGGACGCCCTGCTCGGCCCACGGCAGCAGGTAGCCGTTGTCCGGGACGTCGTAGCCGAGCTCCTCGCGCATCTCCTTGTAGATGTTGCGCAGCGACGGCGGGGTCCTGACGCCCGGCCGGACCGAGAAGGACAGACCGTGGCCCTGGCCCGGGCCGTGGTACGGGTCCTGGCCGAGGATGAGGACCTTCACCCGCTCGTACGGGGTGGCGTCCAGGGAGGCGAAGACCTCCCCGCGCGGCGGATACACCGGGGCCTTGACCCGCTCCTCCTCCACGAACTCGGTCAGCTCCTTGAAGTAGGGCTTCTCCAGCTCTTCGCCGAGGACACCGTGCCAGGACTCGGGCAGCACGTCGGTGACGGTCACGTCGACAACCTCCGGGGTTCGTTCCGTTCTCGCCGGAGAACTTACCGCCGACCACTGACAACGCCCGCGCCGGTGCCCCGGTGCGAGGCCCGGCCGCGTGCCCTCAGACCCCCGCGTTGAGGAAGAGGCCCCCGTCCACGACGAGGGTCTGGCCCGTGATCCAACCCGCGGCGTCGGACAGCAGGAAGGCGGCCGCGCCGCCGATGTCCTCCGGTACGCCCAGCCGGCCGAGGGGGTAGGAGGCCACGGCCTCCTCCTCGCGCCCCTCGTAGAGGGCCGCGGCGAACTTGGTCTTCACGACGGCCGGGGCGATCGCGTTGACACGGACGCCGGGGGCGAATTCGTGCGCGAGCTGGAGGGTGAGGTTGACCATGGCGGCCTTGCTCATGCCGTACGCGCCGACGAAGGGCGAGGCGGCGACCCCGGCGACGGAGGCGATGTTGACGATCGCGCCGCCGTTGTCCTTCTGCCAGGCGTGCCACGTCCGCTGGGCGAAGCCGAGCGCGGAGACGACGTTGGTCTCGAAGACCTTGCGGGCCACGGCGAGGTCGAGGTCGGCGATGGGGCCGAAGACGGGGTTGGTGCCCGCGTTGTTGACGAGGTAGTCCACTCGGCCGAAGGTCTCCATGGCGCGCTCGACGGCGAGGGCCTGGTGGGCCTCGTCATGGGCCTTGCCGGGGACGCCGATGGCCCGGTCGGGGCCGAGGGACTCGACGGCCTGCTTGAGGGCGTCCTCGTTGCGGCCGGTGATGACGACGCGGTCACCGCGGGCCACCAGGGCCCGGGCGATGCCGTGGCCGATGCCGCGGCTGGCACCCGTGACGAGGGCGACCTTGCCGGAGGGTTCACTTTCCTGAGCGGGCGTGGCGGGCATGCTGTCCGTTCTCCTCGGTTTTCTCCTCGGGCGGCCGATGACCGCGTGCGGTCAACGACCATGCGCGGTCGACGACCACCTGTGCTCGTGCCGTACGGGCCGGGTCAGTCGAGCGGGCCGCCGGCCACGTACAGCACCTGTCCGGAGACGAAGCCGGCCTGGTCGCCGGTGAAGAAGGCGATCGCGTTGGCGATGTCCTCGGGCTCGCCGACGCGCTGCACGGGGATCTGCGTGGCCGCGGCGGCCTGGAGGTCCTCGAAGCTCATGCCGACGCGGGCGGCGGTGCCCGCCGTCATGTCGGTGGCGATGAAGCCGGGGGCGACGGCGTTGGCGGTGATGCCGAACTTGCCGAGCTCCTTGGCGAGGGTCTTGGTGAATCCCTGGAGGCCGGCCTTGGCGGCCGCGTAGTTGGCCTGGCCGCGGTTGCCGAGGGCCGAGCTGCTGGAGAGGTTGACGATCCGGCCGAAGCCCGCGTCCACCATGTGCTTCTGGCAGGCGCGCGACATCAGGAACGCGCCCCGCAGGTGCACGTTCATGACGGTGTCCCAGTCGTTCTCGCTCATCTTGAACAGCAGGTTGTCCCGGAGCACACCCGCGTTGTTGACCAGGACGACCGGTGCGCCCAGCTCGGCGGCGACGCGGGCCACCGCGGCGTCCACCTGGGCGGCGTCGGAGACGTCGCAGCCCACGGCGAGTGCCCTGCCGCCCGCCGCCGTGATCTTCTCCACGGTGTCCGCGCAGGCCGCCTCCTCGAGGTCGAGGACGGCGACCGCGCGGCCCTCGGCGGCCAGGCGCAGCGCGGTGGCGGCGCCGATGCCGCGGGCCGCGCCCGTGACGAGGGCGACGCGGGGTTCGGTGGTGGACATGCGGGTTCTCCTCACCTCGAAGGCGGCTCGCCCCGGCGGCGCGCTCCGGCCAGGGGAGCGGCGGCGGGGTGAGCAACCGCTCAGTAGCTCGGTCGATCAGACGCTAGAAGTCCCGCCACGCGCTGTCAACGCCTCACCGCACGCCCCTCGTCCCGGGCGTCCCCGCCACCGCACCGGCGTGTCCCACCAGCGCTATCCCACCAGCGCTATCGCACCAGCAGATCGAGCAGGCGTTCCGACTCGCGCTCCGCGTCGACCGTCAGCCCGGTGTGCACCGGCCCCGGCTGCACCACCGTGCTGCGCGGCGCGATCAGCCAGCGGAACCGGCGGCCGGCGTCGTCGCAGGCCGCCTGCCCGGCCCGGTCACCCCCGGCGCAGACGCCCTCGACGGCGTGCAGCGCGGCCCGGACGCCGGCCACGTCCGCCGCCGGGTCGAGCGCCAGCAGCCGGTTCTCGTCCAGGTGGACGCGGGCGGTCACATACGACTGCGCCTGGCAGTAGACGACCACTCCGGCGTTGATCTGCTCCCCGCGCTCGATGCGGGGGACGACGCGCAGCAGCGCGTACTCGAAGACGTCGCGCTTCGCGCCGTCGCGGCCCTTGTGGTCCTGGGTGGCACGGTGCGACTGCTGCGCCCCGTGCCCGTTCTCGCGGCCCGTCACTTCGCGGCGCCCTTTCCGTCCAGCCTGACACGTACCCATTCCGGCGCCTGCGACGGTTTGTCCGCGGTGCGTTCGCCCATGGTGATTCTCTCGCCGATGGTCGCCGCGCGTTCGAGCAGCACCTCGACGTACGCCCGGCGCAGCGCGTCCGGGCTGTCGAAGCCCGGCTCGTCGGCGAGCCACTCGTCGGGGACGTCGGCGGCCGCCTCGGTCAGCAGTTCCTCGGTGACCCGGGGGGCCAGTTCGGCCGCCGCTCCGGCGATGTCCGGGGAGAAGGTGGCGAGGACGTGGTCCGAGGCGTTGTACGGCTTGCCGGCGGCGGTCGCGGCGCCGGGCCAGTTGTGGTGCCAGATCATGGTGGCGCCGTGGTCGATCAGCCAGAGGCGGCCGTGCCACACCAGCAGGTTGGGGTTGCGCCAGGAGCGGTCGACGTTGTTGATGAGCGCGTCGAACCAGATCACGCGGCCTGCCTCGGCGGCGTCGGTCTCGAAGGCGAGCGGGTCGAAGCCGAGCGCCCCGGGCAGGAAGTCCATGCCGAGGTTGAGCCCGCCGCTGGCCTTGAGCAGCGCCTGGACCTCCTGGTCCGGCTCGGCGCGGCCGATGACCGGGTCCAGCTGGATGCGGGCGAGCTCCGGGACGCGCAGGCCGAGGCGGCGGCCGAGCTGTCCGCAGATGACCTCCGCGACCAGCGTCTTGCGGCCCTGGCCGGCGCCGGTGAATTTCATGACGTAGGTGCCCAGATCGTCGGCCTCGACGATGCCGGGGAGCGAGCCGCCCTCACGCAAGGGCGTGACATAGCGGGTGGCTGTGACTTCGGGGAGCATCGCCCCAGATTAATCGTCCGGGGGTGACCGTCTGAACGCCGGGCGCGGCGTGGCCGTATGAGTCCTTGTACCAGCTGATGCGAAGCGACAGCAAAGGAACGATCATGACGCATTCGTCACCCGCGCCTTCCACGCCATCGGCCCCGGCCGATCCGGCCGATCCGGCTGCCCCGGCCGGTCCGGTCCGCGCCACCCGCCGTGCCGTCGTCGCGGCGACCGGAGCCGCCGGTCTCGCCGCCGTCCTCGCGGCGTGCGGCGGCTCCGACGACGCGGGCTCGGGCTCGGGCTATTCGGGCGACGTGCCGGACACGTCGGACGCGCCGAAGGGGACGCCGGGGCAGGCGGGCGGCGACAAGGGCACGCCCGGGACGGGGGCCACGTCCGGGGCGGGCGCGGGTGCGGGTGCGGCCCTGGCCCGGACGTCGGAGATCCCCGAGGGCGGCGGCAAGGTCTTCCCGGACCGGAAGGTCGTGGTCACCCAGCCGTCGAAGGGGCGGTTCAAGGCGTTCTCGGCGGTCTGCACCCACCAGGGGTGCGTGGTGAAGGACGTCGCGAACGGCACCATCAACTGCCCCTGCCACGGCAGCAGGTTCTCGGTCACCGACGGGGCCGTACGGGGTGGCCCGGCGCAGAAGCCGCTGCCCGAGGAACGGATCTCGGTGAACGGGGACTCCATCACGCTGGGCTGAGCCCATCGGGGCCGGGCGCCGGGCGGGTACGGACCCGCCGGCGCCAGCCGCGCAGGACGGCCTCGGTCGTGGTCACGGTGGCGACCAGCGCGAGGGTGTGGCGCACCATCGCCGCCGTGTAGTCGGCGGGCACCCCGGCGATGGCGTCGGAGGGGACGACGGCCGTGTAGCCGAGGTTGACGGCGTCGAAGACGGCGTTGGGGATCCCGACGTTGGCCGACACGCCGGTGACGATCAGGGTGCGGCAGCCGATGTTGCGCAGCAGGGCGTCCACGCCCGTCCCGGCCAGCGGCGAGAGCCCGTGCAGCCGGCGGACGACCAGGTCCCCGTCGCCGACGGGTACGGGCTCGGCCACCCGGACCGCGTGGGTGCCGGTCAGCTGTTGCACGGGCAGTCGTTCGGCGACGCGGAAGAGGTGGGCGTTGTGGCTGGCGCCGCGGCCGTCCGGACGGCGTTCGGCGACGGCGTGCACGACCTGGACGCCCGCCTCGTGCGCACCGGCGACGAGGCGCGCGACGTTGACCAGCGCCCCGGAGGCGCGGGCGACGGCCGCGAGTTCGGGCAGCGCGCTGTCGGGGCCGACGACCCCGCGCTGACATTCGACGGTCAGCAGCACGGTGCTCGCCGGATCGGTCTCCTCGGCGAACGGGTCCTGAGTGGCCATGGCGCTCCCCGCTCCCCCGGTGATGGTCCGTACCTGGGCCCCGTCGGGGGCTCGCGTGAGGCTAGTGGGCATTGCGGCGCCGGGGAAGAGGCCCCATTCTTCTGACGAGCAGTCAGGTCAGTCAGGTCAGTCGGTACGGTCGCGTACGCCGGGTACATCGGGTACGCCGGGCACGCCGGATCCGGAAGGCGGGTGACGCGGGGATGACCGTCACACAGCGGCGGGGCCGCCGGGCCATGATGACGCGGGCCGAGCTCGACGTCTTCCTCGCCGGGCGGCGCGTCTGCCGGGTGGCGACGGCCGGGCGGGACGGGCGGCCGCACGTCGGCCCGCTGTGGTTCGTCTGGGACGGGCGGGCGCTGTGGCTGTACTCCCTGGTCCGCAGCCGGCGCTGGGCCGATCTGCGCCACGACCCGCGCGTGGCGGTGGTGGTCGACGACGGCGAGGAGTACGAGGAGCTGCGCGGCGCGGAGCTGTCGGGCACGGTGACCGTGGTGGGCGAGGCCCCGCGCCGGGGCGCGGCCTGCCCGGAGCTCGTGGCTCCCGAGCGGATGTTCGCGGAGAAGTACTTCGGCCTGGCGGCGGTGCCCCACGACGGCCGGCACGCCTGGCTCCGGCTGACGCCGGACGCCGTCGTCTCCTGGGACTTCCGCAAGCTGCGGAAGGGGTGACGCGGCCCGTACGCCCCGTCCGTCACCCCCGTACGCCCCCGGCCGCCGCCCGCAGCGCGTCGGCCATCGCGCGGATCGAGGGCCTGCGGTCCGCGTCCGCGCGCCAGATGACGAAGACGTGGCGGCACATCGCCTGCCGTACGGGCACCGCGCGCACCCCCTCCGGCAGGGGGCCGCGGCCGAGCCGGGGGGCGACCGCGATGCCCAGGCCCGCGGCGACCAGGGCGAGCTGGGTGGCGTGCTCCTCGGCCATGTGTGCGATGCGGGGCTCGATGCCCTGGCCGCGCAGCGTGGACAGCAGCCAGTCGTGGCAGAACTCGCCCTTGGGCCAGGCGATCCACTCGTCCTCCGCGAAGTCCGCGAGGGAGACGTCCGCCCGGTCGGCGAGCGGATGCCCGGCGGGGACCGCGACGTCCACGGGGTCGTCCAGGACCGGGGTCCTGACCAGCTCGTCCGGCACCGGCAGCGGCTTGTTGTACCAGTCGAGGACCACGGCGAGGTCGATGTCGCCGCGCACCGTCCCCTCGACGGCGTCCTCCTGCTCCATCTCCACCAGCCGGGCGCGCAGCTGTGGGTGGTCCGCGCGCAGCGCGGCGAGCGCGGCCGGGAACAGGCCGCGGGCGGCCGTGGGGAAGGCGCCGAGCCGCAGCTCGCCGACGGCGTGGCCGCGCTGGGCCTCCAGGTCGGCCTGGGCCAGCTCCACCTGGGAGAGGATGCGCCCGGCGTGCTCGGCGAGCAGCCGCCCGGCGTCGGTGAGGCGCACACCGCGGCCGCACTTGGCCAGCAGCCGCTGCCCGGCCTCCCGTTCCAGCTTGGACAACTGCTGCGAGACCGCCGAGGTCGTCACGTGCAGCCCTTCCGCCGCGCCGCTGACGGAACCGTGGCGGGCGACGGCGTGAAGGGTGCGCAGGCGCTCCAGGTTCAACATATAAGCGATGCTACGCGATAGCCCATAGAATTATTTGCTTGTTCTAAGGGTTATGGCCCTGCATGGTAGTCGGCATGAGCACCGTCGCGACGCCGAAGCAACCCCCCTCCCCCACTCTCTCCTCCACCGTCACGACGGCCACTCGCCCGGGGCGCCGGGGCCTCGACTGGCGGATCAAATTCGCCGTGCTCTCGGTCGTATGGGGATTCAGCTTTCTCTTCATCAAGCTCGGCACCGAGGGCTTCGCGCCGCCCTATGTCTCCTTCGGCCGGATGTTCTTCGGCGCGGTCGTGCTCCTCACGGCCCTGGTGATCAAGCGGCAGCGGCTGCCGCGCTCCCCGCGCACCTGGGGTCATCTGGCCGTCGCGGCCTTCCTCTGCAACGCCTTTCCGTTCACGCTCTTCGCCTATGCCGAGCTGACGATCTCCACCACCCTCGCCGGGGTCTGCAACGCCACGACCCCGCTGTGGGGCATGGTGCTCTCGCTCGTGGCGCTCTCCGAGGACCGGCCGAAGCGCCGCCGCTTCGCGGGGCTCGGCCTCGGCTTCATCGGGGTGCTCGTGGTGCTCGGGGCCTGGCAGGGCTTCTCGGGGCAGGACCCGAAGGGCACCGCCATGGCCCTGGTCGCCTCGGTGAGCTACGCCCTGGGCTGGATCTACGTCCGGCGCACGCTGTCGGGCACCGGCGACGGGCATCTGGCGCTGTCCGGCGGCCAGCTGCTCGTCGGCGCGCTCCAGCTCGGCGTCGCCGCGCCGCTGCTCAGCCCGCTGCCGTCCGCCCTGTCCGCCGGGCCACTGCTCGCCATCTTCGCCCTGGGCGCGCTCGGCACGGGGCTCGCCTTCCTCCTCCAGTACGGGCTGGTCGCCGAGGTCGGTCCGACGACCGCGACCATGACGACGTATCTCATCCCGGTCGTGGCGACCACGGCGGGCGTCACCCTGCTCGGCGAGGAGCTCACCTGGAACACCCCGGTCGGCGCGCTGATCGTGCTGGCCGGAGCGGCGCTCACCCAGAGCAAGCGCCGCTCCTCCCGGACCGGCCGGACCGTGGCGGCGGGGGACGCCACGCGGGGGAACGGGGCCGCTCAGTCGTAGCGCCCTGCCGGCCCTATCTCGTCCATCTCCAGTGAGGACACGGTCAGTCGCACCCCGGGCGGCGACGCGAGCCGGAACCGCGCCCCCGGCGCCACGGCCCAGCCCGCCTGGAGCAGCCGGGCCACGGCCCCCGTCTCGTCCGGCACAGGCAGCCAGACGTTCATCCCGCTGCGCCCGTGCGCCTCGACGCCCCGCTCCCGCAGCGCCGCGACGAGCGCCTCGCGCCGCCGCCCGTACGAGGCGGCGACCTCCGCCGCGTCCACGGCGCCGGCGCGCCACAGATGCACCACCGCGTCCTGGAGCACATGGCTCACCCACCCGGGCCCCAGCCGCTGCCGGCCGCGCACCCGGTCGACGGTGACGGCGTCCCCGGTGAGCACGGCCAGGCGCAGGTCCGGCCCGTAGGCCTTGGCGACGGAACGGACCAGCGCCCAGTGGTCGGTGACCCCGGCGAGGGGGCAGAGGGGCAGATCGACGATGCCGTGGCCGTGGTCGTCCTCGATGAGCAGCACCCCGGGGTGGCGGGCGAGCACGGCTCGCAGCTCCCGGGCGCGCGCCTCGCCGATCGCGGCGCCCGTCGGGTTCTGCGCGCGGTCGGTGACGACCATGGCCCGGGCTCCCCTGCGCAGCGCCCGGTCGGCCTCCTCCGGCAGCGGGCCGTCGTCGTCGACCGCGACGGGCGCGGCGCGCAGGCCGAGCGCGGGGATGAGGTCGAGCAGGCTCCCCCAGCCCGGGTCCTCGATGGCGACGGTGTCGCCCGGCCGCAGATGCGCGCTCAGCACCCGCTCGATGGCGTCGAGCGAGCCCGAGGTGACGGCCACCGGACCCTCCGGGACGCCCTCGGCCGTGAAGGCGGCGCGGGCCATGCGCTCCAGGTCGGTGTCGACGGCCGGGTCGCCATAGAGCACCGGTCTGCGGCGGGAGCGCTCCGCGGCCGCGGCGAGGGCCTCTCCGAGCGGAGGTAGCAGCGCCGGGTCGGGATTGCCGCCCGCGACATCGCGCACGCCTTCCGACGCCTCCACCCGGATGAGCTCGCGGTGAGTGCTGGCGGGGCGCTCGCGCACCCGGCTGCCGCGCCGGCCCGCCGTCTCGATCACTCCACGGTCGCGCAGCGTGCGGTAGGCGGCGGCGACGGTATTGGGATTGACTCCCAGCTCCACCGCCAACTCCCGCATCGGCGGCAGGAGTTCGCCGGGGGCGAGCTTTCCCGACCCCACCGCGCGTTCCACGCTCGCGGAGATGTCCACTGCGCGACGGCCTTCGATCCGATACTCTCCTAGCACAAAGCCAACTATGCACTAGTGCAATGGAGAACGCAATGCCTTCTTCCACGGCCGCCGCGCCGGTCTCCGGGGCCGGGCAGTACGACGGGCAGTACGAGCGGACCGAGCGCACGACCCCCACCCGCTACCGCGACCGCGCGTCCTACGACCGCGACCTGGTGCACGAGATACTCGACGCGGGCTACGTCTGCCATCTCGGCTTCGTCCGCGACGGCGCCCCCGTCGTCCTGCCCACCCTCTACGGACGCGTGGGCGACCGCCTCTACGTGCACGGCTCCACCGGCTCCCGGCCCCTGCGCTCGGCGGGCGAGGCGCGGGAGCCGGGCATGCCCGTCTGTGTGACGGTCACACATGTCGACGGGCTCGTCCTGGCGCGTTCCGCCTTCCACCACTCGCTCAACTACCGCTCGGTCGTGGTGCACGGCACGGCCCGGCGGGTCACCGACGCCGCCGAGCTCACCGAGGCCCTCGACGCGTTGGTGAACCAGGTCGTGCCGGGGCGGGCGGCGGACTCCCGGCCCGCGTCCGCCAAGGAGCTCGCCGCCACGGCCGTGCTGCGCGTCGACCTCACCGAGGTCTCGGCGAAGGTCCGCCACGCGGGCCCGGCCGACGACGAGGAGGACGTGGCCCTGCCCCACTGGAGCGGGGTCGTCCCCGTGACGACGGCCTACGGTGCCCCCGTCCCGGCGGACGACCTCACCCCCGGCATCCCCGTGCCGGACTACCTCACCGGCCGCTGACCGGCCCCGACCGCACGGCCTCCGGGCGCCGCCGCGAACGTGCCGCTCCCGGGCGCCACCCGTCCCCGCCGGCCTCGGCGAGGGCGAGGGCCGCGACCGCGCCCAGCAGCACACAGGTGCCCAGCGCGGTCGCGGCGGTCAGGCGCTCACCGAGCAGGGTCACGGCGATCGCCGCCGCCGTGACCGGCTCCAGCAGGGTGATCACCGAGACCGTCGTGGCCCGCACGGCCGCGAGGCCCGCGAAGAACAGCCCGTACGCCAGCGCCGTCGGCACCGTCACCAGGTACCCCAGCAGCCACAGCGTGCGCCCCAGTTCCTGCGTCCGGGGCCACAGCCCCTCGGCAGCGGCGAGAGGCAGGAGGCAGACCGCGCCGACAGCGAAGGAGGTGAGCGTCGTGGTGAACGGGTCCGTGGCCCGGCCCTCACCGCCGAGGCGCCGGGTGTAAAGGGTGAGCAGCGCGTAGGCCGCGGCCGATACCAGCCCCCAGACCACTCCGGCCGGCCGCACGGTGCCCGCGCCGTCGCGGCCGAGCACCAGCACCACCAGCCCTGTCAGCGCACCGGCGACCGCGATCCGGCCTCCCGTGCCGAGCCGCTCACCCATGAAGAGCCTGCCGGCCAGCGCCACCAGCACCGGCGCGGCTCCCTGGGTGACGACCGTGCCGACCGCCAGACCGGTCCCGTCGACCGCCGCGAAGTAGGCGGCCTGGAAGACGGCGAGACCACCGCCGGTGATCAGGAGACGGGCCGCCCGGCGCCGCCTGGTCTCGGGCACGCGCACCGGACGGGCGGGCCGGGGTCGCAGGGCCCGCACGGCCAGCAGCAGGACGAGGCCGCCGACCGTGCGCCAGAAGGTGAGGGCGACGGGGCCCAGGCCGCTGCTGGTGGAGGCGAGCGCGGCGGTGGCGCCCGCCGTGCCCCAGGCGACGCCCGCGACGACGACGCAGGCCAGCCCCTGATTGACGGAGAGTCCGGGGCCGGTGTGCGAGGGCACGCCGTCGGACGGCCCGCCCGGAACGCGGCAGGCCGGAAGAGAGGAGTTGCGCATGACTGTTCTGTTCTCCCGCGGAAGACTTCGGTGATCGCGTACTCCGTATGCGGGCAGCGGCGATCGGCCCGTGGCCCGTCAGGGCCCGGGTCCTCCGGGAAACGGCCGCCCGCGCTAGGCGGCGGGAGGCGGAAGAACAGCGGTCGTCGGCATGATCGGCACCCTAGGCGGGCGGGCGGCCGTGGGGCAACTCCTTTCGGAGGAAGCCCTGGACGAACGGAAGCCCATAGGCGAAGGGGAGCCCGTGGCCGAAGGGCTCAGCCGCACTCGCAGCGGGCCGGGCCGTCCAGCCGCGCGCCCGGCGCCACCGGGTCCACGCCCGCCCGGCGCAGCACCTCGACCGCCCGGCAGCGGGAGTCGCGCACGAGGGTTGCGAGCAGATCGGTCCCCGCCACCACCATGTGGATGCTCCGATACAAACGAGGAGCGCACGAATACAGCCCTGCTGTCGCGCCGACTTGTCACAAGGCCGGTCACCCCGCCTTGTATGGATGGAATCGGCGTTCCAGGGATGAGTCGGCAGGGGTGTCCCCGAAGAGGTCGTGCAGGTGGGTAGTGATGGCGGGGGTGAGCGGCATACGGCGGCTGGCGCGGCGTTCGTGGTACCGCTCTTGGGTTTGGACGAACAGGAAGCCGGACCGGCCGTAGTGGACCAGAGCTTCGGGTGCTCCACTGGCTACCAGGTCATCGATGAGGTCGAGGTAGATGGAGCGGTAGGCAGTCCTCCGCTGGTGGAAGAAGCGCGGGCTGGCAGTGGCGTTCTGGTAGTCGTACCCGTAGATCTCGATCGGGTGTTTGCACAGGTCCATCGAGGTTGCATTGCAGATGGAGCTGTCCCACAGCCATGTGAACGATGACGGTCCACTACCGAGCACCCGGCCGACGGCGATCGCGACCCCGTAGCAGTTGGCGGTGTGGGTTCGGTAAATGAGCGCGTCCCACATGTTGGGCGTTTTGTTCAGGTGCGCTTTAAGCCTGGTACGGCCGGGGTCGGAGGCATGTTCGACCTTCTCGGCGTACTGGAGCATGAACTGGCGGATCAGCGCCAGCATCACCTGCGGCCCGTCAGATCCCCAGCCCTGCTCGTCCATCACCTGGGCAAGGTCGGCAGCCGAGCGGCCGTACATCCGGAACCGGCCCTGCACCAGGTCCAGTGGCGGGATGCAGAGTTCGTCAACAATGACGGCGAATGCCGTGTAATGCACGGCCACCGGAGAGTCCGCGTATCGTTCGCCGGACCAGTTGGCCATGTACTGGATGGCGTCGCGACAGGCATAGCGCACTGAAGCAGCGGCAGTCGCGTCCCCCTTCTTGGACCAGTCCGAGTAATCCACCGGCAACCCTTTACCAGCGCCGACCTGACCTGCGACGGCCCTCAGCAACGGCCAGAAGTCCACTTCGTGGACTTTGACGCTACTCGGGTCGTATTCGTCACCCCCCATGAGAGGGAACAGGTCAGCGGTCTCCTTGTTGTACCGGGACCGCTGTGCGCGGGGTGTCCCGGGAGGCGGGGCGACCCTGGGATAGTGCAGGAACGTACACGCCATGGTCTGCTCGCAGGCCGGACCGCACCACATCATGTGCGCCCTGTCCAACAGCTGCCCCAGCGTCTGCGCCTGCGACAACTCATCAAGGGCCTGCACAGCCGTTCCACGGTAGTGCAGGAAGTCCGGGGAGACCGGATGCCCGCCGACCGGCTGCGACTGGGACCTTCCGATGGGAATGGGGTGGTCAATCTTCATTGCTGATCCTTGTTCCGTGAGGGGCGGACCATCATCGAGTGACGGAGGACAGCGGCTGCCCGCTTGACCTATGCGACTGGTGGCACAGACAGGGAGACACGCAGAATGTCTCCGATCCCTTCGGCTGGCAGGATGCTGAAGGCGACGGCGGAAAACCCGCGGCAAAGACATCGCACCACGCGATAAATGCGGCCCCCGACGACCGGGGACGGGCAGCCCGACCGACCGGCTCAAGCCTGATCTGTGGCTTAGAGCACCGGCCGACTGGCACCCTGTGGCCGACCAGGAGCGCGGCTCGTCCCGTTGCGCGACTCGTGGTCCCCGGTCACGCTCTTGTCCGGGAGGAACTGGCGTGCCCAAATACGGAACGGACCGATGGCGCCGTCCTCGTCGTTGAGTTTGGGAGGCGTGATGTGCTTCTGATGCTGGTAGATGGTCATATCGCGCCGGACGTCGCGCACCGCGAAATGGTTCATCACATGGTTCAGAAAAGAACTCAGTACTGCCACGGTCCCGCGTCGTGCCCGGCCTCGAAGAATTCTCGGCAGGGACAGGCGCGTGCTGGTCATGACCCAGTAGCGCATTCGCCAGGGACCGATAGGGGTAGCAAGGAACCAGGTGTCAGCGACTATCCGGCCGCCGGCCAGTATCAGCTGGACGTGAAATCCGCCCAGGCCGTAGTACTTGATTCGACCATCCTGGTTGACGGTGCCCAACGGCGGCATGGGCCGTTTGAACCGGTACTCAACGGTGTAGAAGGGGCCGTCGGCCCTGGGCGCGGACAGGACTTCGACCCCCACACCGTGGAGAGCGGGGATGTGCTGATAGTCGATGGCGTTCTCCGCCCCCTGCTGAGGGTGGCCGGCCACGTCGATGGCCCAGGCAACCGGCCGAGCGGAGCAGGGCAGGTCGTCAGGCAGTTCCCAAGTGGGGGCGGCACCGGCATGATGGTGCCACACCCAGACGATGCCGACAGTCTCCCTGACGGCCAGGTGCTCCAAGCGAATCCGGGGAGGCTTCCCGTACGGCGTGCGGGTGCAGCTCCCGTCCGGCGCGAATCCGAACTTATGGAAAGGGCACACGAGCACTTCCCCCTCCACGGTCCCGCCGACACCCAGATGGGCCCCCAGATGGGGGCAGTAGGGTTCGACTGCCCTGAGATGGCCTTTTCGCGTGCGGTAGATGACGATGTCGCCATCCATGAACGGCTTGGCCAGCACCTTTCCGGGTGTCCATTCGGCGGACACACCGACACAGAACCATCCGTCCGGATGAGGCAGAGCTGGGGGATGGGCTACGTCAGCGGGCTGCGCCTGGACGCGTTCCTGGCGTACACGCATGGTGGGGGCTCCTCAAGCCGGTGCTTGGTCACAGAGGGCGGGAGAAGGCTCTATGGTCGAACATGCTTCCAGGTTTGGCGGCTGCGGGATCACTCCTGGCACCAGTGTGAGCGGGTAAACCTTGGCGATTGCCTCGCCAGGCACCCCATGACCTCCTTCGGCAACGCCGGATGAGCCGCAGACGATGACCCGGCCGCCCGCCATGTGACCGACGAGGACGGCCCCGGTCACCGTCTACTGTGGCATGAGCGCGACACACCTAGGCAGAGCGCGAACCAGGGGCGCTCGAAGCACCCGACGGGCATCCCTGACCCCGTGCCAGGCATGGGATATGGGTGAGGCGCGTGAAGCGTTACGCTTGAAGTGCGATCAAGTCGCTGCCTTCGCAGCCCGCTTGGGCCGATTGGACGAGCTTTCGCCCGTTCACCCCGGACTCGGTGACCATCCCGAGCAGCCACTTGCAGTGGTCCTCGCCCAAGCTGCCGAAGATGCCCACGCAGATCCCGGCGTTCGCCTCACCCCGGATTCTGGAGGTCAGGTCGTCCAACGACGAGAACGCCGACGGCTCGACGCCGGCTTCCACCAGTTCTTCCAGCGCGATGTTGACCACGCACCGGTGGCCTCTCCCCCGCGAACGGATGACCTGTGGCCGGATCCGTCTCAGGGGCGCACGGACTTCCGTAAGGAGCGCGCGCCCTCTCCCGGGCTCCCGGTGATCTCCAGCGCGGCCGTCCGCGCCCCGGCGCCGAAGACGTACGGCCCGGGCTCGACGCGCGGCGGACCGGCCCCGTCGATGTCGCCGGGGGTGACCGCGAGCACCTTCGACGGCACGGTGAGCCGCACGGATCGCGTCTCCCCGGCCTTCAGGCGCACCTTGGTGAAGGCCACGAGCCTGCGCGGCGGCGACAGTACGTCGCCGGCCGGCCGTGAAACGTAGACGGGGACGATCATTTCGCCGTCGCGGGGCCCGGTGTCGCGCACCCGCACCGTCATCCCGACGTCCGCGCCGGCCGGGACGGAGGGCGCGTCGAGCGCGAGCGACTCGACGCGGTAACCGGTGTACGACAGGCCGTCCCCGAAGTCGTACGCCACATCGTGCCGGGACTCGGCGCCCGCATTGGTGCCCGGCAACTGCTGGTAGTACAGGGGCTCGTTGCCGGCCCGCCGGGGCCAGGAGACGGGCAGCCGACCGCTCGGGCCGACCGCGCCGAACAGGACGTCCGCGACGGCGTGCCCGCCCTCCCCTCCCGGCAGCCAGGACATCAGCAGCCCCTCCGTACCGTCCGCGTCGCCCAGCACCAGCGGGCGCCCGGCGAGAACGACCACCACGACCGGGCGGCCGGTCTCCTTCAACGACCGCACCAGCGCCCGCTGATCCGCGGGGAGTTCGGGCCGGGGGCTGTCGGCCCCGCCCTCGGCGCCCGGCCGCTCCCCCACCACCACGACCGTCGCGTCGGCGTCACGGGCCTGCGCCACCGCGTCGGCCGGGGCCGGGGCGTGGACGACGCGAGCTCCCGTGGGAGCCGCCTGCCGGATGCCCTCGAGCACGGTCGTACCCGGGATCCGTACCCCGTCGGGGAGCCCCTGCCAGCCGACGGTCCAGCCGCCGGCCTGGGCGGCGAGATCGTCCGCGTGGGCGCCGGTGACGACGATCTTCCGTACGGACGGCCCGAACGGCAGGACGCCCTTGTCGTTGCGCAGCAGCACCTGTGAGGCGACCGCGGCGCGCCGGGCGAGCTCTCGCCCCGCGCCCAGGACTTCCGTGTTTGCGCGCTCGGCGTCGACATACGGTCGCTCGAAGAGCCCCAGGGTGAATTTGAGCCGCAGGACGCGTCCGGCGGCCTCGTCGATCCGGCGGCCGGGCACCAGCCCGGCCCGTACGGCCGTGCGCAGCGCGTCGGCGAACTCCCCCGCCTCGTAGGGCTCCATGGCCATGTCGACGCCCGCGTCGACGGCGAGGGCGGCGGCGTGCGGGTAGTCGGCGGCCACCTTGTACGTCGTCCACAGGGCCCGGATGTCCTGCCAGTCGCTGACCGTGACGCCGGTGAAGCCCCACCGTTCCCGCAGGACCGTGGTGAGCAGATGGCGGGAGGCCGTGACGGGGACGCCGTTGAGCGCGCCGGAGTTGACCATGACGGTCTTCGCCCCGGCCTCGACGGCCGCCCGGTAGGGGGCGAGGAGGGTGTCCTGGAGATAGCGGAGGGAGACGTCGGCGGGCACACGGTCGTGGCCGTTGGACGGCTCGGAGTAGCCGGCGAAGTGCTTGACGGTCGCGGCGACGTTCTTGGCGCCGCCGGCGTTCTCGGCGGCGTTCTCGGTGCCGCGTACGGCTGCGGCGGCCAGGGCGCCGGCGAGCAGCGGGTCCTCGCCGAAGGTCTCGTAGTAGCGGCCCCAGCGCCGGTCGCGGGCGAGGTCGGCGACGGGGGCGAAGGTCCAGTCGGCGCCGGTGGCGGCGACGGCCCGGGCGGTCGCCTCGGCGCAGGCCCGGACGAGCTCCGGGTCCCAGGTCGCGGCGAGACCGATCTGGTGCGGGAGGACGGTGGCGCCGAGGACGTTGTTGTGGCCGTGGACGGCGTCGACGCCGTAGAGGACGGGAACGCCCAGCCGGCTGTGCCCGACCGCGTACTTCTGCACCGCGTCGACCATGCGGGCCCAGTCGCGCGGCGTGTTCACGGGCGGGCCGCTGCCACCGCCGGAGAGCACCGAGCCCACCGCGCGGTCGCGGAGCACGGCCGCCAGGCAGCGCTCGTTCAGCTCGCCGCCGCCGCTCTCCCCGCAGTCGCCCTGGAGCTTGACCACGGCGATCTGGGTCATCTGCCCGATCTTCTCGTCGAGCGTCATCCGGCGCAGCAGGTCGGCCACCCGCTCGTCCACGGGGGCGTGGGCGTCGCGATAGCGCGGCCCGCCGGCCGCCACCCCGGCCGGGGCGCCGGAGAGGGCCGCCATCAGGCCCACGGCGACGGCCGCGAAAGCGAGAACGGGAACGGGCTGCCGGCGGCGCGGGAGCGGGGGCATGGCCGGAGTCTCCCATCCCCTGACACCCCGTCAAGAAAGCGCGGCGGGGGGGCCGGGGGAATCCCCCGGGCCGCCCCGCCCTCGGCTCGACTACCGGCCTCAGCCCTCGTCGGCCAGGATGAGGTAGAGCTTCTTGCGGGCGTCGTTGACGACCGCGAGCGCCTTTTCCTTCTGCTCGGCGCTGCCGGTCTTCCAGACCTGACTGAAGGCCTCCATCAGTCCGAAGCCGGCCTGGCGGATCTCCTGCATCGCCGCCCAGTCGATACCGCGCCCCGCGTCCTCCCAGGGGGTGCCCGGGCCGGACTCGGCCTCGGCGCGACCGTCCTCGGTGAGCGTGAACAGCTTCTTGCCGCCCTCGCTCGCGCTGCTGATCAGGCCCTCGTCCTCCAGCAGCTGGAGGGTGGGGTAGACCGAGCCGGGGCTCGGCTTCCAGGCGCCGCCACTGCGCTCGGCGATCTCCTGGATCATCTCGTAGCCGTGCATCGGGCGGTCCTTGAGCAACGCCAGGATCGAGGCGCGCACATCGCCGCGCCGCGCCCTGCCGCCGCCCGGACCGCCCCGCCCGCGCCCGCCGAAGGGCGGGCCGCCGAACGGAGGCCCGAAGGGCCCGAAGGCCCGGCGCCCGCCGAAGCCGCCCGGCCCGGACTCGCCGGGCCCGGCCCCCCGGCCGCGACCGGCGCCGGGGCCGTAACCGTGGTGCTCATGACCGTGTCCTTGGAAGCGCATAATGTCGCCCCTTCCTTCATCGATCGTTCGCGATGCCTCAACGATATATCGGAACCGATCGGATGGCAATGCCCGGGACAGGACACTGCTGTCCCGTCCTACCGAA
Organism: Streptomyces hesseae; assembly: GCF_031845785.1. NCBI lineage: Bacteria > Bacillati > Actinomycetota > Actinomycetes > Kitasatosporales > Streptomycetaceae > Streptomyces > Streptomyces hesseae. The sequence goes on from NZ_JAVRFI010000022.1 coordinate 102,454, forward strand.
GTTTGATCAGTCTCACCGAAGCCTGACCGGCGGGGAGGGCTGTGGTCAGTGGCCGCCTCTCGGGGGCTCGCAGCCGGTGCCGTCGGGGTAGCCGCCGAAGGCCTCCGCCTTGGTGGAGTCACTGCTCATCGCGCCCTCCACACACCAGGGAGAGGCGCCGATGTCGATGAGGAAGCCGACCCCGGCGGGGCCGTCCGGGTACACCTGCACCTTCCCAGCGGAGTAGCCGAGGCCGGTGAGCGCGCTGCGGACGCTGTCCGGGGCGAAGTCACCGCGCCGGCGCAGCGGCTCGAGTGCACTCTTGACGCGTCCGACGGCCGTGAGTCCGTCGCAGCGGCTTTGGCCGTGGAGCGGGAAGGGAACTTTGAAGCCGTGGTTTTCGGCGTAGCGGTCGGTGGGCGGCGCGGTTGAGCTGGGGGTGGTGGCGGCCGCGGGCGCCATCGGCTTGGGGCTCTCGCCAGGGCAGGGGAAGTCCGCTGGTGTGCTCGGCGTCGATATGCCGGCCGGCGTTGGATGCGAACGCCGGTACGTGTCGGCGGCATCCTCTGCCCGCTGCGTTCCGCACCCCGCCGCCAGCAGGGCCAACACCGCCAACGGCAGCATCCCGAGCCGGGCCCTGGTCTTCCTTAGCGTCGTCATCCCCCGATCCTCCCCCGCAACTCGATGAACGTCATGAGTCCTTTTACTCATCGGGCCACAACACCCCGGTCAGCCTTCCGTCTCCTCGATCTTGTCCGCTCCGAACTGCATGTACGACGAGTCCGGGCTGTAGTCGGACCGGGGGTGCGACCCCCATCGGGGCCGGTCAGACTTCGGTGAGACGGGACAACTGCCCGGCCCGCTCCTACAGGGTCCAGGGCGACTTACCACGAAACCCGGGTCATGGGGATCCCCCGGGTCGGGCCGGGCCCAGCGCGCCCAGGCCAGTCACGACGGGACAGGTGGCGGGTGGTCGGGGCCGGCGGGGCTGATGCCTGCGCGGCGGATCAGGGCGCGCTCTCCGAAGAACAGGCCGTGGTGAAGATTCTCGGATGTGGTCGCAACCTCGGGGGTGCCGCACGCCTGGTGGGTTGAAGGCGCCCTTCAGCTGTTGTTCCAGACGGTGTTTCCGTCACTTCCTCGGGAGAGTCTCATGTCTTTGCACGCCAAGTGGAATTACCGTCCTCGCCCCGGGTCCTGGGTACCGTCACCGGTGTCGCGCTGCTGCTGGGCGGCGGCTTCGCCGCGCAGGCCGTCGCCGACTCCGGCGTGAAGCCGGCCCCGCCGCGCCGAAGGTCGCCACGACCGGGGACGCGGCCCCGCGGGCCGCCCGAGCCGCGATCGTCACGCACCACGACCTGCGCCGCGACGCACCCCCGCAGGGACGCAGCTGGGGAGTGCGCCGGGTGCGCAGGGTTGCCTTTGCCACGCTCGGTGTGGCTGCTGTCGTGGTGGCCGTGTGCCTGCTGGTGCTGCCCGGCAGATCGCAGGACCCGGCTCCGGCGCCGCCCGCCGGCACCCCGGGCATCAGCGAATCACCGCCGTCCACACCTACGCGCCCGGCCGGCCCGGTCGTTACGGGGACCGGAGCGACTGGGACTGCCTGCACCTCGACGTCTTGATTGATCTGGTCGCCCCAGGTCACAGTCCTGCCCTCGGGCCAGATCGATTGATGCAGGACAGCCGCGTCCCGCATGCCCGCCGCAGCGGCGGGTACGACCACTCCCGTACGGGGGAGTCGCGGAAGCGGCCGAGGAACGAAGGGTGCCGGAAGTGATCCGAAAGCTGCAGGCGGTCGCGCTGGACTGCGCCGATCCGGTACGGCTCGCGGAGTTCTACGCGGATCTGCTCGGCGGCAGGGTGGTCGCGGATCCGGAGGATCCCGACTGGGTCGAGGTGCACGGGTTCGAGGGAACGCCGCTGGCCTTCCAGCGGGTGGACGGCCACCGGCCGCCCGAATGGCCCGGCCGGCAACACCCGCAGCAGCTCCACCTGGACTTCGACGTGGACGACCTCGACGGGGAGGAGAAGCGGGCGCTCGCCCTCGGCGCGACCGTGCTGGAGCGGACGGACCAGCTCCGCCCCGCGGCCAACTGGCGAGTCTACGCGGACCCTGCGGGCCATCCGTTCTGCCTCTGCCTCCACTGAGCCCACCCGGCACGGTCCCGGCCCCGATCCCAGTCCCGGCCCCGGTCCCGGTCCCGGTCCACCTTCCGGGGATTGGCCGTGTCCACGGCCCCGCCGGGCCTCTACGTTCACGACCATGCGGATTCGAATCGTCGACGCCTTCACCGACCGCCCCTTCGCCGGCAACCCGGCGGGAGTGGTACTCCTGGACTCCGATGGCTTCCCCGAGGACGCCTGGCTCCGGGGCGTGGCCACCGAGGTCAACCACCCCGAGACCGCCTTCGCCCACCCCCTGCCGCCCGGCTCGGACGCCGACTGGGCGCTGCGCTGGTTCACCCCCGCCACCGAGGTCGACATGTGCGGCCACGCCACGCTCGCCACGGCGCATGTCCTGCACACCACGGGCACCGCCACCGGAACCGTGCGCTTCACCGCCCGCTGCGGCATCCTCGTCACCACCGCCCACGAGGACGGCACGATCACCCTGGACTTCCCGACCGCGCCCCTCACCCCCACAGCCGTCCCCGACGGCGTGGACCGGGCCCTGGGCGCCACGCCCCGCTCGGCCCACGACACCGGACCGCACATCGGCGATCTGCTGCTGGAGCTGGCCGACGAGGCGACCGTACGGAGCCTCACCCCGGACATCGCGGCGCTGGGCCGTCATTCCCGCCGGGGCATCATCGCCACCGCGCCGGCCGAGGACCCGGCGCGCGGCTACGACTACGTCTCGCGCTGCTTCTTCCCCAACGTCGGCGTCGACGAGGACTCCGTCACCGGCAGCGCGCACACCGCGCTCGCCCCGTTCTGGTCCGCCCGGCTGGGCCGTGACGAGCTCACCGGGTGCCAGGCGTCCGCCCGCGGCGGCCTCGTGCGTACCGCGACGCGCGGCGACCGGACCCTGCTGACCGGCTCCGCCGTGACGGTCATCGACGGCGAACTACTGGCATAGGTCCTGGGCGGATGGGGGCGGGCCGGGCCCGGGGCAGTCGCCCCGGGTCAGGCCGTGGGCAGCCAGCCCACCTTGCCCGCGAGCAGCGCGTAGCCGACGAACGCCACGATGTCGATCAGCGCGTGCGCGGCGACCAGCGGCCCGACGCGCCCCCACCGCCGGTAGAGCAGGACGAAGACCACGCCCATCACCGCGTTGCCGACCAGGCCGCCGATGCCCTGGTAGAGGTGGTACGAGCCGCGCAGCGCCGCGCTCGCCGCGAGGGCGGCGGCCGGAGTCCATCCCAGCTGCCCCAGTCTGCGCAGCAGATAGCCGATGACCACGACCTCCTCCAGCACCGCGTTCTGCGCGGCGGAGGCGATCAGCACCGGGATCCGCCACCAGACGTGGGGCAGGTTCTCCGGCACGACGGTCAGGTTGAAGCCCGCCGCCCGTACGGCGAGGTAGAACAGCAGCCCGCTGCCGCCGATGGCGGCCGCGACCGCCGTGCCCCGGGCCAGGTCGGGGCCGGGCCGTGTCCGGTCGAAGCCGATGCTCCGCAGCCCCGCGCCCTCGCGGGTGAGCAGGTGTGCCACCAGGAGGACGGGCACGAGCGCGGTCGCGATGCCGAAGAGCTGCCAGGCGAGGTCGAGCCAGGGGCGGCCGGGCGCGTGCGAGGCGTTGAGGGTGGCCGCCTTGTCCTTGAGCCCGCCCGGCCGGGTGGCCACGCCGACAAAGCTGATCAGCGCCGAGACCGCGCTGGCCCCCAGGGAGAGCGCCAGGACGATCAGCGTCTCCGAGCGCAGCGTGCGCCGGTCGGGACCGTCGCCGGACGCCGGCCCGGGGGGCGCCTCCGGCCGGATGCCCGCGCCGCCGTCCCGAGCGTTCTGCCGCACCGTCGCCTCCCAGCTGCCCGTCCTCACGACGGTCACAGCTTGCCCGACGCTCCCGGGCCCCCGCGCACAGGGGGGCCGCGACGCCCCGGAGGGGTCACAGGGCGGGCGCGTCCGTGGGCCAGGTGTGGACGGGTTCGCCGGTGTGCATCAGCTCGCGGTAGCGGCGGGTGGTGACGGCGAGGGCACGCTCCCGGTCCAGGCCGTGCTCCAGCGCGCGGTGGTAGGTGGCGGCCTGCCAGGAGGCCCCGTTGACCCGGCGCAGACAGCGCTCCTCGACGATGCCGAGGTAGAAGTCGCGGTCGGCGGGCTCCACTCCCCAGGCGTCCAGCCCGGCCGAGGCCATCGGCAGCAGCTCCTCCAGGACGAGCCGGACGGCCGGGACCCGCGCGAGGACGCCGGTCCGGCCCGCCCGGGGCCAGCGCAGGACGGCGTCGATGCCGTCGCGGCAGGCGGTGTCGAAGTTGTCGGCGGCGACGCCGAAGGGCATCCGGGACCACACCGGCCGGGGCTCCTCGGCGAGGGCGCGGATCAGCCCGTAGTAGAACGCCGTGTTGGCGATGACGTCGGGGACGGTGGGCCCGGCCGGCAGGACGCGGTTCTCCACCCGGAGGTGGGGGACGCCGTCGACGATGCCGTAGACGGGCCGGTTCCAGCGGTAGACCGTGCCGTTGTGGAGGGTCAGCTCGGCGAGCGTCGGGACGCCGCCCTCGTCCAGGACGCGCAGCGGGTCCTCGTCCCCGGAGATGGGCAGCAGCGGGGGGAAGAAGCGGAGGTTCTCCTCGAAGAGCTCGTACGCCGAGGAGATCCAGCGCTCCCCGAACCAGGTGCGCGGCCGGACCCCCTGGGCGAGCAGCTCGGGCGGACGGGTGTCGGTGGACTGGACGAACAGTGGTGGCCGGGACTCGCGCCACAGCTCCCGGCCGAAGAGGAAGGGCGAGTTGGCGCCGACGGCGATCTGTACGGCCGCGACGGCCTGGGCGGCGTTCCACACGGCGGCGAACCGGCCCGGGGTGACCTGGAGATGGAGCTGGACCGAGGTGCAGGCGGCCTCCGGGGCGATGGAACGCGCGGTGCAGGTCAGCCGCTCCACGCCCGCGATGTCGATGGTGAACTCCTCGCCCCGGGCGGCCACGACCTGGTCGTTGAGCAGGAAGTAACGGTCGGCGGCGGAGAGGTTCGCATGGACCAGGTCCCGGTCGGTGAGGGTGGGCAGTATTCCGATCATGACGATCCCGGAACCCACTTCCATGGCCCTGCGGTCCGCGTAGGACAGACCCGTGCGCAGTTCCTCGGCGAGCTGGTCGAGAACCCTTCCGGAGAGCCGGTGCGGGACGATGTTCACTTCCAGGTTGAAACGCCCGAGTTCGGTCTGGAAATCCCGGCTGGCGATACGCTTCAGCACCTCGGCATTCACCATGCTCGGCATACCGTCGGGGCCCGCGAGATTCAGCTCGATCTCCAGCCCCATGAGATTACGGGGACGGTCGAACCGCTTCTCCTCCAGCAGCCTCGCCAGTCCGTCCAGACACCGCCGGAGCTTCTCCCGGTGGCGCTGCCGGTCGGCGAGGTCGAACCCCAGGGCCGCGACCTTCTCCCCCATGCGAAGCCTCCCTCCCGGACGGGCCGCCCGCCGCACCGGCCTTCTTGTCACGGTCGATGATGCCCAGGCGGGACGATCCATAACGCCCCGCGGCGCACGGGGAGACGATAGGATCTCACCGGTGTACTCCGGCACATTCCGTCGGCATGACACAAGCCGCCGGGCGGGGCGCAATGCGCTGGTGATAAACACCGATCGGATCCGGCCCACCGTATACGGCGACGAAGCCGAGGTCATGGGCGCGCGGCCTTCACAAAAACGCCGAAATCCCCCTGGAATCAGGACCTGAATTGCTCTTGCCTGAAATACCTGCGACAGCTAGCCGAAACATCATGTGAACATGTGTCGTATAAACTCCGGAATGAGGCAGAGAGTAGGCGCCCCGGAGTCGGTCCCGGCCCCCCTCTGACCCCGCACGCCGACAGCGTCGTCCGCACCCGCCCCGCACCCCCGTGTCTTTCCTTAAGCGAGAGGCGACCCACCATGCCGCTGCATGTCCCCCCTGCCCCCGCGCCTGCCCTCCGCACGGTTCTCACGGCCCTCGGTTCCCCCACCGCCGTCCGTGAGGCCCGTACCCCGTCGCTGCGGTCCGCCCGGACCCCGCTCAGCCCCGAACTCCCGCTGCCCGTCCACCTCCTGGAGCGGGCGGGGACACTCGGCGGGGCGCAGCGCACCCGGCTGACCGGCTGGCGGTTCCAGATCAAGGAGGGGGAACGGGCCGTGGCGGCCGGCGAGGCCGTGCTCACGGCCGACGGCTGGGCGTTCTCCCACTTCTGCGAGGGCCCGTACGTGGCCTCCACCGAGCTGGCCCTGCGCCAGGCCGAGGCCCTGCCCACCCCGTACCAGCCACGGCTGCTGTCGGTGCCCGAGCTCTACATGCTCACCCTCTGGCTGCACGCGGACAGCACTGCCGACGCCGCCTCCGAGCTGTTCGCCCCGGGCGACCTGCTCGTCCCCCTCGCCCCGGCGCCGCCCGGCATCGCGGCCCACCGCCCGCACCGGGCCGCCGATCTGCTGCCCGCGCTGACGCCCCGGCTGGCGCCCCCGCACCGGCTGCGGGCGACGGCCTGACCGGGCACCCGGGCCGGCCCGCGGCTCCCGGAGCCACCGCGCCCCGCGACTCCCCGCACCAGGTGAGTCGCGGGGCGCACCGCTGCCCCCACCCCTCACCCTTTCGGGCTAGTCCGATGCGGCCATCCCGAACCCCCCGAAGGGACCGTCGAGTTGGGAGCAACCGCCCGCCCGGGTGACGCGTCATCACCCTGTGAGGAGCGTCACCGGGAAATCCCTGCGGAACGAGGCCCGTAGGGCAAGACTGGGACCGACCGACGATGACAACGGGGGGCGGCATGAGCGACACGCCGAGCCGCAGGACAGCCACCACATCAGAGCGAAAGATCACTTCCATGTGCCCGCACCAGCCCACGTGCCCGTCAGCCGACTCCGCCGACCGGGAGGCCGCCCACCTCGTGGCCGCCTTCCCGGAACAGGGATGGAGCCTTCTGTGCAATGGCGTCCTCTGCTTCGAGGACACCGGTGAGCTGCTGCCGGACGGACAGATCATCGCCCCGCACCGGGCGCTCGGCACCGACCAGGTGGTGAGGGCCGCCTGACGGTGCGGCGGCCGATGACCCGCAGGACGACATAAAGGGGCCGGTCCGGCGCCGCAGCGCCGGACCGGCCCCGACCCGCGTGTGGACGGGTCAGCCGTCGTACTCCTCCAGCGGCGGGCAGGAGCAGACCAGGTTCCGGTCACCGTAGGCACCGTCCACGCGGCGCACCGGCGGCCAGTACTTGTCGGCCTTCGACGCCCCGGACGGGAAGGCCGCCTCCTCACGGGTGTAGGGGTGCTCCCACGCGCCCGTCACCGAGGCGGCGGTGTGCGGGGCGTTGCGCAGCGGGTTGTCCTCGGCGGGCCACTCCCCCGAGCCGACCTTCTCGATCTCGGCGCGGATGGCGATCATCGCCTCGCAGAACCGGTCCAGCTCGGCGAGGTCCTCGCTCTCCGTCGGCTCGATCATCAGCGTGCCGGCGACGGGGAACGACATGGTCGGCGCGTGGAAGCCGTAGTCGATCAGGCGCTTGGCGACGTCGTCGACGCTCACGCCGGTGGCCTTGGTCAGCGGCCGGAGGTCCACGATGCACTCGTGCGCGACCAGTCCGTTCGGGCCGGTGTAGAGCACGGGGTAGTGCGGCTCGAGGCGCTTGGCGATGTAGTTGGCGCCGAGCACCGCGACCTGCGTGGCGCGCGTGAGGCCCGCACCGCCCATCAGCCGGACGTACGACCAGGAGATCGGCAGGATGCCCGCGGAGCCCCAGGGCGCGGCCGAGATCGGGCCGACGCCCGTGGCCGGGCCCGCGGTGGGCTGGAGCGGGTGGTTGGGCAGGTACGGGGCGAGGTGGGCGCGGACGGCGACCGGGCCGACGCCGGGGCCGCCGCCGCCGTGCGGGATGCAGAAGGTCTTGTGGAGGTTCAGGTGCGAGACGTCGCCGCCGAACCGGCCCGGCTTGGCCAGGCCCACCAGGGCGTTGAGGTTGGCGCCGTCGACGTACACCTGGCCGCCCGCGTCGTGCACGGACGCGCAGATGTCGGCGACGTGCTCCTCGAAGACGCCGTGGGTGGAGGGGTAGGTGATCATCAGCACGGCGAGCTCGTCGCGGTACTGCTCGATCTTGGCGCGCAGGTCCTCGACGTCGACCTCGCCGTCGTCGGCGGTCTTGACGACGACGACCTTCATGCCGGCCATCACGGCGCTGGCGGCGTTGGTGCCGTGCGCGGAGGACGGGATGAGGCACACCGTGCGGCGCTCGTCGGCGTTGGCGCGGTGGTACGCGCGGACGGCCAGCAGGCCCGCGAGCTCGCCCTGGGAGCCGGCGTTGGGCTGGAGGGAGACCTTGTCGTAGCCGGTGACCTCGGCGAGCCGCTCCTCGAGCTCGGTGATGAGGGTGGTGTAGCCCTCGGCCTGCTCGATGGGCGCGAAGGGGTGCAGCTGGCCGAACTCGGGCCAGGTGACCGGCTCCATCTCGGTGGTGGCGTTGAGCTTCATGGTGCACGAGCCGAGCGGGATCATGCCCCGGTCCAGGGCGTAGTCGCGGTCGGCGAGGCGGCGCAGGTAGCGCAGCATCGCGGTCTCGGAGCGGTGCTGGTGGAAGACGGGGTGGGTGAGGTAGTCGCCGGAGCGCAGCAGGCCCTCGGGAAGCGCCTCGGCGACGCTCGCGTCGAGCGCCTCGACGTCGCCCTCCACGCCGAACGCGGCCCAGACGGCGGCCAGGTGGGCGCGGGTGGTGGTCTCGTCGCAGGAGACGCCGACGTGGTCGGCGTCGGTCAGGCGGAGGTTGACGCCGCGCTCGCGGGCGGCCTCGACGACCTCGGCGGCCCGGCCGGGCACGCGCACGGTGACGGTGTCGAAGTAGGCGCCGTGCACGACCTCGGCGCCCCCGGCGCGCAGGCCCTCGGCGAGGATCGCGGCGAGGCGGTGGGTGCGCCGGGCGATCGCGGCGAGGCCGTCGGGGCCGTGGTAGACGGCGTACATGCCGGCCATGACGGCGAGCAGCACCTGGGCGGTGCAGATGTTGCTGGTGGCCTTCTCGCGGCGGATGTGCTGCTCGCGGGTCTGGAGGGCCAGGCGGTAGGCCTTGTCGCCGTCGGCGTCGACGGAGACGCCGACGAGGCGGCCGGGGAGGCTGCGGGCGAACTTGTCGCGGACGGCCATGAATCCGGCGTGCGGGCCGCCGAAGCCCATGGGGACGCCGAAGCGCTGGCTGGTGCCCACCGCGATGTCCGCGCCGAGCTCGCCGGGCGGGGTGAGCAGGGTGAGGGCGAGGAGGTCGGCGGCGACGGTGACGACCGCGCCGAGCTCGTGGGCCCGCTCGATCAGCGGGCGGAGGTCGCGGACGGCGCCGGAGGCTCCGGGGTACTGGAGCAGGACGCCGAAGACGCCGCGCTCGGCGATCTCCTCGGGGATACCCTCGGACAGGTCGGCGACGACGACCTCGACGCCGGTGGGCTCGGCGCGCGTCTCGATGACGGCGACGGTCTGCGGCAGGGTGTCGGCGTCGATGAGGAAGACGCCGTCCTTGACCTTGCCGACGCGGCGGGCCAGCGCCATGGCCTCGGCGGCGGCGGTGCCCTCGTCGAGGAGGGAGGCGCCGGAGGTGGGCAGCCCGGTCAGATCGGCGACGACCGTCTGGAAGTTGAGCAGGGCCTCCAGGCGGCCCTGGGAGATCTCCGGCTGGTAGGGCGTGTAGGCCGTGTACCAGGCGGGGTTCTCCATGACGTTGCGGAGGATCACCGGCGGCGTGAACGTGCCGTGGTAGCCCAGGCCGATCATGGAGGCCAGCACGGTGTTGCGGTCGGCGAGGGAGCGGAGCTCGGCGAGGACCTCGGCCTCGGTACGGGCCTCCGGCAGGCCGAGCGCCCCGACGTTCTTGATCGCGTCCGGAACGGCGGCGGCGGTGAGCTCGTCGAGCGAGCCGAAACCGACCTGGGCGAGCATCTTGGCCTGGGCGGCGGCGTCGGGACCTATGTGGCGCGCCTCGAAGGGCGTGCCCCGCTCCAGGTCGGTGAGGGCGATGCGGTGGACGGTCATCTGCGGAGGCCTCCTGGTCATTGCGACCTGCGAGGGGTACCACGGCGCGGGTACCCGAACGGCCTCCCCCTCTGTCATCTCAACCTGAGAGCTTCACCGGGCCGCGGCGCACGATCCGGCTTTCACCGTCGGTGAGGAGGGGCTTCGGCGTACTGCCTGACCTGGGCCCGACCTGCTTTCCAGAGTGACCTCGTCCATGCGGTACGGGTGCCTGAGAGATTCCGGGGAGGATTTGCTCCTTCGGCGCCTTCACCAACGCCCTGGGGGCTTCGAGAAGAGCTCTCCCGCACGGGGTCTGCGGCCATTCGCCAGCCTACCAGCGAGGGTTTCCGGGTGGATCTCCCGAGTGGCCGGTTTCACGTCCGTGGTTTTTCGTGGTGACGAGGACCGTCATGGGCGGGGAGCAGCGGAGGAGCCGTGCAGACCGACATCGACCCCCGGAGCCTCATCGGGCGCAAGGCCTTCGACCGGGACGGCGTGAAGATCGGCACCGTGGACGAGGTGTATCTGGACGACGCCACCGGGGAGCCGGAGTGGGCGGCCGTGCGCACCGGCCTCTTCGGCCGGGACGCCTTCGTACCGCTGGAGCCGAGCCGGGTCGAGGACGACGGGCTGCGCATCCCCTACGAGCGCGCGCTGATCAGGGAGGCCCCCGGTTTCGGGGTGGGCCGGCACCTCTCCCCCGCGCAGGAGCTCCGGCTCTACCGGCACTACGGGCTGGAGCTGCCCTCGCCGGAGCCGCCTCCGGCGGCCGACGGCACGGCCGCCGGGGAGGCGCCGTCCGGGGGCCCGGCGGGCACGGGCGACTGATCGCCCTCCGTACGCACCAGCGGCAGTGGTTCGGCGGGGTGGAGCGCCGGGTCGTCGACGCGGAAGGTCCGTACCCGCCCGGGCGCCGACCAGGGCTCCTCGAAGCGGACGGTGACGCGCCCCACGCCGCTGCCCTGCACCCAGCCCGCCCCGTGCTCATCGTGCCGGACGTCCAGCCCCGGAAGCCATCGGGGCGGCCCCTCAGGGGCCGTCTGAGGCTCCTGGGGCGTCTCGGGCTCGTGGGGTGCCGCCCCGGCCGTCGTGGCCGTCCCGGCCGCCGCCGCGGCCTCGGCGGCCCCCGCGGCGGCCTGGGCGAAGAGATCCTCCTGGGTGTAGTCGGCGAGCCCCGAGACGCCCACGCCCAGCAGCCGCACCCCGGCCGTGGTGTCCACGTGCTCCAGCAGCCGGGCGGCCGCCTCGCGCACCACGGCGGGGTCGTCGGTCGGGCCGCGCAGGGTCTCCGAGCGGGTCAGGGTTGAGAAGTCGTACCGCCGCACCTTGATGACGACCGTCCGCCCCGAGCGCCCGGCGCCGCGCAGCCGGGCCACGCAGCGGTCGGCGAGGCGGGCGAGCTCCAGCTGCACCCGGGTCCGGTCGGTGAGGTCCTCGGCGAAGGTGTCCTCCACGGACACGGACTTGGCGTCCCGCTCGGCGACCACGGGGCGGTCGTCGTGCCCGGTGGCCAGGGCGTACAGCCCTCCGCCGTGGGCCTTGCCGAGGAGCCGCACCAGCTCGTCCTCGCCGGCCTCGGCCGTCTCCGTCACGGTGGTGATGCCGGCCCGCCGCAACGTTTCAGCGGTGGCGGGGCCGACGCCGGGGATGGTCCGCACCGACATGGGGCCGAGGACATCCAGCTCCGTACCGGGCTCGATGAGCATGAGCCCGTTCGGCTTGGCCTCCTCTGAGGCGATCTTCGCGAACATCTTGGAACCGGCCAGCCCCACCGAGGCCGTCAGTCCCGTGGCCGCCTCGATGTCGCGCCGCAGCCGCTCCCCCACCGCGCGGGCGGCTGCACCGGAGGCCGGCACCCCGCCCGCCTCCAGGTCGACGAACGCCTCGTCGAGGCTGAGCGGCTCCACCAGCGGCGACAGCTCGCCCAGCAGCCCCATCACCACCTGGCTGATCCGCTGGTACAGCTCGAACCGAGGGGTGAGGTAGGCGGCGTTGGGGCAGAGCCTGCGGGCCTGGGCCGTCGCCATGGCGGAGTGGACGCCGAAGACCCGCGCCTCGTACGACGCCGTGGCCACCACGCCACGGGGACCCAGCCCGCCCACCACCACGGGCTTTCCGCGCAGGCTGGGCTTGGACGCCTGCTCCACCGAAGCGTAGAACGCGTCCATGTCCAGATGGAGAATCGTCGGCGCACCCCTCACAGGACAGATGCTGCCGCATACCACTGACAATCGCACCGATGTACGACGCGGCGCCCCGCGCGGGCCGCTGTCACGGCCTGCGCGGGGCGCCCTGTCACGCTGTCGTACGGGCCCCGGAGGGCCTCATCCCGCCCGGTTGCGGCGGCGGGCGAGCTCGTCGGCCGGGTTGTGGCCGATGAGCGTCTCACCGGTGTCCACCCGCTCCCCGTGGAGCTGGGCGAGGGCGCTCTCCACATCGCGCCAGACGACGCCCACGGCGATCCCGAAGACGCCCTGGCCGCCCTGGAGGAGGTCGACGACCTCGTCCGGCGAGGTGCACTCGTAGACCGTGGCGCCGTCGCTCATCAGCGTCATCTGCGCCAGGTCCTCCATACCGCGCGAGCGCAGATGCTGCACGGCGGTGCGGATGTTCTGGAGCGAGACCCCGGTGTCCAGCAGCCGCTTCACGATCTTCAGGACGACTACGTCCCGGAAGCTGTAGAGCCGCTGACTGCCAGACCCGTACGCGGGCCGCACGCTGGGCTCCACAAGTCCGGTGCGCGCCCAGTAGTCGAGCTGCCGGTAGGTGATGCCCGCGGCCGCGCACGCCGTGGGCCCCCGATATCCGATGCCGTCGGAGCTCCGGGAGGGCGTCACGCCCCCGGACTCGCTTCCCCGTGGGGTGGTCACCGCTGCCGTTGCGGAATAGCGGGGCACTGGTTCGACCGTTCCCCCATGCAGCGGATACGGACCGCCGACCGCCGTACCGTCGCCCGTGCTTCTCACGCCGACCTCCGTCCTTGACCTGCCTTCTCGACGGTAGGCAGTCGCTCGGGGTGCGTCAACGATCGCCACACTCGGCACGCCGAGTGATAATCACCCTGAGAGTGGTTTTACGTGTCCAGGTAGCGGGAAAAACTACTCGAATGCGACCTTGAGGCGGTTTCCACCGGCTCTCCGCCGGGTTCCCCGCGCCCTACTGGTTGCTGCTGCCGAAGTCCTCCGGCGAGATCTGGTCGAGGAACTCGCGGAACTTCTCCACCTCGTCCTCCTGCTCGTCCGGGATGGCGATCCCCGCGTCGTCCAGCACCCCGTCACTGCCGTAGATCGGCGTGCCGGTGCGCAGCGCCAGCGCTATGGCGTCGGACGGCCTCGCGCTGACCTCCACCCCGCTGGCGAAGACGAGCTCCGCGTAGAAGACGCCTTCGCGCAGATCCGTGATGCGAACCTCCGCGAGCTGCTGTCCGACCGCCTCCAGCACGTCCTTGAACAGGTCGTGGGTCAGCGGACGGGCAGGCGCCATGCCCTGCTGGGCGAAGGCGATCGCGGTCGCCTCTCCCGGTCCGATCCAAATCGGGAGGTAGCGGTCGCCTCCCACTTCACGCAGGAGCACGATCGGCTGGTTTGAGGGCATTTCCACCCGGACACCCACGACATCGAGCTCGTTCACACAGCAACCCTAGGCCGTGCCCGGCGGGTTTGGGTAGTCGGGCACTCACTGTGACTGGCCACGGGGCCGGAGAGCGGCCTTCACCAGGGCCGCGTGCAGCCGTACGGACAGGGCGGCCAGCTCCCTGGCCGTGGCCTCGGCATGGGCCCTGGTCTGCGGGTTGCGGTGCCGGCGCAGGGGGGCGACCACCTGCTCGACCAGGCCCGCCTCACGCTCGGCGGCGGCCTTCACGGCCCGTAGGTGGCGCGGCTCCAGACCGAAACGGCCCAGGTCCGCGACGAGCTTGGCGATCGTCATGGAATCGGCGTCGAATCCGCCGTCCGGGTGGGCCGTGAGCAGCCCGTAGGACTCCCACTCGGCCAGCTCCTCCTCGGAGACCCCGGCGCCGGCCAGCAGCTCCGTACGGCCGATACGGGCCGTCACGGGCCCCTCGGGCCCTCCCGGGGCCGTCGCGGGCGCCCCGGGCTCGTCCAGGACGTCCGAGAGGTCGAGGGCGTCCCTCGGCTGCGCGGGGGCGGGCAGCTGGACCTTCTCGCCCCGGGCCAGGGCATCCAGCTGCTCCCGGATGACCTTGAGCGGGAGATAGTGATCGCGCTGCATCCGCAGCACGTACCCGAGCCGGGTCACGTCATCCGTACTGAACTTGCGGTAGCCGGAGGGGGTACGCCGGGGCTCCACCAGGCCCTCCGCCTCCAGGAAGCGGATCTTGGAGATGGTGACCTCGGGGAACTCCTCGCGCAGCAGGTTGAGCACCGTTCCGATGCTCACCAGCCTGCCCTCCGCACCGGCGGCACCGGAGGACCCGGCGCCGCCCGACGGTGTTCGAAGCATGGCCCTTCCCTGGAGGTGCCCCGGACGGCGTCCGGGAGCGGGTCAGATGCCCTGGCTGCCGAAGAAGACCAGCCGGTACTTGCCGATCTGCACCTCGTCGCCGTTGGCGAGGACGACCGACTCGATCTGCTCGCGGTTGACGTACGTGCCGTTGAGGCTGCCGACGTCGGTGACGGTGAAGCTGCCGTCCTGGTTCCGGCGGAACTCCACGTGCCGGCGCGAGACGGTGACGTCGTCGAGGAAGATGTCGCTCTGCGGGTGCCGGCCCGCGGTGGTCACCTCGGCGTCGAGCAGGAAGCGGCTGCCGGAGTTGGGGCCGCGACGGACCACCAGCAGGGCCGAGCCCAGGGGCAGCGCCTCAACGGCGGCCTGCGCCTCGGGCGAGAGCGCCGGGATCGCCGTCTGGCCGGTGGTCTCCGAGTCATACGCCTCGAGACCGGAGATGGAGATGGTCGAGGTCGTCTCCGAAGCGCGCTCGGCGACCGCCCCCGGCCGCAGCGGAGCGCCGCAGTTGGAACAGAACCGGCTCGCCTCGGCGTTCCGGTGGCCACACCTCGTACATACCGGCAAGGCAAACCCTCCACCCGCACTTGAGGTCGCTGGTGCCCCGAAACCTATGCGCCCCGCCTGGGCAGGGTCAACAGAGGACGCGCCCGGACCGCCCGGAATGTCGCCTCCATAGCCCTGGGCGTCGACCTGGTCCCGGAAGAGCGGGCGACCCTCCTGGGCATTCTCGCCACCGTCCCCGGAACGCGACGCCCGGTGCCGGGCCGTGCCGCCGTCCTGGCGTGCGCTCTTGCCGAACAACTTCGCAAACAACTTCACGGGCGATTCCCCTTGACCGAAACAGACCCGCCCGTGGGGCAGGACAAAACCTTGCTGCACACACCGTCCGACCTGGACATCTCTACAACGTCCGCAGTCAACAGACAGTTTCCATCACGCACCCTTGACTTGGTGCGCCGACCCCCCGCAACCTCCCGCCCTCCCCACGGGCCCCGCCCGCACGCCCGTCTCACTGCGATGACGACCGAGCGTAGTCAGGCCGCTTCGCCGGGCGCAAGGCGTCCACAATGATCTTCTCAGACCGGGAGACACTCACCGACGCCTGCTCCTTCTCGAGAGTCTGCACCACACCACCCGGGATGTTCAGCGCGGGCTCCAGATCCTGGGGCTTGCCGATGACCTTGAACTTATAGGGCTGCGAGACCTTTTTTCCATCGATCTCCACCTTTCCCGCGGAGCCCGAGAAATAGGTGCCCGCGACAACCCGGACATCGTTGATCTGGATCGCCTCCGCGCCCGCGGCCCGCAGCTCCTGGATCGTGTCGAGCAACTTGTCCGCCTCCACGGCGCCCTTGCTGTCGCTCACCGTGAGTTCGATGCCGGGCCCCTCGGCCGCCACCGTACCGGCGAGCACCCCGAGCTGCTCCTCCTTCTGCGCGGTCTGCTTACGGGCCTCGGCCGCCTGGTTGGAACTGCTCTCCAGCTCGGAGCGCTGGCTCTCCAGCCGGCGCTTCTCGTCCTCGAGCCGCTTGGTGCGATTGTCCAGTTCATCCAGGATCCTTACGAGATCCTCCTGCCGGGCACCGCGCAGGGCGGTGTTGTCGCTCGTCGAACGGACCTGGATGGCCAGGCCCAGCCCGAGAACACACAGCAGCACCGCCACGGTCAGCTGGGCGCGCGTCAGCCTTGGGGGCCACAGCCCGCTCATCAGCCGTTGACGCCCCGTCAACGGGGTGGTCCCGGAGGCGGCTCCCTTTGGGGGGACAGGGCCGGGCTCGGGCCGCTCCGGCCCGGATTCCGCGGGCCCGGGCGCCCCGGCCTCCGGCTCCTGAGGCTCCGACTCCCGGGGTTCCTTCTCCGCCTGCTCCTTCTCCGGCTCGCCCGACGACCCACCGTGCTCGGGCTCCTCGGACCGTTCGGGCTTCTCCGGCTCTTCCGGCCGCCCCGGCTGTCCGGACTTGTCGGGAGTGTCGTCTGCGCTCATCGGTCTCACGCCCGGAAGATGTGCCGCCGGATGGCGGCCGCGTTGGAGAAGATACGGATGCCCAGGACGACCACCACACCGGTGGACAGCTGCGCGCCGACGCCGAGCTTGTCGCCCAGGAAGACGATGAGCGCGGCCACGACCACATTGGACAGGAACGACACGACGAACACCTTGTCGTCGAAGATCCCGTCCAGCATCGCCCGGAGGCCGCCGAACACCGCGTCGAGCGCCGCCACGACGGCGATGGGAAGGTAGGGCTCGACCGCCGTCGGCACCACGGGACGGACGACCAGCCCGACCACGACTCCCACGATGAGGCCCAATACGGCGATCACGATGTGCCCTTCCCTGGTGTTGCGGTACGTACGATCAGACTCGGCGCGGCGGGCAGCCGGACCTCGTCCTGGGTGGAAATGCTCGCGCGGATCCCGTAGTTCTGCTGGAGCACATGCAGATACTGGCCGTCGGCGCTGTCCTGGAACGCGGTGCTGAACCGCTGCCCGTCCCCGATCGCCAGCACCGTGTAGGGCGGCACCAGCGGTCTGTTGTCGACCAGTATGGCGTCCCCCGCGGCCCTGATAGCGGACAGCGCCGTCAGCCGCTGACCGTTGATGGCGATCGCCTCGGCGCCGGACTGCCACAGACCGTTGACGACCCGCTGCATATCGCGGTCGCGCACCCGCCCGGTGTCGGAGAAGCCACTGCTCTCCCTCGGCCCGCCCCCACTGGTCCGGGCCTGCTTGGCGTCGTCGATCACCACTTTGACCCCGGGTCCGCGCACCGGCGTGGCACCGGCGAGCAGCGACACCAACTCGGCCTGGTCCCCACCGTGTTTCCGCAGCGCGTCACGCTGCTTGGTGCCGACCGAGTCCCGCAGGGAGTCGACGTTCTTCTGGAGGCTGTCGGCGGAGGAGGTCTCCGCCTCGATCCGCTGGATGAGCTGTTCGCGCTCCTTGGCCAGCGTCGGTGCCGATATCCGCGCCTGCGCCGCCCCCAGCGTCACCACCACGGCCGACAGCAGCAGGGCCCCGGCCAGCCCCAACTTCGCCCGCAGGGTGCTCGGCAGACCCTTGCCGCCCTCGGCCCGCCGGGCCGCCGCCTCCGCGTACCCCTCGTCGAGGCTGTGATCCATCACATTGGTCAGCAGCGACATCGACGCGTCGGGACGCGACGGCGGCGAAGAGGTGCTCCGAACGGGGGGCTGCTGCGACATGCCGCACATCGTCGCACGTCGGGGGCGTCGTCTCCCAATGGCCCCACCGGCGTGCCGGATCCGGTACGGATTCACGACACTCCGGGAACAGCGGGGGAACATCCCCCCGGCCGGAGGCGGACGACGCCCCGCGGGCCGTCAGCGCCCGGCGCCGTCCACGACCGCCGACCACTCGTCCAGCAGCGCCTGCGCGGAGGCGTCGTCAGGCCCCTCCGCCCACAGGTGCGTCACCGCCTCCGCCGGGTCGGGCAGCACCATCACCCAGCGCCCGTCGGCCTCGACCACCCGCACCCCGTCCGTCGTGTCCACCGAACGGTCACCGGCGGCCTCCACCACATGCCGCATCACCAGACCCTTGACGGCCCATGGCGTGGCCAGGTCCCGGCGCAGGACATGCGCCCTGGGGATCCGTGCGTCTATCTGGCTGAGCGTGAGCTGCGTACGGGCCACCAGCCCGATCAACCGGACGAAAGCGGCCGTACCGTCGAAGACGCTGCTGGACTCCGGGATGATGAAGCCGCCGCGCCCGTCCCCACCGAAGATCGTCGTCTCCTGCCGGCCCACCCTCGTCAGATCGTCCGGCGACGTCGTCGTCCACTCCACCTGCGTCCCGTGGTACGCCGCCACCTGCTCGGCGATCCGGGTCGTGGTCACCGGCAGCGCCACCCGCCCGCTGCGCCGCTCGGCGGCCACCAGGTCGAGGAGGACCAGCAGCGCGCGGTCGTCCTCCACGATGCGCCCGCGCTCGTCCACCAGCGAGATCCGCTCGCCCACCGGGTCGAACCGCACCCCGAACGCGGCCCGCGCCGACGCCACGATCTCCCCCAGCCGCACCAGCCCGGAGCGACGGGCGTCGGCGGTCTCGGTGGGCCGGGCCTCGTCGAGCCCGGGGTTGATGGTGAGCGCGTCCACTCCCAGCCGGCCGAGCAGGCTGGGCAGCACGAGCCCGGCGCTGCCGTTCGAGGCGTCCACGACCACCTTCAGCCCCGCCTCCGCGACACCGGTGGTGTCCACGGACCGCAGTAGCGAACCCGTGTAGGAGTCGTAGACGCTGGACGGGAAGGACAGATCGCCGATCTCCCCGGGGAACGCGCGGCGGTACTCCTGACGGGCGTAGACCCGGTCGAGCTTGCGCTGCCCCGCCTGGGAGAGATCGGCGCCGCGCTCGTCCAGGAACATGATGTCCACCGAGTCCGGCACCCCGGGCGACGTACGGATCATGATGCCGCCGGCGCTGCCCCGCGCGGTCTGCTGCCGGGCCACCGGAAGGGGGACGTTCTCCAGGTCGCGGACGTCGATGGCGCTGGCCTGAAGGGCCGAGATCACCGCACGCTTGAGGGCTCGCGCGCCACGGGAGTGGTCCCGCGCGGTGGTGACGGTGGCCCCCTTCTTCAGCGTCGTCGCATACGCGCCGGCGAGCCGGACCGCCAGCTCGGGGGTGATCTCCACATTGAGGATCCCGGACACACCGCGGGCGCCGAAGAGATGGGCCTGTCCCCGGGACTCCCAGATGACGGAGGTGTTGACGAACGCTCCGGCCTCGATGGTCTTGAAGGGATAGACCCGGACATTGCCCTGGATAATCGATTCCTCACCGACGAGGCACTCATCGCCGATGACGGCCCCGTCCTCGATCCGGGCGGACCGCATGATGTCGGTGTTCTTGCCGACGACACAGCCGCGCAGATTGCTCTGCTGGCCGACGTAGACGTTGTCGTGGACGACGGCCTTGTGCAGAAAGGCACCGCTCTTGACGACCACATTGGAACCGACGACGGTGTGCTCGCGGATCTCGGCGCCGGCTTCGACCTTGGCGTAGTCGCCGATGTAGAGCGGGCCGCGGAGGACCGCGTCGGGATGCACCTCGGCGCCCTCGGCCACCCAGACCCCGGGCGAGATCTCAAAACCGTCTATGTCGACGTCGACCTTGCCCTCCAGGACATCGGCCTGCGCCTTCACATAGCTCTCGTGGGTGCCGACGTCCTCCCAGTAGCCCTCGGCCACATAGCCGTAGATGGGCTTGCCTTCCTTCATCAGCTGCGGGAAGACATCCCCCGACCAGTCGACCGGAACATCGGGCCGGACGTAGTCGAAGACCTCGGGCTCCATGACATAGATGCCCGTATTGACGGTGTCGGAGAAGACCTGACCCCAGGTCGGCTTCTCCAGGAAGCGCTCGACCTTGCCCTGCTCGTCGACGATCGTGATGCCGAATTCCAGCGGATTGGGGACCCGCGTCAGACAGACCGTGACCAGGGCGCCCTTCTCCTTGTGGAAACGGATCAGGTCGGTGAGGTCGAAATCGGTGAGGGCGTCGCCCGAGATGACGAGGAAGGCATCGTCCTTGAGCGCCTCCTCGGCGTTCTTGACGCTGCCCGCGGTGCCGAGTGGCTTCTCCTCGTTGGCATAGGTGAGCTCCATGCCGAGCTCCTCACCGTCACCGAAGTAGTTCCGCACCAGGGAGGCCAGGAACTGTACGGTCACGACGGTTTCGGTGAGCCCGTGCCGCTTCAGCAGACGGAGCACATGCTCCATGATCGGCCTGTTGGCCACGGGCAGGAGCGGCTTGGGCATGCTCGAGGTCATGGGGCGAAGGCGGGTGCCCTCGCCGCCGGCCATCACGACGGCCTTCATGTCGGAAGCGTCCTCCTTGAGAGACGACGGTCATGCCGACGAAATCGCCCGACGAGCCCGGCCGAGGCAGCGCGTCCACGCGCGCCCGGTGGGGCTCCTGCCCGGTGAGGCTGGGGAGTACGGCGAGATCAGTCGGCCGTGGCATCCGCTCTGACGAGTCGGCGGACCTGGACCACGTAGAGGATCCCTGCCCACCAATAGAGGGTTGTACCCCATCCGGCGAACGCCCATCCGAAAATCGCGGCGAGTGACGAGAGCCAGCCGGATCCATCACTGAGAAGCAGCAACGGGAAGGCGTACATCAGATTGAAGGTCGCGGCCTTGCCGAGGAAGTTCACCTGCGGCGGCGGATAGCCATGACGCCTCAGGATCCACACCATGACCAACAGCATCGCCTCCCGGGCGAGCAGGGCCAGGGTCAGCCAGAGCGGCAGAATCTCACGCCAGGTCAGACCGAAGAGTGTGGAGAGGACGTAGAGCCGGTCGGCGGCCGGATCGAGCAGCCGGCCGAGGCTGCTGACCTGATTCCAGCGCCGGGCGAGCTTTCCGTCGAGGTAGTCGCTGACACCGCTGAGCGCCAGGACAAGGAGCGCCCAGCCGTCGTGCTTCTGAAGAATCAGCCACAGGAACAAAGGAACGCCGACGAGGCGCGCCATGCTGAGGATGTTCGGGATGGTGAGGACACGGTCGGTCTGAACACGCGTCTCCTGGACCTCCACCCGGGGGCCTCCTGTGGGGATATGTACCAACGATTCCCCCTGACCTTACCCCCAGCCGTCCGGGGGTCGTGCGGAGGGGGCGGCCACAGCGGCCGTACAACGCAAGAAAGCCCCGGCAGGTATCCCCTGCCAGGGCTTTCTCCAAAAGAAGTTCGGCGGCGTCCTACTCTCCCACAGGGTCCCCCCTGCAGTACCATCGGCGCTGAAAGGCTTAGCTTCCGGGTTCGGAATGTAACCGGGCGTTTCCCTAACGCTATGACCACCGAAACACTATGA
>NZ_JAVRFI010000023.1:0-114868 GCF_031845785.1 Streptomyces hesseae
GTTCCCTCCCCCCCGGCCCCAGGCAGGGGATGGCACCGCCCCGGCGGATCGGTGCCGGGGCCGTGCCCGTACCGTGGTGGTGTGTATCGGTTCCTGCTGACTCCCCGCTGGTGGGGGATCAACGTCTTCGCCGTGCTGGCCATCCCCGTGTGCCTGTTCATGGGCAGCTGGCAGCTCAGCCGCTTCGAGACGCGTGTCGACTCGCACCGCGAGCAGCAGACCCAGGCCGACGACGCCCGGGCGGCCGCCTCCGCGCCCCTGCGCGAACTGCTGCCCGTGAGCACCGAGACCTCCGGACGGCAGGCCACCGCCACCGGCCGCTACGACGCCGGGCACCAGCTGCTCGTACCCGACCGGGACCTCGACGAGCGCAAGGGCTTCTACGTCCTGACCCTGCTGCGCACCGACGCCGGGAAGGCCCTGCCGGTCGTCCGGGGCTGGCTGCCCGGCGACGCCGGCGCGTCCGCCGATGCCGCCAAGGTGCCCGCCCCGCCGTCCGGCGAGGTCACCGTGACCGGTGCGCTCCAGTCGTCCGAGAGCCCGACGTCCAAGGGCGTCCACTCCTCCGGAGGGCTGCCCCAGGGCCAGATCGGCGTGATCAGCGCCGCCTCGCTGGTGAACCTGGTGCCGTACGGGGTGTACGACGCGTGGATCACCCTGCGCGAGGCGCCCGCCCCCCTGACCGCCGTGCCCCCGGCCGCCCCCCCGAACAGCGGCCTGGACCTCAAGGCCTTCCAGAACCTCGGCTACACCGGTGAGTGGTTCGTCTTCGCCGGCTTCGTCGCCTTCATGTGGTTCCGGCTCCTCCGCCGCGAGGCCGAGGCCGCCCGCGACCTGGCGCTGGGCATCACCCCCGAGGACCCGAACGGTCCGAAGCCGGACGGCCCAGATGACGCTCCGCAAAAGCGATCTCCAGCCGAAGCTGCTTGATCCGCTCCTCCGTCACCAGCGAGCCGTGCCCCGCGTCGTAGCGGTAGACCTCGTGCGGGTGGTCGCGCAGCTTCAGCCGCTCGACGTAGTTCTCCACCTGACGTATCGGGCAGCGGGGATCGTTCATCCCGGCCGAGATGTAGACCGGCGCGCGCACCTCGTCGACGTACGTCAGCGGTGACGACGCGGCGTAGCGCTCCGGCACCTCCTCGGGCGTACCGCCGAGCAGGGTGCGGTCCAGGGCCTTCAGCGCCTCCATCTCGTCGTGGTAGGCCGTCACATAGTCCGCGACCGGCACCGCGGCCAGGCCCAGCGCCCACGATCCGGGCTGGGTGCCCAGCCCCAGCAGCGTCAGATAGCCGCCCCAGGACCCGCCGGCCAGCACCAGCCGCTCGGGGTCGGCGAGCCCCGAGGCCACGGCCCACTCGCGGACGGCGGCGATGTCCTCCAGCTCTATCAGCCCGACGCGGTGCTTGAGGGCGTCCGTCCAGGCCCGCCCGTATCCCGTGGAGCCCCGGTAGTTGACGCGGACGACCGCGAAGCCGTGGTCCACCCAGGCGGCGGGCGCGGCCGCGAAGGCGTCGCTGTCGTGCCAGGTGGGGCCGCCGTGGATGTCGAAGACCGTCGGGAACGGGCCCTCGCCCGCGGGCCGCTGCACCAGCGCGTGGATCGTGCCGCCCGGCCCCTCCACCCAGGCGTCGGTGACCGCCACCGAGTCGGGGGCGTGGGTGATGCCGTGCGCCGTCGCCGGCGGCTCCAGCACGACATGCCCGGCCGTGGACCGCACGACCGGCGGCTTGGCGGCCGAGGACCACAGGAACTCGACCGTCCCGTCCGGGCGCGGCAGAGCCCCGGACACCGTGCCCGGCGGGGTGTCGAGACGCGTCAGCTCGCCGCTGCCCAGGTCGTACCGCAACAGCTCGCTGCGTGCCTGGTAGCCGTGGACGACGAGCAGCGCGGAGCCGTCGGGGTACCAGGCGGCGTCCAGGTCGCCCGGCAGGTCGATGGTGAGCGGGGTCTCCTCGCCCGTGACCGCGTCCCACAGCATGGGCTCCCAGCGGCCGCGCCGCTGGTGGCCGACGAGCAGCCGCGAATCCCCGTCGACGGGGGCGAAGCCCATCACGGACAGGCCCAGCTCCTCGGTGCCGCCACGGGTGTCGTCGAGCTCGCCGACGGCCGTGCCGTCGGCGCGCACGACGCGGACGGCGGAGTGCATGGCGTCACCGTGCTCGGTGTGCTCGATGGCGATGAGCGTGCCGTCGTGGGACAGATCGCCGACGCCCGCGGACTGCTGGTGCCGGTAGATCTCCACAGCCTCGCGGCCGGGCCTTATGACGTGGACGGACGAGCCCGCCTTGTCCGTGGAACGGCCGATGACGGCCGTGCCGTCCCGGCCGATCGCCAGCCCGTCCGGGTACGAGGGCTCCAGGCCCGGCGCGGCGGGCTCGTCGGGCCCGCCGTGGAACGGCTGGCGGACCCAGACACCGAACTCGTCGCCGTCGGTGTCGGAGAACCACCAGATCCATTCCCCGTCCGGGGACAGCACTCCGCCCGTCGTCCCGTTGGGCCGGTCCGTGACCTGGCGCTGCGTGCCCGTGGCCCGGTCCCAGGCGTACAGCTCGAAGGTCCCCGTGGCGCTGGAGGTGAACAGCGACCTGTCCGGGGCGTCTTCCGCCCACCTCGGCAGCCCTGTGCGCGGAGCGCGGAAGCGCTTCTCCCAGTCCGGCATGGTGGCGATGGAGGCGGTGGGCGTCTCGGCCGCGCCGCCTCGCAGGGACCCGTTGCTCTCAGTCATGCCCCCATTCTGCGCTGCCCGGCCGACAACGCGGCGGGGAGCGGCCGAGCCTGTGGACGACGGGGCGATTGTGGATAACTCGCTCACTCGTTTGAGTTGAGAGTCATGCCTGACAGGTCAAGAGTCATGCCTGACAGGTCAAGAGTCATGCCTGACAGGTCAAGTCCTCGGCCGGGAGCTTGCCCGTGGTCAGGTACGCCGTGGCGGCCTTGTCCGCACAGGAGTTGCTGTCGGACGCGTAGAGGACGCCGTGGCCCTCCCCGCCGGCGACGGTGAGCATCCGGGAGCCGCGCAGGGCACGGTGCATGGCCTGGCCTGCGAAGAGGGGCGTCTGGGAATCCCACTCGTTCTGTGTGGTCAGCACACCGACCCTGTTGTCTATCTTGGTCTGCGGCTCGCTGCCCTGCTTCCAGAAAGCACACGGCGTGATGTTGGCCGCGAAGTCGCCGTACAGCGGATAACGGGCCTTGTCGCGGATCGCCTCGCGACGGTACTGCTCCGGGTCGCGCGACCAGGTGCGGGTATCGGCGCACATGAAGGACCAGGCGACGGAGACGTAGTTGTCGTCGGGCTCCTCAACCTGACTGGTCGTACCGGACGAGTTTGGATCCTGACCCTCGGCCGCGTTCTTCAGCCCGACGATCAATTCGGAGGCTTTCTGCACGTGGAAGAACGTGCCGTTGTCGGCCCGGATGGCGTCACCGGTGAGGGCCCGCCCCCCGAATTGAATGGGCTTACGGTTCGCTTGCGCGATCAGATCCCAGTAGGCCTTGCGGACCTCGGCCGGGGTCTTGCCCAGTCCGTACGTCGTGTGTCGAGCGGCGGCCCACTCGCTCCATCGCGCGAAAGCCTGCTCGGCGCCCTTCGCCATGTCTTGGAACATTCCCCGGTAGACCCGCGTGGGGTCGGTCGAGCTGTCCAGTACGAACCGGTCGGCTCGTTGGGGGAACATCTGCGTGTAGACGGCGCCGAGGTAGGTGCCGTAGGAGATTCCCAGGTAGGAGATCTTCTGCTCGCCCAGCGCGGCACGGATGACGTCCATGTCACGAGCAGCGTTGCGGGTGGTGAGGTGCGGCAGCTTGTCACCGGCCTTGGCCTGGCACTTCTCGGCGATCGTACGAGCCCGGTCCACGTCCTTCGCGAAGGTCTCGGGCTTGTACGGGTTGTCACTCTGTTCGTCCGCCGTCAGACCGCAGCTGACGGGAGAGCTCTGTCCGGCGCCCCTCAGGTCGAAGCCGATGAGGTCGTACTGCCGCTTCACCTCCCCGGGGAACTTCAGCAGCGGGTCGACAGGCAGACGTAGCCCCGGCGCGCCGGGGCCGCCGGGGTTGAGCAGCAGAGCTCCGCGACGTTCCTTCGTGCTGCTCGCCTTGAGCCGCGAGATCGCGATGTCGATCGTCTTGCCGCCGGGATCGCCGTAGTCCAGCGGCACCTTGAGCGTCGCGCACTGAAAGTCGGCGGGGCCGTCAGCAGCGCAGCGCTTCCACTGGAGCTTCTGCTGCGTGAACGAACCCAGAGGACCCAGAGGATCCTTGCCGGCAGCGCCATCCGATGCGCCAAATGCCGTCACGGGCGCCAGCGCCGAAAAGGAAGCCGCCGCGATGCCGGCAGCAAGAACGGGCGCTATTCGTCTCGCTATTCGTCTGTTTCGCACGATGATGCTCGTCCTTACCGAGGAGAGTGGCCGGCCGGTCAGGCCGATCCTGGCTCGCGAGGTACTGGACGCGCATCGCGGGAAGGCGGGAAAAGACGCTCCCCCGATCGAGGGAGGTCGTCGGCGAACCACCCGGGCATACTGGCCGATCATGATCAGGAGAATTCGGTCACTATCGCGCGGCTCCACATATTCGGGCGCGCTCTTCGGCTTTTGCGGCGCGCTGGCGAGCCTTCCGCTGTTGCCTTTCGCGGCACTGCCGGCGCTGGCGTGGCCCTCCGCTTCCTACATGGTGCGGGTCGTGCTGACCGTGCTGGTCTGGGCGGTGCTGATCGGCCTGATCGGACTGGCTCGCCCCACACGCCGACTGCTGATCGCATGCGCCCGACGGCTGCTGAAGGTGCCGTTGCCGGACCCCGTGGCCGTACGCCGCCCCGCGAGCTCACCCGACAGCGGGCCGTCCCCCGCCGCGCGGGCCGGCGCCGACCGCTGGCGGACTCCGGTCTGGCTGCTGCTGCACGTGGCACTGGGGTGGATGGCGGCGCTGGCCTGCGGTTCGCTGATCCTCGCGGGCCTGACCATCCTGCTCGTCCCGGTGGACGGACTCCGGGCCGAAGCGGGAATCTCCCTGTTCGGCTGGACGGCTCGGGCGGACGGCGGCTGGGCGAGCCGGATGGTCGCGCTCGGCTTCGTGCTCCTGGGGATGGCCGGATGCGCGGTGCTGACGGGCACCCTGCGATGGCTGGCGCCGAGACTGTTGGGCCCGTCCTCGGCCGAGCGCCTCACGCTGGCGGCCGAGCGGGAGACGGTGCTGGCCGAACGCAACCGACTCGCCCACGAGTTGCACGACTCGATCGGCCACACGCTGACAGCGGCAACGATCCAGGCGGCGGTGGCGGGCGAGGTGCTCTCCGCCGACCCGGCGGCGGCGCGGGCCGCCATGCGCAGCATCGAGGAGTCGACCCGGGCCGCGCTGGAGGACCTGGACTACGTCCTGGGCGCGCTGCGCGAGGAAACGGCGGGCACGGCGCCGACCCGCACCCTGGCCGACCTGCCCGGACTGCTCGACCGATTGCGGCACGCGGGCGGGGAGGTGGAGCCGGAGCTGTCGGGCGAGTTGGCGCAGGTGCAGGGGACGCTCTCCCGAGCGGCGTACCGGATCCTCCAGGAGGGCCTGACGAACGCGCTGCGGCACGGGACGGGCGGCCCGATCAAGGTCCGGGTGGCGGCCGCGCCGGACGGACTGGAGCTCAGCGTGGTCAACCGGACGGGGGCGAGGACGGGCTCGCGCACCTTCCCGACGTCCGGGCACGGCCTGCCAGGGCTGACCGAGCGCGTGCGGCTGCTGCATGGTGAGATCGAGGTCGGCCCGGCCGGTCCGGAGCACTGGCGGCTGGCGGTCCGGCTGCCAGTACGGTTGTCGGCATGATCGGCTCCGACACGAGCGCCACCGTCACGACCAGCCCTGACGCGAGCACTCCCGTCACACTCCTGATCGCGGACGACGACGAGGTGACCCGCAGCGGCCTGCGCAC
The DNA here is from genome assembly GCF_031845785.1 of Streptomyces hesseae. Lineage (NCBI taxonomy): Bacteria > Bacillati > Actinomycetota > Actinomycetes > Kitasatosporales > Streptomycetaceae > Streptomyces > Streptomyces hesseae. The sequence goes on from NZ_JAVRFI010000023.1 coordinate 5,915, forward strand.
GCTGCTCGCCGTGCAGCCGGGGATCACGGTGGTGGGTGAGGCCGCCGACGGCATCGAGGCGGTCGAGCAGGCGCGGCGGCTGCGACCGGACGTGGTCCTGATGGATGTGCGGATGCCACACCGCAACGGCATCGAAGCCACCCGGCAACTGCTGGCCGACCCGGCCGAACCCCCCAAGGTCGTGGTGATCACCACCTTCGAGACCGACGACTACGTCACCGCCGCACTCAGCGCCGGGGCCAGTGGCTTCCTGCTCAAGCGCCTTCCGGTCCGGCAGATCGCGGAGGCGGTGCGAGTTGTGGCTGCGGGAGAGGCGATCCTCTTCCCGACAGCCCTCCGCCGCATGGTCGCCGCCCGCCCCCTGGCCTCCGCCGAAGCGCTGCCGAAGGCGGCGCTGACGGGCCGGGAGGAAGAGGTGCTGCGGCTGATGGCCACCGGCCTGTCCAACCCGGAGATAGCGGACTCGCTCACGGTGAGCCTGGAGACCGTGAAGACCCACGTCGGCAACGTACTGACCAAACTCGGCGCACAGAACCGGACCCACGCCGTGGTGATCGCCTACGAGTCCGGCCTGGTCGTACCGGGCTTCCCCGGCTGACGCCGAGGCCACCCGCCGGGTGGGCCCTCGACGCGTTGCCGAGTGCGCTCCAGCAAACGACTCAGGCCCGGTCTTCTCTGTGAGAAGACCGGGCCTGAGCTGGTTATTCACCTGTCGGGGTGGCGGGATTTGAACCCACGACCTCTTCGTCCCGAACGAGGTGCGGGGGAGCTGCTGACGTTGGGGGTGGGGATGAGGTGCAGGCCAGGGCGTTGGTAGGCGTCGGTCTGGCTTGGTGACGGGCGGGACACTTTGCAAGATCCACTCCTCGGTCACTCCTCTCCCATTTCTTCCTGAGCAGGAGCCTCCCCATGTGCGTGCGAGGGCGCGACGTGGTTCTTGCCACTGAATGCCGTGTCGATGCCGAAGGCCGTTCGCATCCCCATGAAGGGTTGCTAGTGATGACCCTATTGCTCGCGCAGCACCGTATTTCGCAACCGCAGACAAGAGCCGCGAGTTAGTTTTATAAAGTTCGAAACAACAACATTTTCTGGGGTCCAGGGCGATAACTCGCAACCTGGACCCCAGCCCACGGGGGGATATTTTTCCAGCGAACTAGACGTTCGTTTTAGACAAGCTGAGACAGTTGATCAAAGATGTAATCGAGGAAGCCGTCAAAGGTATCCGCAACGACTTCCAGTCCGGAGTCATTGACGTCATAGGTTGACGCAATCAGAGAGCCACCACTGATGCGGTAGACCTTGCTATCGGATGGCATCAAGACAAACAGCCCCCCGCCCCCATCCGATCCGAAAACAAGGATGGAACCATTGATGGATCCAGTCACCTGCGTCGGCTGACTCCCGGCTGCCCCTTCTATTACTTCCTCGATAGGATCTACAAAGATCCCATTGCCGACATCGGGCAGAGATACGCATTCTACTTGACCGTAGAACTCGACCAGATCGGCCGGAGCGCCTGCTGTAGCAAGTGCGCGAAGCATGTCATGCTTGGGCTTCCCTGTGGCTTCGACCAGACGGTTCTCTCCCGGTTCGTAGCCGTAAGTAGCCTCGAATCTTCTCATGAACTCGACCGTAAGTCGAGACGTCATACCAATCCAGTTACTTAGGCTCTTGCCAGAAGTAGGCACCATATCCCCTATCTATTTGCCTAGCGAAGTCCTCAATCTGAGCCCGAGTAGGCTTCGGGTTCATGTCGTGGAACCACTTCCACTGATTCGTTATTTCCTGATGGACGTTAGCTGGACGAGACTTCATTCTACTACCAGGCACGCCGCGCATGTTGGAAGGGGCGTCGAAGTCGAAGTTTGCGAACCCCGGATGGTTTCGGTACTCCTGAGGGATGGCGTGATGCGCATCCCAGTCGTCGGGAAGGCGCTTGTATCCGTTCTTCGATAGGGCGGCATTAAATCGCCCGCGATAATTGCTGAGCTTAATCGTTGGAAAGTCTGGATCGTACCCGTCGCAGTTGGAATTGTGTACCAGAACTGCAGTTGGCCCGGCGAGTACGTAATAAGTGTGGAAGCCTTCGACCGTCAGATTGTAAGTCCGGGCATGCTGACTGTAAGGGCGGTTGCCTTGGACTCTTACGTTTCCTTGGGAACTGGTGAGCAGACTGCTTCCGGGTGTGAGCTCACCTGCCGCGCGCCAATGGTGTTTTTCTGGACTCCAGAAAGGGTGTTCGGAGGTTGCTGTGAGTTTCCTCGGGCCCTCTGGAGTGGAAATTGTTAGTTCATTGAAATTTTTGTCGTCTTCAGTGACGATTCTCCGAGTCACTGTGCGCGGCTCGGTTTTTTCTGTGCTCGGGTCGGTAGAGAGGACCCGATCGCCGGCTGCTACGTCCTCAATGTTCTTGACGGTTCGGTCGGCCATCAGGACTTTGGTGCCAGCAAGGAAGCATTGTTTACAGCCGCGCTTAAACCACTTCCGTATAATGTCGCGCACGGATTTGCCGCCCTTTTCGACGGCCCTCGCCTTTCTCGTCGGGAGGAGATTGGCGATTATTTCTTTGCAGGTATCGAAGGTAACTTTGTCGCCGCACTCGGCCGCGTCCTTCAGTGAAAACCAGTCCAGAGTGAAGCCAACTATGCCGTCGTAACAGCGCGGATCATATAGGGGGCATCCACGCTCGATCGCCCAGTGGGCGATTCCCTCTGTTTCTAGGGCTTTTCGTCTGGCGTCGGCTTCCTCCTTATTTATTTGATTCAGGAGCTCCGTTTCGCGATCCTGTATCCGTATTGCAAGCTCATGGGCCTTCGTTTTGGCCGAGGCTATTTTGGCGGCATCAGCGTCCTGGCCAGCTTGAACAGCAGACGTGTAGGCATCGGCGGCTGAGGCATAAGCGTCGTCTGCGTTGTCTTGAGCCCATGCGGCTGATGCTTCAGCATCAGCCGCATAGGCCTCAGCTGCGTCAGCATCTGCCATAGCGGCTGCTGAAGCCTCGCGTGCGACCTGCGCTGAGCGGGCGGCGTCTGCAGCTGATGCTGCTGCCTGTTGCGCATAGCCTCGCGCCTGGTTGGCATAGTCGGCAGCCTGGTTCGCTGATTCCTGTGCTTGTTTGGCGTAGTCAGCGGCCTGCTCTGCAGCCTTGTTGGCCGTGACGGCGACGACGGCGGCTTCGGCTGCATTCTTCTGTGCTGTGGCGGCAGCTACAGCAGCTTCGGAGATGAGTTGCTTGACGCTTGCCACATGGATAGCAGTGAGATGGTCCAGACGTGCTGTGGCGTACTGCCCAGTCTCGATGAAAGCATGCAGCAGTTCGGGTGGGCTCTCGAGGGCAACCTTGGCAGCTGCCTTTGTCTCAGGACCGCCGCCGTCCATAAGGCGGGAGGCCAAGACACGTTCGTCAGCTTCGCGGGCGACGTATTGAGCCTCGACCAGGAACTTGCGGAGATTGTCGACCGAGTCATCTCTGAGGGCGACACGGGCTGCAGCCCTGACTTCTTTCCCTGCGCCATCAGAGATCTGGCTTATGCGCAGGCGATAGTCGCTGAGCGCAGCGTCGTGCTGTCCGCTGCTCAGAAATGCGCTGACTTGCTTGGCGTCGCCCTTGAGCGCCCCTTCTGCAGCCTTTCGGACTGCTTCCAGTTTGCCTTCCAGCGCGATGTGTTGAACCTCGGCGCGTTCATCCTCACTTACAGCCTCTTGACGGCCTGTTCGAAGATAATCGCGAACTACGTCATCCGAGCCTGCCAGTGCGGATTTAGCGGCGGCCTGACTCCAAGGTCCCCGGACCCTAAGGATCTGGACTGCCAGCTTACGACCTTTGACAGCCAACGCCTTGGTATCGGTCTCCGGCTTTGCTGCTTCGACCGCAAGGCGCCCAGCTTCCTCGTCTAGGGCTTTGTTGTCGGCAATGGCGCGCTTGGTCTCGGCCGTTCGGCGGTCATCTTCCTGCCGAAGGACCCTGGCCCGCTCAATCCTGGCTTGAGTCCTGGTTTTTAGCTCCTCAGCCTCCACCTTCTGCGCCAGTTCATGGACCTTACGTGCTGTCTCAACTGCCTTGACCGCCTGATCGGCTGCCTCTTTGGCTGCCTTGGCGTGATCGGTGGATTGTTTCGCTGCAGCCGTTGCTTCACCCGCGTGTTCAGCAGCTTCTTCGGCAGCTTTTGCCGCATTTCTGGCGTGTTGTGCAGCTTGGTTAGCTGCTTGTAGCGCCTCAGCTGCTGCGTTGGCTGCTTCGTTTGACAGGGCCTGCGCTTGCCTAGCTGCTCGAGCGGCAGCCGCCGCCTGGCTTCGGGCCGTTCCCGCCCACTGTCGCGCCTCAGCCGCTTCGGCGCTCGACTCGCCCGCAAATCCTCCGGCTTCGTCCGCTGAGTCAGCAGCGGCACTGGCATTAGCGCTCGCGCTGGCGGCGGCGCTGGCTGCATCTTCCGAGGCCCGCGCCGCAATAACGACCTGCTCTACAGCCTCGCGAAGCCCGTCCACGGCGCGAGCAGCGGCGTAGGCATTTTCGGCTTCCCGCCGCGCAGCGGCTGCACCATTGGCATCCACGGCGGCATTCGCAGCGGCATCACGGGCTCGTGCTGCTGCCTCGGCCGCTGCGGCGGCTGCGGCCGCTGCGTTCGCAGCGGCGTTGGCAGCCATGCGGGCCGCATAATTTGCTGCCTGGGCCGCGCCGATGGCCTCCTGGGCTGCGTTGGCGGCGCCGGCTGCAGCATTGGCTGCGCGTCCTGCGGCACCTGCTGCACGTGAAGCATCTTTGCCTGCGGCCTTGGTTTCGGCTGCCGCCTTCTTTGCCGATTCCTTTGCTAGCTCGGCCGCCTTTACGGCGCGGTCCGAAGCTTCCTTGGCAGCCTCAGTCTGTCGTTTGGCAACCTTCCCGTCCTCGATGGCTTGTTGAGCCAACTGCGATACGGTGGCTCGTTCCTGATCGCGTGAACGCGCCACGTATTGACCGACGTTCAGGAACTCGCGCACATCATCGATGGATCCCTTGAGAGCTACCCGGGCAGCCTCTTTGGTTGCTGCGCCTCCAGCATCTGCAATCTGGGATGTTCTGAGCCGGTCGTCGGCTTCACGAGCCGTTCCTTGAGTCTCATCCAAGAATTTGCGGATGTCCTCCGCTGAGCCTTGCAGAGCTGTCCGGCCGGCCTCCCGCACGGTAGGCCCAGCACCATCCATGATCCGTGAGACTTGAAGACGCTCATCTTGTTCCTGCGGCTCCTGCCAGCCTTCCTTCAGAAAGCTGCGCAGATCTTCCGCCGTGCCGGCCAGGGCCTTACGGGCCGCATCGCGGACGCCGGGTCCACCAGCGTCGAAGACGCGCGAGGCAGTGAGCCTGTCATCGTTGAGTTCGGCCAGTTCTCTATCGCGGTCGAGGAACCGGCGTACGTCGTCATCGTTGCCGGCAAGGGCTACCTCGGCCGCTGCTTTGACTTGAGCCCCACCTCGGGTCCACAGCTCCACCACCAGAGCTCGGCCGCTCAGCCCAGATAGGCCATCGTTGCGTTGCTCCGCAGCTGTTACGGATCCACCGAACAGACCCAGAAGAAGGGCCAATGACAGCAGGAGAACGCAAAGCTGACGTGCCCGCTGCGGTCTCACTATAGCCCCTCCCAAATGGAGGTTGTGTCTCGCCAACTTGTTTCTTCCTTCTAGCGATAGGCGTAGATCATCTCCGCGAGCATAGCTGCGAACCAGAAAGCTTCTGTTCGCCTTCGTGTAAGCCGTCCATCTGTGCAGCAATCCAGCCGCTCGGCACCGCTGAGCTTGTGATGCAACGTCGGCTCTGCAGCACAGGGGTGCCTGGTGGTGTACACCCCCGCTTCGGTCTGACGTCAGGTCAAGTGCGGCTCGGCGTCGGCAGGCTGATATCGTCTTGGGGTCGTATTTACCTTGCGATTACATCCGGCTTCTGCTTTGATGAAGCCCTGGGAAGGATCTACGTGATACCTCGCGCGCGCAGAGTTCTGTTCGCAGGAATCGTTGCGTCCGTCACGGCCGCGGTCGGCATTTCTACGCTCAATGTCGCTTCGGCTTCCCCAGATCCGGCGAGCGATGACTCTCTGTCTTTCACTGCGGAAACTTTTGCCTACCCTAATGCGGCGAAGATCCTCAAGGAGCGCGGAATCATCCTTCGTAAGGGTGACGGTCACATCATCTTGGCCGATTGCTCTGCTTCCCGGGATATCGAAGTTCTGTCTACGCGAACTGACGAGCCGAATCCGGACAGGGGGCGGTTCTGCTTTAAGGTCACTGGCACGGGAAAGGCTGGATATCTGGCTCTGGAGATCCCGAAGGTGCACCACCTGTCTACGGGTGACTTTGCCATCCACGCCAGCCTCACCGCTGACGGCAAGACCCAGGAAGTCAGCGTCCCCAAGTACGACGACGCATCGGTCGGTGAGGGCACCAAGGTTCCTGGCAGCCCTACCGTGCTGGTTGAACTCCGCGTCGCCGGCTAACACTTCCGCGCCGTATATCCGGCTTGTGGCTCTCAAGCCACGGTTCCCAGCGGACTTCCGCGTATTCAGCCCAGAAGGATTCACCAGCACATGACTGCCATACGCCCGCGCTCCGCGTGGGTTTCGGGGCTTGTCGCCTCCTCTGTCGCTGCCAGCCTGCTGGCTGGCGCCTCCGCGCACGCCGTCGTAGGTGAGAAGGTCAAGGACGGCTCGCTCCCGTTTGTAGCGAAGCTCGACATCGGAGGAGGACAGCGCAGCTGCTCTGCCGCCCTGGTGGATCAGCAGTGGCTGCTCACCTCGGGTAGCTGCTTCGCTGACAACCCTGCTCAGAGCATCCAGATCCCCGCCGGCGCACCCACACTGAAGACGACGGCCACGATCGGCCGCGCGGATCTCACACGCGACAGTGGCGTGGTGGCGGATGTCGTGGAGCTCGTCCCCCGCGCCGATCGAGACCTGGTCATGGCACGCCTGGCAAAGCCGGTCACTGGGATCAGCCCCGCAGATGTCAGCACCAAGAGCCCGCTGCCGGGTGAGGACCTTTTGGTCGCCGGATTCGGACGCACCAAGGACGAATGGGTCCCCGACAACCTGCATTATGGGAAGTTCACCGTCAGCTCGGTGAAGGACACCTCGATCGGCATCACGGCAAAGTCTGACGATGCCGCCGTCTGCCAGGGCGACACTGGTGGCCCTGCCTTCCGCTCAATCGGCGGGCGCTACGAGCTGGTCGGCCTCAACAGCATGTCCGGCCATGGTGGCTGCCTGGGCGCCGACGACACACAGACCAGCCGCGCTGCCAAGGAATCCCGTCTCGATGACATCAACAGCTGGATTCAGCGCCTCCGTCTGACCACCCGCGCTGACAGCCCCACGAACGTCGTTACCGCAGCCGACTTCAACGGTGACGGTCGCACCGACATCGCCGCAGTGCTCAAAGACGGGTCTCTGGTCGCCTTCTACAGCGGCCCGGACGGCATCCTCGAGTACGGCCGGGAACTGTGGCACGACAAGTCCTGGGACGGTATGCGGAAGATCATCGGAGGTGACTTCAACGGCGACGGCAAGGCGGACCTCATGGCGATCGCCTACGACGGAGGCCTGCGGCTGTACGCCGGAACCGCCGATGGCAAGCTCGCGGAAGGCCGCAAGGTCTGGAACGACGCTTCCTGGAGCACCATGTCCCACGTGGTGCGTTACAAGGACAAGGGCTGGACGCGCGACGGTCTGATGGCCGTGCGGGATGACGGCGCGCTCTTCGCCTACCCCACCAGCACCGATGGTGCCCCGACCAGTCAGCGGACCGAAAAGTGGGGTGACAGGACCTGGACCAAGCGCCTGCTCACCTCCGGCGACTTCAACGGCGACAACCGCGACGACCTCGTCGCCGTAGCCACCGACGGCACGCTGCAGCTCTACGTCGCCAACGACAAGGGCTCCTTCGACTCCGCCCGCAGCATGTGGCCGGCGAAGGAGTGGGGAGCCATGCAATACATCCTGGGCGGCGACTTCAACGGCGACGGCAAGGGCGACATCTTCGCCCGCTGGGGCCGCGGAGACCTTCGTTGGTACCAGGGTGATGGCAACGGGAACCTTGCGGTCGGTCGCCCGGTGTGGCCCACCAATCCCTGATAGTCACCTCGTGGCCCTCGTCCTCGCGGACGGGGGCCACAGTCGCGTCGTTAGGGTTTCGGGCCCCAGAGACATAGCTGGTGGAGATCTGGCCGCCACGGTGGCCGCCCTCGGCCGCGACGAGATCAAGCGGGCGAATTTGAACGGCCCAGTTCCGCGAGGCTTGCCCTGGCACCGGACCCGCACGACAGTGTTGAGGATGGAAGCTGGTGCCGTTGAGCACTTAGTTGGCCTTGGCCGGTGGTGCGTCCGCTATGCCCCCGGGGCGCCTGGTGCCGCGTCGCTCGCGGCTCGTTGGTTGAACCCGAGTTTGCGTGATCGGCCTCGTCGGCTTGTCACGCGCACGCAGGCCGGGGCGAGGTTCGCGGTGGATACCCAGGACCTGATTCAGCGCTACATCCAAGATCATGAGGCTTCTTCGGACGCCTCCGAAGTTGATGGACGAGCGCCTCGGCCACCTGGACGGATCGGTCCAGGCTCGGTACGACCACATCGATCCGGCGATGCGACGGGACCTGATGGAGGGGCTCACCAAGATCTGGGAAGCAGCGCTGGAGATGCGGCGGGCGATGTGTCCTACATCACCTGTACGCGCGCTCGATGTGCTGCTGCGAGGTCGCCGGTAGCGGGATCCCGGAGATTCCGCTTTCCAAGATCCACTCCTCGTTTGCTCCTCGTCTGCTCCTCGCAGTCCTCGCGGCGCTCCAGCAAACGACTCAGGCCCGGTCTTCTCTATGAGAAGACCGGGCCTGAGCTGGTTATTCACCTGTCGGGGTGGCGGGATTTGAACCCACGACCTCTTCGTCCCGAACGAAGCGCGCTGCCAAGCTGCGCTACACCCCGATGTGCGACCGTTTCCCGTTTTTCGCGGGCTCCGGAGCAACGAGGACTACTTTAGCCGACTGGAGCCCGTAGGTGAAATCCGGTTCCCGAGGACCCGCACGTGGGGGCGTACGCGGTCGAGGAGGACGAGGGTGAGGGCCAGGGCGTAGAAGGCCAGGCCGAAGACGATCGCGTTCTGGGCGATGCCCGCGTAGCCGTGGAGATCGACGTCCAGGAAGGGGTACGGATAGCGGCCTTCGGTGCCCGGGTCGAGGAGGGCGCCGCGGATCAGGGCGAAGGGGAGGTAGAGGAGGGGGTAGAGCAGCCACTGGCCGGCGTGGCGGAGGAGGAAGGCGCCGGGGGCGGTGAGGACGAGCCAGTCGAGGGCGGCCGCGAGGGGGGTCGCGGTGTGGAGGAGGTGGTTGGCGATCGATTCCAGGGGCGTGCGCTCGCTGGTCATGGCGAAGCCGCTGGAGTCGTTCGACAGCACGAAGTGGAAGACGAGACCCGTGATGGAGATGTAGAGCAGCGCGCCGCCCGTGATCCGCGGGGAGAGGGCCGGGCGCCCGGTCCAGGCGCGGTGGGCGGACCAGGCGCAGGCGATCGCCAGCAGGATGTTGGACTGGATCGTGAAGTAGCTGAAGAGCCGGAGCAGGTCGCCGGACTCGATCGTGTCCAGGGCGATGCCGGTGAGGGCCGCCAGGGCGATGAGCGCGCGGAAGGCCGCCGCGACGGGGCGGCGGCCCGTCGGGGCCGCCGGGACGGCCTCCGTATCGGGCAGGCCGGTCCGCGCGGTGGTGGGGGATGTCGGGTCGGTCATCCCCCCACCGTACGTGTGGGCCCGGAATGTCCCCTGGTCAGTCGCGGGCTACGAGGGTGAGCAGCGTGGCCTCGGGCGGGCAGGCGAAGCGGACCGGGGTGTAGCGGTTGGTGCCGCAGCCGGCGGAGACGTGGAGGTACGACTGGTGGCCGCCCGCGCGGTGGGTGGACAGGCCCTTCACCCGCTCGGGGTCGATGTCGCAGTTGGTGACCAGCGCGCCGTAGAAGGGGATGCACAGCTGGCCGCCGTGGGTGTGCCCGGCGAGGATCAGCGGGTAGCGGTCGGCCGTGAAGGCGTCCAGGACGCGCAGGTAGGGGGCGTGGACGACGCCCATGGAGAAGTCGGCGCCCTCCTCCGGGCCGCCGGCCACCCGGTCGTAGCGGTCGCGCTTGATGTGCGGGTCGTCGAGGCCGGTGAGGGCGATCTCCATCCCGTCGATCTTGAGGGAGCCCCGGGTGTTGGTGAGGTTGAGCCAGCCCGCCGCGTCGAAGGCGTCGCGCAGCTCCTCCCAGGGGTTGTGGATCGCGCCGACGACCGGGGCGTTGCCGTTGAGGCCGTGCCGCCCGGTGGTCCGCTCCATGAGGTAGCGGGCGGGGTTGCGCAGCTTCGGGCCGTAGTAGTCGTTGGAGCCGAAGACGTACGCGCCGGGGAAGTTCATCAGCGGGCCGAGCGCGTCGAGGGTCTCGGGCACGCCCTGCGGGTCGGAGAGGTTGTCCCCGGTGTTGATCACGAAGTCGGGGCGCAGCCCGGCGAGCGACTGGAGCCAGCGCTGCTTCTTGCGCTGGCCGCCGACCATGTGGATGTCGGACACCTGGAGCACCCGCAGCGGCCGCATGCCCTGCGGCAGGACGGGGACGGTGACCCGTCGCAGCCGGAAGGAACGGACTTCGAAGCCGGCGGCGTAGGCGAGGCCCGCCGCGCCGATCGCCGTGATTCCCAGGGGTACTCCGTATCGCGCACGCATGTCGTCCATCGTCGCAGACGGCCGGGGGTGCGCCTGCCACGGTCCCGGGCGGGCAAGGGAGTTCACAGGGCAGTTCACAGGGCAGTTCATGGGGGAGTGCATAAGGGATCCCAAAGGGCGTGCAATGGGGATCCAATGGGAGTTGACGTCGCGCGGGCGGTCGGTCCGGTGGTGGCGTGTCGTCCGGGCCGGAGGCCGTCCGGCGGTTAATACGGGGCGCGTGAGCGGGTGGGATGCGAAGATTGCGGCATGACCACGCTGAAGTCCAAGCTCCACGACGACCTCACGGCCGCCATCAAGGCGCGCGACGAGCTGATCGCGTCCACCCTCCGTCTCACCCTGTCCGCCGTCGCCTACGAGGAGACCGCGGGCAAGGAGGCCCGTGAGCTCTCCGACGACGAGGTGCTGAAGGTCATCGTGCGCGAGGCGAAGAAGCGCCGCGAGGCCGCCGAGGCCTTCGACAAGGGCGGCCGGGCCGACTCCGCCGAGCGTGAGCGCGCCGAGGGCGAGGTGCTCGCCGGCTACCTGCCGCAGCAGCTGTCGGACGAGGAGCTCACCGCGATCGTCGCGGACGCCGTGGCCCAGGCGAAGGCGGCCGGCGCCGAGGGGCCGAAGGCCATGGGCGCCGTGATGAAGATCGTGAAGCCGAAGGTGGGGGACCGCGCCGAGGGCGGCCGCGTTGCCGCCGCGGTGAAGAGCCTGCTCGCCGGCTGATCCGGGCTACATACAAGCGGGCTACATACAAGCGGGCTACGTACAAGGGGGCGCCCCGACCGTCACGGTCGGGGCGCCCCCTTGTCTCTGTCTGTCTACCGCTGCTCGTTCCCCGGGCCGCCGATCACGCCCTGGATCACCCCGGTGGGTGCCGTCGGCGTGTCCGGCTTGCCGTCGCCGGTGGTGTCCCCGGGCTGACCGCCCGGCTGGGTGTCGGGCTTGGCGCCCGTACCCGGCTTCCCGCCGCCGGGCTTGCCGCCCGTGCCCGGCTTGCGGCCGCCGCGGCCGTGGCCGCGCTTGTCGTCACCGCCGGAGCCACTGCCGGAACCGTCGCCGGAGCCCTTGTCGGCGCCCGGCATCGGGACGGTGCCGAAGGTCGGCGCGTCCTTGCCCTCGAGTGCGCCGGTCATGGCGTCGCGCCAGATGGGGCCGGGGGTGTCGGCGCCGTAGACCTTGTCGTGGTAGACGCCGCCGATGGTGATGTTCTCCATGTCGACGCCCTTGGCGCCGGGTCCGCCGACCCACACGGCGCCGGCCATGTTCGGGGTGTAGCCGACGAACCAGGCCGCCTGGCGCCCGTCCGTCGTACCCGTCTTGCCCGCGCTGTCCCGGCCGCTGAGACCGGCCTCCTTACCGGTGCCGTCCTCGACCACTCCCTGGAGCAGGGTGTTGACGGTGTCGGCGGTCTGCTCGGACATCGCCCGCGAGCACTTCGTCTTGGGAACCCGCAGGTTCTTGCCGTCGGGGCCGGTGGCCGACTCGACGATGACGGGAGTGCAGTACGTGCCGTGGTTGGCGAAGGTCGCGTAGGCGGAGGCCATGGTGAGAGGGGAGAGACCCTCGGTGCCGAGCGCGATCGACGGCACCTGATCGAACTTGCCGCCGCCGGCGGGCTTGATGCCCAGCTTGTCCGCCATCTTGATCACCGGGCAGACGCCGGTGTCCTCGATCATCTGGATGAAGTAGGTGTTGACCGACTTCGCGGTCGCCTCCTTCATCCCGTACGGGCCGGCCTCGCTGCGGTTCTCGTTCTGGACCATGTCGCCGCCGCTGTTCTTCCACGGCTTGCCGCACGTCTCCACCTCGTCCGGATACGGCATCCGGAACGGCGAGGAGTACGTCTTGTACGGCGACACGCCCTGCTCGAGCGCGGCCGCCGCGAGGATCGGCTTGAACGTCGAGCCGACCTGGAAGCCGTAGTTCGAGCCGCCCATGGCCTTGTCGGCGGAGAGGTTGATCTGCGTCTGGTGGTCGCCGAAGCCGTACGGGCGCGACTGGCCCATGCCGAGGATCTTGCCCGTGCCGGGCTGGACGATCGACACGGCGGTGGCCACCGAGTCGCTCTGGTAGACGTGATCGGTGATCGACTTCTGCACGGACTTCTGCGCCTGCGGGTCGAGGGTGGTGCGGATGACCAGGCCGCCCTCGTTCCAGCGCTTGGCCCGCGCCTCCTTCGTCTTGCCGAAGACCGGGTCGTTGAGGAAGGTCTCGCGGACGTAGTCGCAGAAGAAGCCCGCGCCGTTGACGGCGGTGATGCAGCCGCTCTTGGGCCGGCTGACCTTCAGTTCGAGCGGCTTGGCCTGCTCGGCGGCCGCCTGCGCCGGGGTGATGTGCTTCAGCTCGACCATGCGCTGGAGCACGGTGTTCCGCCGCTTGGTCGCCTCCTTGGGGGCGTTGACCGGGTCGTAGCGGCTGGGCGACTGGACGAGGCCGGCCAGCATCGCGGACTCGCCCAGGGTGAGGTCCTTGGCGTGCTTGCTGAAGTAGCGCTGGGAGGCGGCCTCGACCCCGTAGGCCTGCTGCCCGAAGAAAGTGATGTTCAGATAGTTGTTGAGGATGCGGTCCTTGCCGAGTTCCTTCTCGACCTGGATGGCGAACTTCAGCTCCTTGACCTTGCGGCCGATCGTCTGCTGGGTGGCCACGGCGACCTTGTCGGGGTCGTCGCCCGCCTCCTCGATGAAGACGTTCTTGACGTACTGCTGGGTGAGGGTCGAGGCACCCTCGGAGACACCGCCGGACTGGGCGTTCTTGTTGGCCGCTCGGAGCACGCCCTTGAGGTCGATCGCGCCGTGCTGGTAGTAGCGCGCGTCCTCGATGTCGACGAGCGCCTGGCGCATGTAGGGCGAGATGTCGTTCAGCGGCACCACAGTGCGGTCGCGGGAGTAGACCTTCGCTATCTCGCCGCCCTCGGCGTCGAGGATGGTGGTGCGCTGGCTGAGCGGCGGTGTCTTGAGGTTGGCGGGGATCTCGTCGAACCCCTCGACCGTGCCCTTGGCCACCAGGCCGAAAGCGCCGATGCCCGGTAGGGCCAGACCTGCCAGCACGACACCCGAAAGCACGCTGACACTGAGGAACTTCGCGGCCTGTCGGGCCCTGGAGGGGCCCTCGTCCGAGCGCTGCATAGCCATAGGGGGAAGCCTACGTTCTCATTCGGCGGACAGGCGCAGGTGTGTTCGCCTACGCTGTTTCACGCCAGTCACGGCGATGCTCCCCCGCATCACCTGCGCTCTCACTCTTGTGAGTGATGAGAGGTGCCTGTATTGCCGCCCATGTCCCTCATTGTCCATAGAGGGGTGGGTGGATCACCCCTCTATGGAGGGAATGGTCCGTGATGTCGTCGGCTCACTCCGTTGGGTGATCTGCCGCATACGCATAGTCCGTTCGGGCCATTCAAGATTGGGCCCGAAGGGGGTGTTGCCCCCTGTCCGCCTTCCGTAACGTCCTCAACTGGCAACGGTGAATATGCCGCTGCCGCCGTGGGGGAGCCTCGATTCGGGAGAGGACGGCGCCAGCATGGGCTGGGTAACCGACTGGAGTGCGCAGGCCGCCTGCCGCACGACCGATCCGGATGAACTATTCGTTCAGGGCGCAGCGCAGAACAGGGCGAAGGCGGTATGCACCGGCTGCCCGGTGCGCACCGAGTGCCTGGCCGACGCGCTGGACAACCGCGTCGAGTTCGGCGTCTGGGGAGGCATGACGGAGCGCGAGCGGCGGGCCCTGCTGCGGCGCCGTCCCACGGTCACGTCGTGGCGCAGGCTCCTGGAGACCGCTCGCACGGAGTACGAGCGGGGCGCCGGCATCCTGCCGCTGGGCGAGCCGGAGTACGACGAGTACGCGGCCGTCGGCTAGCGGGCGGACGCACCGCCGTAGGCCGGTAGGCCGACGGGTCGGCAGCCCACGGGTCGGCCGGGACGTCCGGCGGGTGCCCCCACGCCACGCCCACCACGCGCGGAGCGGGTACGCCGCGGAGCGGTGGTGGCGTACGACGGTGGCGGTACGACGCCCGGTGGGTGCGACCACACTTGCGGCACCGCACTGCCTCAGCGTCTCAGCGCGATACGGACGCGCCCTCTCCGGCGCTCCCGGCACCCTCCACGGCGCCATCTGTCTGATCGCCCGTCTGGTTCGCGAGGCGGTTGCCGATCGCCCGTAGCCCTGCCAGGTCGTGCACATCGCCGGGCAGCGCGGCGACTTCCGCCACCGGGACCTCCGGGTGCAGCGCGGTGAAGCGGTCGCGCGTACGTCGCTCGCGCGCGAGCACCTGCATGCGCTCGGCGTGCAGCCGCAGCAGCCCGGCGGCGATCCGCGCCGGGGACGCCACGGACGACGTCGAGGACATGGCGGAAGCGGAACCCGTAACGGAATCCGAATCCGTGGACGAATTCGTGGGCGAAGCCGTGGCCGCGTCGGCTTCCCCAGCGGGTCGCGGCACCGACGCGGAGGTCACCGGCGCTGAGGCCACCGAGGCGGTCGCTCCTGCGGACGCGGCGGGCTGGGGGAAGCCGCTCTCGGGAGAGGACGTGTCCGTGGGAGTGAGGGTGCCAGGGTCGCCGGCGGTACGTGAGCCAGCCTGCCCGCTGCCACGATCCACAATGCCGTCGCCGTCAAGATTTTCTGCGTATTCCGGAGCCCCTCCCGAGGGCCCTCCCGCCAGGTCGCTCGCGGCGTCCGTCGTTCCGTTCGCGAGCGCCTCTGCCGCGGCGAGGGCGCGCTCCGCCGAGAGCCCCGCCGCACCGCTGCCGTGCACCCGGTTCAGCACCAGCCCGGCCAGCGGCATCCGCTCCGCCGCCAGCCGCTCGACGAAGTAGGCGGCTTCCCGCAGCGCGTCCCGCTCGGGCGCGGCGACGACCAGGAAGGCCGTACCCGGAGCTTGCAGCAGCCGGTAGGTGGCATCGGCGCGGGTACGGAATCCGCCGAACATGGTGTCCATCGCGGCGACGAAGGTCTGTACGTCCCGCAGGAGTTGGGCACCCATCAGTTTGTTCAGGGGCCCGCTCATCACCGACATGCCCACGCCCAGGAACTTCATCCCGGCCCGGCCGCCGATCTTCGCCGGCGCCATCAGCACCTTGATGAACTTGCCGTCCAGGAACGAGCCCAGCCGGCCCGGCGCGTCCAGGAAGTCCAGCGCCGAACGGCTCGGCGGGGTGTCGACGACGATGAGGTCCCACTCGTCCCGGGCACGGAGCTGGCCGAGCTTCTCCATGGCCATGTACTCCTGCGTGCCCGCGAAACCGGCCGACAGGGACTTGTAGAAGGGGTTCTCCAGGATCGCCCGCGCCCGGTCCTCGTCGGCGTGCGCCTCGACTATCTCGTCGAAGGTCCGCTTCATGTCGAGCATCATGGCGTGCAGTTCACCGCCGGCGGAGCCGTCGATCCCGGCCACCCGGCGGGGGATGTTGTCGAGCTCGTCGATCCCCATCGACTGCGCCAGCCGGCGGGCCGGGTCGATGGTGAGGACGACGACCTTCCGGCCGCGCTCGGCCGCGCGCAGGCCCAGGGCCGCCGCGGTCGTGGTCTTGCCGACACCGCCGGAGCCACAGCACACCACGATGCGGGTGCGCGGGTCGTCCAGAATCGGGTCCATGCCGAGCGGCTCCGCCGCCGGTTCCACGCTCACCCGCTCACTCCCTGTCGCTCGCTCGCCTCTCCCCGCGCGAACTGCTTCCTCAGCTCGCGCGCCATGCGGTACAGCCCCGCCAGGTCCACCCCGTCGCCGAGCAGCTCGAGTTCGTACGTGGGCAGGCCCAGCCGCGCCACGTCCGCACGCCCCCGGTGCTCGAGGGCCAGCCGCTCGGTGTGCTCGCGCGCCTGCCGCAACAGCGGGTCGACGAGCGGTTCGGCGAGCCCCGCGCGCCGTGCGCCACCGGAGCCCGTGCGCTCCAAGGCGTACGCGAGGGCGCGCGCGACCTCCGGGCGCCTGCCGTTGGCGGCGGCCTCCACGGCCGCCTCGTCGAGGATCTCGGGCCGCACCATGTTGATCACCACGCCGCCGACCGGCAGCCCCGCGGCCCGCAGCTCCGCGATGCCGTCCGCGGTCTCCTGGACCGGCATCTCCTCCAGCAGCGTCACGAAGTGCACCGCCGTCTCCGGCGACTTGAGGACACGCATCACGGCTTGCGCCTGATTGTGGATCGGCCCGATCCGGGCCAGCCCGGCGACCTCGTCGTTGACGTTGAGGAAGCGCGTGACCCGTCCGGTGGGCGGCGCGTCCATGACCACGTAGTCGTAGACGAAGCGGCCCGTGCGGTCCTTCCGGCGCACCGCCTCGCACGCCTTGCCGGTGAGCAGGACGTCCCGCAGGCCCGGCGCGATGGTCGTCGCGAAGTCGATCGCGCCGATCTTCTTCAGTGCCCGGCCGGCGCTGCCGAGCTTGTAGAACATCTGGAGGTAGTCCAGTAGCGCCCGTTCGGCGTCGATGGCGAGCGCGTACACCTCGCCCCCGCCCGGCGCGACGGCGATCTTCCGTTCCTCGTAGGGCAGCGCCTCCGCCTCGAAGAGCTGCGCGATGCCCTGTCTTCCTTCGACCTCTACCAGCAGCGCCCGCTTCCCCTCGGCCGCGAGGGCGAGTGCGAGGGCCGCGGCCACCGTGGTCTTACCGGTACCGCCCTTGCCGCTGACGACATGGAGCCTGCTCATGATGCGGAGCCTAGCCAGTCGCCGCGTGGGCTACGCACGAGGCCGTCGGTATCAGGCATTACAGTCGGGCCCATGACCAAGAAGTGGGAATACGCCACCGTGCCGCTGCTCGTGCACGCGACCAAGCAGATTCTGGACACCTGGGGCGAGGACGGCTGGGAGCTGGTCCAGGTCGTGCCGGGGCCGAACAACCCCGAGCAGCTCGTGGCCTACCTCAAGCGGGAGAAGGCGTGAGCACGGTCGAGGCCCGGATCGCCGAGCTCGGGCTGACCCTGCCCGACGTCGTGCCGCCGCTGGCAACGTACCAGCCGGCCGTGCGCAGCGGCTCTTACGTCCACACCGCCGGCCAGCTGCCGATGGTCGACGGGGCCATCCCCGTGACCGGCAAGGTCGGTGCCGAGGTCAGCCCCGAGCAGGCCAAGGAGCTGGCGGCGCGCTGCGCGCTCAACGGCCTGGCCGCCGTGAAGTCGGTCATCGGCGACCTGGACAAGGTCGTCCGCGTGGTCAAGGTGGTCGGCTTTGTGGCCTCCGCGCCGGACTTCACCGGCCAGCCGGGCGTCCTGAACGGCGCCAGCGAGCTGCTGGGCGAGATCCTGGGCGAGAAGGGCGTGCACGCCCGCTCGGCCGTGGGCGTGGCGGTGCTGCCGCTGGACGCCCCCGTCGAGGTCGAGTTCCTCGTCGAGGTCCGGGACTGATCGTCCGGGGCTGATCGCCTGGGACCGATTGTCCGGGACTGATCGTCCGGGAGCCATCCCGGACGCCGGACGGGTACGTGTGTGGGCACGAGTGCGGGTGCGGGCGGTCGAGCCCGTCCCGGCCCCTCTCGAACATCCGGGCGTGAGCGCATAGCATCCGGCCATGTCGACTTCGAACGGCCAGTGGTACCCGCCGGAGTGGCCGGACCGGATCAGAGCGCTCACCCGGGGCGAGCTCCGGCCCGTGGCACCGCGCCGTGCCGCCACCGTCCTGTTGCTGCGCGCCCGGGAGGGCGGGATCGCCGTTCACATGCTGCGCCGACGCGCCTCCATGGCTTTCGCCGGAGGCGCGTACGCGTATCCGGGGGGCTCCGTCGACCCGCGTGACGAGCGCGACGTGCCCTGGGCCGGTCCCGCCCCCGAGGAGTGGGCCAGGCGGCTGGGGACCGACGCCGCCGGAGCACAGGCCATCGTCTGCGCCGCCGTCCGCGAGACCTTCGAGGAGGCGGGCGTGCTGCTGGCCGGTCCCGCCCCGGACACGGTCGTCGCGGACACCACCGGGGAGGACTGGGAGGCCGACCGGGCCGCGCTGGTCAGCCGTGAGCTGTCGTTCGCCGAGCTCCTCGAACGACGCGGCCTGGTCCTGCGCAGCGATCTGCTGGGGGCGTGGGCGCGGTGGATCACCCCGGAGTTCGAGCCGCGCCGCTACGACACGTGGTTCTTCGTCGCCGCGCTCCCCGAGGGGCAGCGCACCCGCAACGCCTCCACGGAGGCCGACCGCGTCGTCTGGACCGCCCCCGCCGAGGCGGCGGCCGGCTACGACCGGGGCGAGTTGATGATGATGCCGCCGACCATCTCCACGCTGCGCGCGCTGGGCCCCTACGGCACCGTCGACGAGGTGCTGGCGGCCTCGGGTGACCGGGATCTCACGCCCGTACTGGCGCGGGCGCGGCTCGTCGGGGAAGAGATCGTGCTGAGCTGGCCGGGCCACGACGAGTTCACCAAACACGTCGTCGCCAAACATGACACCGAGCACATCGTCCCTGGACCCTCGGGAGCCGACGCATGACGCACACGACCGATCTGCCCGGACGGCCGCGCCCCGGCGCCATCGGCGGCCCCGCGACCGCCCGGGCGACCTGTGTGCTCGCGCCCAACCCGTCCGCGATGACGCTGGACGGCACCAACACATGGATCCTGGCCGAGCCCGGTTCGGACCTGGCCGTCGTGGTCGACCCGGGGCCCGCGGACGAGACCCATCTGCGGAGGGTCGTCGACACGGCCTCGGCGGCGGGACTGCGCGTCGCCCTGACGCTGCTGACGCACGGCCACGCCGACCACTCCGACGGCGCGGCCCGGTTCGCGGAGCTGACGGGCACCAAGGTGCGGGCCCTGGACCCGGCGCTGCGGCTGGGCGGCGAGGGGCTCGGCGTGGGCGACGTCATCACGACGGGCGGGCTGGAGCTGCACGTGCTCTCCACGCCCGGCCACACGGCCGACTCCCTCTGCTTCCACCTGCCGGCGGACGACGCCGTCCTCACGGGTGACACGGTGCTGGGCCGGGGCACGACGATCGTGGCGCACCCGGACGGCCGACTCGGCGACTATCTCGACTCGCTGCGGCGGCTGCGCTCGCTCGCGGTCGACGAGGGCGTGCGGACGGCGCTGCCGGGGCACGGCCCGGTCCTGGACGACGCCCAGGGCGTCGTCGAGTACTACCTCGCGCACCGGGCCAAGCGGCTGGCCCAGGTGGAGACGGCCGTCGAGAACGGCCACCGCACGGCGGAGGAGGTCGTCGCGGCCGTCTACGCGGACGTCGACCGCGCGCTGTGGCCGGCGGCCGAGCTCTCGGTGCGGGCGCAGCTGGACTACCTGGACGAGCACGGGCTGATCTGAGGCGCCCGTACGGGACCCGTCCGCACGCGCCCGGAAACGGCAGGGCGGGGTTTCCCCGGGGTTCGTCACCCCGGGGAAACCCCGCCCGTTCGTCTTATGACCACGGTCTTATGACCGCCGTCTTATGACCGCGTCAGCGCGAGCGCTTGGCGAGGCGCTCCACGTCCAGCAGGATCACGGCGCGGGCCTCCAGACGGAGCCAGCCGCGGCCGGCGAAGTCCGCGAGGGCCTTGTTGACGGTCTCACGGGAGGCGCCGACCAGCTGGGCGAGCTCCTCCTGGGTGAGGTCGTGCACGACGTGGATGCCCTCTTCGGACTGGACGCCGAAGCGGCGCGACAGGTCGAGCAGGGCCTTGGCGACACGGCCGGGCACGTCGGAGAAGACGAGGTCCGACATCGAGTCGTTGGTGCGGCGCAGTCGGCGGGCGACGGCGCGCAGCAGGGCGGTGGCCACCTCGGGCCGGGCGTTGAGCCAGGGCTGGAGGTCGCCGTGGCCGAGGCCGAGCAGCTTGACCTCGGTGAGCGCGGTCGCGGTGGCGGTGCGCGGGCCCGGGTCGAAGAGGGACAGCTCACCGATCAGCTCGCCGGGGCCGAGGACCGCCAGCATGTTCTCGCGGCCGTCGGGCGAGGTGCGGTGGAGCTTCACCTTGCCCTCGGTCACCACGTAGAGGCGGTCGCCGGGGTCCCCTTCGTGGAACAGGGCGTCGCCCCTCGCGAGGGTGACCTCGCCCATGGAGGCGCGCAGCTCAGCGGCCTGCTCGTCATCGAGCGCCGCGAAGAGCGGGGCGCGCCGCAGAACGTCGTCCACGAGTTCTCTCCTTGTCGACATGCACAGAGGACCGTGGTCCCCATGATGCCCGTCGGTAAAACTGTGTGATCAAACACAAGTGTGGCGCATCGTCGCCCGGAGCCCTACGGCAGGGGTCCGATTGGGCTGTGGTTTTCCTGCGGTCGGGGCGGATGTCAGTGCTGGGCTTTAGTCTGGCCGGGTGTCCAATACGCCGGTGAGAGCACAGGGCAAGGGGGCCGGAAGGGTGAGCGCGGCCCGTGATTCCGCTGTGGGCGAACGCCCTGCCGCGAAGAAGACGAAATCAGAAAAAACGGACAAAACGCCGGTGACGAGACCACCGGCCGAACGGGCGGCCGCGAAGGCCGAGTCGCGTACCGCGCTGGTGCGCCGTGCCCGCCGGATCAACCGTGAGCTCGCCGAGGTCTATCCGTACGCCCATCCCGAGCTGGACTTCGAGAATCCGTTCCAGCTCCTGGTCGCCACGGTCCTATCCGCCCAGACCACCGACCTGAGGGTCAACCAGACCACTCCCGCGCTCTTCGCCGCCTATCCGACACCTGAGGACATGGCGGCCGCCGACCCCGAGACGCTGGAGCAGCTGATCCGGCCGACCGGCTTCTTCCGGGCCAAGGCCAAGTCCCTGATAGGCCTCTCCATCGCCCTCCGCGACCGCTTCGGCGGCGAGGTGCCCGGCCGGCTGGAGGATCTGGTCACGCTGCCCGGCGTCGGCCGCAAGACCGCCAACGTCGTTTTGGGCAACGCGTTCGGAGTGCCCGGCGTCACTGTCGATACCCACTTCGGCCGGCTCGTCCGCCGCTGGAAGTGGACCGACGCGGAGGAGCCCGAGAAGGTCGAGGCGGAAGTCTGTTCCCTCTTCCCCAAGAGCGAGTGGACGATGCTGTCGCATCGCGTGATCTTCCACGGCCGCCGTGTCTGCCACTCCCGCAAGCCCGCCTGTGGGGCCTGCCCGATCGCCCCGCTCTGCCCGTCGTACGGAGAGGGCGAGACGGACCCGGAGAAGGCGAAGAAGCTGCTCAAGTACGAGATGGGCGGGAAGCCGGGCCAGCGCCTCAAGCCCCCGGCGGACTATCCGGGCCTGCCCGCGAGCCCCCTGGGAGCCGAGTGACCGAGCGTACGCCGCAGAACCGCATGGCACGGGACCGCGCCCCGCAGGAGCGGGGCGCGGCCGAGGAGGACCGGGGGAGACGGATGACGAGCACGTACGGCGCGGGGACCGGGGAGACCGGGACCGCGGGGACCGGAGCGGTCGCCGTCACCGCGCGGGGGCTGCCCGAGTGGCTGGAGCCGGTGGAGCGCGCCGCGCGCACCGTGGAGCCGCGGCAGCTCAGCCGGTTCCTCCCGCCGGAGAAGGGCGGGCGGCAGTCCGCCGTGCTCATCCTCTTCGGCGAGGGCGCGCAGGGCCCCGAGCTGCTGCTCCTGGAGCGGGCCGGCGGACTGCGCTCGCACGCCGGGCAGCCGTCGTTCCCGGGTGGCGCCCTCGACCCCGAGGACGGCGATCCGGACGGTGACGGTCCGGTGCGGGCCGCGCTGCGCGAGGCCGAGGAGGAGACCGGGCTCGACCCGTCCGGGGTGCAGGTCTTCGGTGTGCTGCCCCGGCTCTACATCCCGGTGAGCGGTTTCGTCGTCACGCCCGTCCTGGGCTGGTGGCGCGAGCCCAGCCCCGTCGCGCCGGTCTCATCGCTGGAGACCGCCCGCGTCTTCACCGTCCCGGTGTCCCACCTCACCGACCCCGCGCACCGCGCCATGGCCGTCCACCCCAGTGGCCACCGCGGCCCGGCCTTCCGGGTGGGCCCCGCCCTGGTGTGGGGCTTCACGGCCGGAGTGATCGACCGGATCCTCCACTACGCGGGGTGGGAGCGGCCCTGGGACCGCGATCGGGAGGTCCCGCTGGATTGGCACTCCTGACGGGCATGAGACGGTGGCCCTCCGCCGGCCACGACGACACATCAATGCGAGGCATCTTTCGGTGAACGTGCTGGACATCGTGCTGCTGGTGGCCGCCGTGTGGTTCGCGGTCATCGGCTACCGCCAGGGGTTCGTCGTCGGCGTGCTCTCGGTGATCGGCTTCCTCGGCGGGGGTCTGGCCGCCGTCTACGCGCTGCCCGTGATCTGGGACAGCGCCACCGACGATGCCGAGCCGGGCACGATCGCGGCCGTCGCGGCCGTCGCCCTCGTCATCCTCTGCGCCTCCGTGGGCCAGGCCGCCACCACCCACCTCGGCAACAAGCTGCGCCGCCACATCACCTGGTCCCCGGCCCGCGCGCTGGACGCCACCGGCGGCGCCGTCGTCAACGTCGCCGCCATGCTGCTGGTCGCCTGGCTGATCGGCTCCGCCCTCGCCGGTACGACCCTGCCCACGCTGGGCCGGGAGGTCCGCGGCTCCAAGGTGCTGCTCGGTGTCGCCCGGGTGGTGCCCCCGCAGACCAACACCTGGTTCGCGGACTTCAGCACGGTCCTCGCGCAGAACGGCTTCCCGCAGGTCTTCGCGCCGTTCTCCGCCGAGCCCATCACCTCCGTGCCCGCCCCCGACCCCAGGCTCGCGGGCGGCCCCGTCGCCACCGAGGCCCAGCGCAGCATCGTCAAGGTCGTGGGCAACGCGCCCAGCTGCGGCAAGGTCCTGGAGGGCACCGGCTTCGTCTTCGCGCCGCACCGGGTCATGACCAACGCCCATGTGGTGGGCGGGGTCGACGAGCCCACCGTGCAGGTCGGCGGCAAGGGCCGCCTCCACGACGCGCGCGTGGTCCTCTACGACTGGAAGCGTGACATCGCCGTCCTCGACGTGCCGTCACTGGAGGCCCCCGAGCTGTCCTTCGCCCAGGGCGACGCGGAGACGGGCAAGAGCGCCATCGTCGCGGGCTTCCCGGAGAACGGCGCGTACGACGTGCGCGCCGCCCGCGTCCGCAGCCGGGTCCAGGCCAACGGTCCCGACATCTACCACCGCGGCAGCGTCCGCCGCGATGTCTACTCCCTCTATGCCACCGTCCGGCAGGGCAACTCCGGCGGCCCGCTGCTCACCCCGGACGGCGAGGTCTACGGCGTGGTCTTCGCCAAGTCCCTCGACGACGCCGACACCGGCTACGCGCTGACGGCGGACGAGGTCCACCAGGACGTCGTGACCGGCCGTACGGCGGCAGGCAGGGTCAACACCCAGGGCTGCGCCCTCTGACGCTCTCCGGCCCGCCCGGGCCGCCACAGCGCCTTCCAGGGGTGTTCCAGGGGCTTCTCGGGGCGCTCGGTGCGTCGTACACGTAACGCGTGTACGAGTGAGAGGCGCTCTGCGACAGAAGCAGTCGAGCGACGGAGCGCCCGGCGGTCAGCGGCCGCGGGGGTGCCGCAGCCTCGCCGACATCCAGCGGGCGCGCCGGCGGATGATGCGGGGAATGCCCATCCGCGGGTCGGGCCCGGCCTGTGGCCCGCGCCTGCCCAGCTCGGGTGCCTCCGTGACCACAAGCGCGGCATCGCCGTCGGCGCCGCGCTCCTGCGTCACATCGGTCACGTCCGTCACGTCACGGTAGTCGTGCGTCCAGCCCATACCGGAAGCTCTGCCCGGGCCCAAAGGTCGGTAATCGCCCATGGGTCCGGCAATTGGCCTATGCGCGAGGCAATTGGCCGTTCGGTGGACGGGTGTTCCGCCCGCCGCCCTAGCGATCCGGCTCGGGGTCCTTCAGCCAGCCGATGAGCTCCGCCGAGAACGCCGCCGGGTCCTCCTCGTGCGGGAAGTGGCCGAGCCCGTCGAAGAGCCGCCAGCGGTAGGGGGCCTCCACATACTCGCCGGAGCCCGCCGCGCTGCGCGTGCGCATCACCGGATCGAGGGACCCGTGCAGATGCAGCGTCGGCACCCGGACGGGCCGCTTCATCCGGCGGTTGAACTGCGTGCCGTCGGGGCGGGCCATGGACCGCACCATCCAGCGGTACGGCTCGATCGAGCAGTGCGCCGTGGAGGGGATCGACATCGCCCGGCGGTAGGTCTCGACGGTCTCGTCGTCCGGCAGCCGGGGCCCCGACCACTCCCGGATCAGCCGCCCCACCAGCGCCGCGTCATCCGCGAGCAGCCGCCGCTCGGGCAGCCAGGGCTGCTGGAAGCCCCAGATGTGGGAGCTCGCGGCGCTCTGCCGGGGGTCGGCGAGCATCGCCGACCGCCAGCGTCGCGGGTGCGGCATCGAGGACACCACGAGCCGGCGCACCAGCTTGGGCCGCATCACGGCCGCGGTCCAGGCCAGATACCCGCCCAGGTCATGGCCGACGAGAGCGGCGTCCGGCTCGCCGAGGGAGCGGACCACGCCCGTGATGTCGAGGGCGAGGTTCGCCGGGTCGTAGCCCCGGGGCGTACGGTCGCTGCCACCGACGCCGCGCAGGTCCATCGCCACCGCACGGAACCCGGCCTCCGCGAGGGCCGGCAGCTGATGCCGCCATGTCCACCAGAACTGTGGAAAGCCGTGCAACAGCAGTACCAGCGGCCCCTCGCCCATCTCGGCGATATGGAACCGCGCCCCGTTCGCCGCGACGTCCCGGTGGGTCCACGGACCTTCCGGCCGGACGACCGCGGTGGGCGAGGACGCCACTACCGGGGTCGCGGGTGTGGGCCGGCCGGGTTCGGGGGACGCGGGCGCTGCGGAGGTATCGGGCACCGTCATACGGTCGAGCGTGTCACAGATGCGTCCGCCTGGCTCATGTCGGCCACAGGACGCGGGTGCGGCTTGACGGTGCCCAGCACGGCCGCGGTCTCCTTCGCCGAGGCGATGCTCTTCTCCGGCTTCTTGATCTTCTTGAACTTGGCGACGGCCAGCAGCCCGAGCACCGCCGCGAGCAGCAGATACGCGCCACCGGTGATCAGGAACGACCAGGCGAGCCCGAGCCCGAGGTTGTGGATGCCGTAGGCCGCCGCGAAGCTGAGGACCGGCAGCGAGAAGAGCGCCAGGACACCGGCCGCGGCGATGGCGCCGCCACCGATGCCGAGCCGCCGGGCGTCCTGCCGCAGCTCGGCCTTGGCCAGTGCGATCTCGTCGTGCACCAGCGCGGACAGCTCGGTGGTGGCCTGTGCCACCAGCTGGCCGAGGCTGCGGTTCGCGCCGTCGTCGGCTGCGCTCATCGCCTGCTCCCTCATCGTCGTCGGCTTCGTCCTCCGCGGGGCTCCGGTCCGGCTGGTCCGGGCATTACAGGGAGCGCACCGCGGATGTAAAGACTCTCAGATCATGCCGGACCGTCGTCGCTGGTGGTGCGCCCTGCCGCGACTTCCGCCAGCTTGCGGTGCGCGGCCGCCTTGGCCTCGTACTTCGCGGCCATGCGCAGGTGGTACTGGGGATTGTCCTGCTCATAGATGTCCGGGATGCCGTCCTCGTCCTCGTCGCGGTCCTCCTCCTCGCAGAGCTTCTTGTACTTGTTGTCGCGCAGTTTGAGGAGAGTGCAGGAGAGAACGGCGGCCATCAGCGAACCGACGAGCACGGCCGCCTTGACCTCGCTCGTGAGGACGGCGTCGCCGCTGAAGGCGAGCTCGCCGATCAGCAGGGACACCGTGAAGCCGATCCCGGCCAGCGAGGCCACGGCCAGCACGTCGGGCCACTTGAGGTCCGGGTTGAGCTCCGCCCTGGTGAAACGCGCCGCCGCCCAGGTGCCGCCGAAGACGCCGACAGCCTTGCCGACGACCAGGCCGAGGACCACACCCAGCGTCTCGGGCCGGGAGAAGACATCGGACAGCGCCCCGCCGGAGACCGCGACGCCCGCCGAGAACAGCGCGAACAGCGGCACGGCCAGCCCCGCCGACAGCGGGCGCACCAGGTGCTCGATGTGCTCGCCGGGGGAGTGCTCCTCGCCGTCGCGGCGGGTGCAGCGCAGCATCAGGCCCATGGCGACGCCCGCGATGGTCGCGTGGATGCCGCTGTTGTACATCAGCGCCCAGTTGACGACCGCCAGCGGTACGTAGACGTACCAGCCGCGTACGCCCTTGCGCAGCAGCACCCAGAAGACGACCAGGCCCACCACGGCGAAGCCCAGCGCGGCGAAGTTCAGCTTCGACGTGAAGAAGACCGCGATGATGAGGATCGCGAAGAGGTCGTCGACGACGGCCAGGGTCAGCAGGAAGGCGCGCAGGGCGGACGGCAGGGAGGTGCCGATGACGGCGAGCACGGCCAGGGCGAAGGCGATGTCGGTGGCGGTGGGCACGGCCCAGCCGCCCAGGGAGCCACCGCCGGCCGAGGCGGTCAGGGCGTAGACGATCGCGGGCATGGCCATGCCGCAGAGCGCGGCGACGACGGGGAGGATCGCCGCCCTGGGGTTGCGCAGCTCGCCCGCCACGAGCTCGCGTTTGAGCTCGATGCCGGCGACGAAGAAGAAGATCGCGAGCAGTCCGTCGGCCGCCCAGTGCTGGAGGGACAGGTTCAGCCCGAGGCTGCCGGGGCCGAGGTGGAAGGAACGGACGGTCTCATAGCTCTCGCGCAGCGGGGTGTTCGCCCAGATCAGCGCGGCGACGGCGGCGACGAGCAGCAGGACGCCGCCCACGGTCTCGGTGCGCAGCGCGTCCGCGAGATAGTTCCGTTCGGGCAGGGAGAGCCTGCCGAGGAAGACGGAACGCTGGTTCTTGGACGCGGCCACGATGGTGGACCTCCTGGGGTCGGTCTGACGGTCTGAAAACACACGGGTACACGTGTGTTGTATTGCCGACCAGACTTCCCGGCGCGCCCTAGATTCTTGTCGCAATATTTACGCGACAGGTACTTACCTTAGCCGGAAAGAGTGAAGGGCGCCCGACGTGTTGCCGGGCGCCCTTCACTCGTAGGTGCTTTGACCTGTGGTTATGCGGATGTGTTCTGGGTTCAGTCCTCGCTGGGGGCGGCGGGGAGCTTGGCCTGGATGAGGTCCATGACCGAGGAGTCGGTCAGGGTGGTCACATCGCCGAGAGTGCGGTTTTCGGCCACGTCGCGCAGCAGACGGCGCATGATCTTGCCGGAGCGGGTCTTGGGCAGCTCGGCCACCGGCAGGACCCGCTTGGGCTTGGCGATCGGGCCGAGCTGCTTGGCCACATGGGCACGCAGCTCCTCGGTGAGGCCCTCGGCCTCGGCGTCCACACCGCTGCGCAGGATGACGAAGGCGCAGATCGCCTGGGTGGTCTGCGGGTCGGCGGCGCCGACGACGGCGGCCTCGGCGACCTTCGGGTGCGAGACAAGGGCGGACTCCACCTCGGTGGTGGAGATGTTGTGGCCCGAGACGAGCATGACGTCGTCGACCCGGCCGAGCAGCCAGATGTCGCCGTCATCGTCCTTCTTGGCGCCGTCGCCCGCGAAGTAGCGCCCCTCGAAGCGGGACCAGTAGGTGTCGAGGTAGCGCTGGTCGTCGCCCCAGATGGTGCGGAGCATGGACGGCCACGGCTCGGTGAGGACGAGATAGCCGCCGGCGCCGTTGGGCACCTCGTGGCCGTCGTCGTCGACGACGGTGGCGGAGATGCCGGGGAGCGGGACCTGGGCCGAGCCCGGCTTGGTCTCGGTCACGCCCGGCAGCGGGCTGATCATCATGGTGCCGGTCTCGGTCTGCCACCAGGTGTCGACGACCGGGGTGGTGTCGGCGCCGATGTGCTTGCGGTACCAGACCCAGGCCTCGGGGTTGATGGGCTCGCCGACCGACCCCAGGATCCGCAGGCTCGACAGGTCGAACTTGGCGGGGATGTCGTCGCCCCACTTCATGGCGGCGCGGATGGCGGTGGGGGCGGTGTAGAGGATCGTGACGCCGTACTTCTGGACGATCTCCCACCAGCGGCCCTGGTGGGGGCTGTCGGGGGTGCCCTCGTAGAGCACCTCCGTCGCGCCGTTGCTCAGCGGGCCGTAGACGATGTACGAGTGGCCGGTGACCCAGCCGACGTCGGCGGTGCACCAGAAGACATCGGTCTCGGGCTTGAGGTCGAAGACGGCGTGGTGGGTGTACGAGGCCTGGGTGAGATAGCCACCGGTGGTATGGAGGATGCCCTTGGGCTTACCCGTGGTGCCCGAGGTGTAGAGGATGAAGAGCGGGTGCTCCGCGTCGAAGGCCTCGGGGGTGTGCTGGTCGGACTGACGCTCGACCAGGTCGTGCCACCACACGTCGCGGCCCTCGGTCCACCCGATGCCCTCCTGGCCGGTGCGGCGGACCACGAGCACGCTGCGGACGTTCTCGGTGCCGGGACGGGTGAGGGCCTCGTCCACCGCGGGCTTGAGCGCGGAGGGCTTGCCGCGCCGGTAGCCGCCGTCGGCGGTGATGACGACGCGGGCGTCGGCGTCGTTGATCCGGGTGGCGAGGGCGTCCGCGGAGAAGCCGCCGAAGACCAGGGAGTGCGGGGCGCCGATGCGGGCGCAGGCCAGCATCGAGACGACCGCTTCGGGGATCATCGGCAGATAGATGGCGACGCGGTCACCTGCCTGGACGCCCAGCTCCAGCAGGGCGTTGGCGGCGCGGGAGACCTCGCGCTGCAACTCGGCGTAGGTGATCGAACGGCTGTCGCCGGGCTCTCCCTCGAAGTGCAGCGCGACACGGTCGCCCAGCCCGTTCTCCACATGGCGGT
The DNA here is from genome assembly GCF_031845785.1 of Streptomyces hesseae. Lineage (NCBI taxonomy): Bacteria > Bacillati > Actinomycetota > Actinomycetes > Kitasatosporales > Streptomycetaceae > Streptomyces > Streptomyces hesseae. The sequence continues at coordinate 35,176 of NZ_JAVRFI010000023.1, forward strand.
CGACGCAGTTGTACGCCACGTTGAGCTTGCCGTCGGCGAACCACTTGGCGAACGGCGCGTTCGACCAGTCGAGGGTCTCGGTCGGCTCGGTCGCCCAGCTCAGGCGGCGGGCCTGCTCGGCCCAGAAGCCCAGCCGGTCAGCCTTCGCCCGCTCGTACGCCTCGGCGGTCACATTGGCCTCGGCGGCCAGACCGGCGGGCGGTGCGAAACGGCGCTCCTCCTTCAGAAGGTTGGCCAGGCTTTCGTTGCTCACGACATCTCCCTTTCCCAGGGGGCTCGTTACGTCCCGGCCATAGCTCATCAGGCCGGGACGCACCCTGACAAGGGGTGTGGACAAAAAGTGGTTTAGACCTTATGGAAACCTGATGTGCCGAGGTCAGAGGGGGTGGTGCGGCCGATGGGACGCGCTGGGGGCGTCGCGCCGGAGTGCCGGGCGGAGGCGTCGGGCCGGGCGGGCGCGAGTGTCGGGGCGGGTGGGTACGAGCGCCGGGGCGGGCGGACCGGTGTGCCGGACGGGGTGGGTCATCCGGGATGGGTCATACGGCGTCCAGGACGGCCGGCCGTACGGCGGTGAAGGTGCGCGAACGCCGGTCCAGGACATAGGCCTGGGCCTCTCCCACGTGGAAGTACATCCCCTGGAGCCGCAGTGATCCTTCGGCCACCCGACGGGCGACACAGGGGTGGGCCATCAGATGGTCGAGCTGCTGCAAGATGTTGACGAGGGCCAGCCGCTCGACGTCGTCCGCGACGGGACGGTCGGCCAGCGCCACCTCGCCACGCCCCAGTCGGCCGATCCGCTGCATTCGGGCGAGGCTGGGCCGGCCGTGCCGCAGCCAGCGGGTGAGCGGGGTCTGGGCGGAGACGAGGCCATGGCCGGCGGGGGAGGCGGCCAGATCCAGCAGGGCCTGCATGGCACCGCATCCCGAGTGCCCGCAGACGGTGATGTTGCCGACCTTGAGCACCTCCACGGCGTACTCCACGGCGGCGCCGACCGAGTCGCAGCTCCCGTCGTCCCCGGGCGGGGGCAGCAGATTGCCGACATTGCGCACGGTGAACAGGTCGCCGGGGCCGCTTGAGGTGATCATGCTGGTCACCAGCCGGGAGTCGGCGCAGGTGAGGAAGAGCTGGCTGGGGCGTTGTCCTTCCCGGGCGAGCCTGGCCAGCTCGTCGCGGACCAGTGGGGCCGTGTCGCGCTGGAAGGCGCTCACCCCGCCGAGGAGTTGCCCGGTCTCGCCGGGCCCGGCCTCCTCTTCCGCGCGGTGGGCGCGGTCGTGATGACGCCAAGGGGTCCAGGGGCGGTGGGCAGAAGAACCGGCGGGGTCCGTGGTGGGCTTGCCGCGGCCCCGGAGGGAGCGGGCGATCCCGGGCAGTGGGAGCAACGCGGCGATCACCATCCCCACCACGACGCCCTGAACCACTCCCAGCAGCAGCACCGACCCGAGCGTGGCCACGTACATGGGGAACTCCCTGTGTCGCGACATCTGCTTGACCTGTGCCAGGTCCGCCGACCTCAGCCCGGCCGCGACGGCGAGAGCGGCCACGGCGGACAGCGGGACCAGCTCCGGCACCGCCGTCGGCAGCCCCGCGCACAGCAGCACGCAGACGGCACACACCGCCGCGCCCGCGTGGGACCCGGGCCGTGCGGCGCCGGGGGACACCGCGCCGCGGGGGCGCAGCCACTCCTGGACGGGGGTCGGCAGCAAGGACCGCAGCGACTGCGCGCTCGCGGCGAGCGTGAGCGTCAGTACCGCCGCGAAGATCCCGAGCACCGGGCCGTCCGGCAGGCCGGGCAGTACTCGCGACTCCCAGGGGGCGAAGGAGACCCGGGGCGTGTTCAGGGAGAGGCTCGCGCCCATGGCCAGGGCGAGCGCGGCGAACGGGGCCGGGACGAGCCGCAGCAGCCGCCCCGCCCTGCCGGGCAGCCGGGGCCAGACTGTCAGCACCACCACGGTGACGGCAGCGGCCAGGAGCGCGGCTGGCTGTGGACGCGTCAACTCCGAGAGCAAGGCCCGGATGCCTGCTAGCGAGGAGGGCTGAGGACCGCCGCCCAGTACGACGGGCGCCTGGCCGAGGACGATCGTCGCTCCCACGCCCGTGAGCATCCCGCGTGCGACGGCGGGACTGAACGCCGACGCCAGACGGGCCACCCGTGGGGCACCAAGGGCCAGTTGCACCAGCCCGACGAGGGCGATGACCCCGCAGGTGACCTGCCAGCCCTGGCGCTGGACCAGCTCCGCGGTCACCAGCACCAGACAGGCGGCCGTGCCCCCGGCCCGGGCCGGGGCGGCGCCGAACACCGCTCCGGCGATACCGGCGACGACCGCCGCGATCAGGCCGGCCTGGAGGGGGAGGCTCGCCGCCAGGGCGATCCCCAGGGAGAGGGGAACGGCGGCCAAGGTGACGGCGGCGGAGGCGGGGAGACCCCGGGACCAGGCGGACCGGCTTCGCCCACTGGGCTCAGGGGGGCCGTCCTGGCGGAGTGCCGGGAAGGGAGGGGGCGTCTGGGTCTGCTGAGCGGGCATCGTCGGTCCCGTCTTCTTCGTCGGGGCGGCGCGGTCGCGCTGGATGCGCGGCCGTGGTCACGGCGGGCAGCGGCGGGAGCGGCTGCGACGGACAGGCGTCCATCAACTCTCGGTAAACGGATCGTAATGCAGAGTAAAGGGCTGGCGAGGGAGCGCCCGGACCCTTCCCCCGATCGAGCGAATAAGTATTTTTAAATGCCTGCCTCCTTTGTTCAGTTTTGACCCCATGCGATGGTGGCGTCGCTTGAACGTCTGCCCGCCCCGCCGGACAGGCGAGTCGAACGGCGAGGTGGCTCATGGCTGCTGCATGGAGAATCGCGCTCGGCGGCCTGACGGCCCTGGCGCTGGCCTCGGGGGCCGCGACGCCCGACGCCTCCGCGCCCGCCGGCGGCCGTCGGGCGCCGACCCGCCCGTACCCGGCCGGGCGGCCGGTCCGGCTGATCGGCGACGGCTCCACTGCCGAGACCGGCCCTCAGCCCGGGCAGCCCGTCCCGCGCCGTCTCGAACCCGGTGAACGACCGCCGCAGTTCGTCGTCTTCTCATGGGACGGCGCGGGCGAGGACGAGCAGAAACTGTTCTCCCACTTCCGTGCCGTCGGCAGGAAGTACCACGCGACCATGACCTACTTCCTCAGCGGCGTCTATATGCTCCCCGCCGCCAAGCGGAAGCTCTACGCCCCGCCCCGGCACTCCGCCGGCGCCTCCGACATCGGCTTCAACGACGTCGAGGGCGTCCGGGACACCGTGGCGCAGATGCGCGCAGCCTGGTTCGAGGGCAATGAGATCGGCACCCACTTCAACGGCCATTTCTGCGGCGCCCATGGTGGCGTCGGCACCTGGACCAGCAAGGAGTGGATGAGCGAGATCCGGCAGGCGGAGTCGTTCGTCAGGCACTGGCGGACCAACGCCGGGCTCAGGTCGGAACCACCCCTTCCGTTCGACTACGGCAAGGAGTTGGTCGGCGGGCGGGCGCCCTGCCTGGAAGGCCAGCGCAATCTCATCCCGGCGGCCAAGGCCATGGGTTTCCGCTACGACGCGAGTTCCATCGGCGGGCGGCAGGTCTGGCCCCGGAAGATCCGTGGCGTCTGGGACTTCCCCTTGCAGGACATCCCCGTCCCGGGGCATGACTTCGAGACGCTGTCGATGGACTACAACTTCCTCGCCAACCAGTCCGGTACCACCGAGGGCGAGCCCGCCCGGCGGGAGGCGTGGGGCAGGCAGATGCGCGACGGCCTGATGGCGGGCTTCCAGCGGGCGTACCGGGGAAACCGCGCCCCGTTCTTCGTCGGCGACCACTTCGAGTCCTGGAACGGCGGCACGTACATGCGTGCCGTCGAGAGCGTCATCAAGAAGGTCTGTGTGAAGGACGGCGTGCGCTGTGTCTCCTTCAAACAGCTGGCGGACTGGCTGGACGCCCAGAATCCCCGGCTGCTCACGGACCTGCGCGAGCTGGAGATCGGCAAGGCGCCGAAGAACGGCTGGGCGCGGTTCTCCGGCGCCGCCGTCAGACGGGCTGCGCGGTAGCCAGCAGCTCTTCGTCCAGCACGAACGCGGGATCGACCTGCGCCGCAAGATCGGCACCCGTCTTGGCGTTGCCCCAGCTCTCCGCGTTCTTGAGGTGGAAGTGGACCATCTGGCGGGTGTAGCGCCGCCAGTCGCGCCGCTCGTAGGAGGCGTCCGCGGTCTCGCCCAGAACGCGCAGGGCCTGCCGGTTGACCTCCTCCAGCAGCTCGAAACGGGGCGGGCGGCCCTTCTCCATCGCCCGTACCCAGTCGGAGTGGCCGACCGTCGTGAGCAGGTCGTCGCCCACCTCGGCACGCAGGAAGTCGAGGTCGTCCTGCCCCTGCACCTTGTTGCCCACGACCTTCAGCGCTACGCCGAAGTCCCGCGCGTACTCCTTGTACTGGCGGTAGACGGACACACCCTTACGGGTGGGCTCGGCGACGAGGAAAGTCATGTCGAAACGGGTGAACATCCCGGAGGCGAAGGAGTCGCTGCCCGCCGTCATGTCGACGACCACGTACTCGCCCGGCCCGTCCACGAGGTGGTTCAGGCACAGCTCGACCGCGCCGACCTTCGAGTGGTAGCAGGCGACACCGAGATCGGAATCGGTGAAGGGGCCGGTGACCATCAGCCGGACGGACGCGTCGTCGTCCAGCGCCACCGTACGGGCGCACGCCTCGTAGACCGGATTGTCCTCGGTGACGCGCAGCAGCCGTGAGCCGTTGCCCGGCGGAGTCGTCTTGATCATGGTCTCCGCCGAGGCGATGCGTGGGTTGTCGCCGCGCAGATAGTCCTTGATCAAGGGAAGCCGTGCGCCCATCGCGGGCAGCGCGGCGGTGTCCACCTCGTCGAGCCCGAGCGCCGCACCCAGGTGCTGGTTGATGTCCGCGTCCACGGCGATGACAGGGGCGCGGCCGGCGGCGAGGTGGCGGATGAACAGGGAGGACAGCGTGGTCTTGCCGCTGCCGCCCTTCCCCACGAAAGCGATCTTCATGTTCACCAAGAGTAGGTGCAGGGGTGCGCTGAGTGAGAGTCGTGAGTGAAGAGGACCACTCTTTCGAGGGGTGTAGACCCGAAGTGCGTAGTGTCTTACCCATGAGTACGACAGCCGATCCGCTTGCCACCCTGGGCTCGCTCCCGGGCGTTGCCGACTCCGTGGACTCCGTACGCAAGGCGGTGGACCGGGTGTATGGGCACCGGGTGATGCGCCGCCGGAGCAATGAGGTCACCTCCGAGGCGGCACTGCGTGCTGCGCGGGGTTCGGCCGCGCTGTCCGGCGCGGACTGGGCCCTCGAAGAGGTGCGCCGCCGCTCCGATTTCAGCGGTGAGGGGGAGCCGCGCGCGGTGGGCGCGGCGCTGCGGCTGACCGCCGAGGCGGGTCAACTACTGAGCGTGTGGCGCCAGTCCCCGCTGCGGGTTCTGGCCCGGCTGCATCTGGTGGCCGCCGGTGGCGACCGGCCCGACGCCTCGGTCGGACGGCCGCGGCTGGCCGGTGAGCCGGTGGTGGAGCCGCTGGTCGAGCTGCCGCTGCCGGGCGCGGACGAGGTCGCGGGACGACTGGAAGGGCTGGCGGGGCTGCTGATCGCGGGCAGTGCGGCCCCGGCGCTGGTGACGGCGGCCGTGGTCCATGGCGAGCTGCTCGCCCTAAGGCCGTTCGGGTCGTACAACGGCCTGGTCGCGCGGGCGGCCGAGCGCATCGTGCTGGTGGGTAGCGGTCTGGACCCCAAGGCCATCTGCCCGGCCGAGGTGGGACACGCGGAGCAGGGCCGGGAGGCCTATGCGGCGGCGCTCGAGGGCTATGTCTCGGGGACCCCGGCGGGCCTGGCGGCCTGGATCGCGCACTGCGGCCGGGCCGTCGAGCTGGGGGTGCGGGAGAGTACGGCAGTGTGCGAGGCGCTTCAGCGCGGCGCCGCCTGACCGGCGGTCACCGGGCCGGCCGCCACCGGCCCTCGATCAGCCTCATCACCCTTGTGGCGGACATGGGTTGCGGCGGTACCTGTACTGCTCCGGTACCGCCGCTGGCACGTCCGCCGGGTTACCATGCGTGCACGAAATTCGCCCATCAGGCCGGGTACTTCGCCCGCCACCTGGTGCGACTGGCCCGTAATCGACGGGTCGGCGTCGCGTGGGTGCCCGGCTTTCATGCTCGGTCCGTGGGGCCTTGGTGCGTGAGGGGCGTCCTCCCGGATGTCCCTGGTCTCGCGGGCCGTTAAGTCCTTTCTACTCCTGTCGCCGTGGAAGCGGAAGCCTAAGCCGCAGTTCTTTTGCTTTTGACATTAAAAGCGGACAAGCCGGGCAGGGTCGTGCGGCGGCGATTGGCGAACCACATCAGCCCCGCCGTGGCCGCCGCCGCGCCGATCGCGGCGGCCATGAGCAGCGCCGGACGGGATGGCATGGACAGCGCGGAAATACGCTGCTTCAGGCGCACGGGCCGGTTGAAGGAGAGGATCGGCCAGTCGCGTGACACCGCTTCGCGGCGCAATGCCCGATCGGGATTGACGGCATGAGGGTGGCCGACCGCCTCCAGCATCGGAATGTCGGTGATCGAATCGCTGTATGCGTAGCAGCGGCTGAGGTCGTATCCCTCCGAGGCGGCCAGCTCGCGCACGGCCTCGGCTTTGGTGGGGCCGTAGGCGTAGTACTCGATTTCCCCCGTGAAGGTGCCGTTTTCGACGACCATCCGGGTGGCCACGACCCGGTCGGCGCCCAGCAACGCCCCGATCGGCTCGACGACCTCGGCGCCCGACGTGCTCACGATCACCACATCCCGTCCCGCGGCGTGGTGTTCCTCGATGAGCGAGGCGGCCTCGTCGTAAATGATCGGGTCGATGAGCTCGTGCAGGGTCTCGGCCACGATCTCGCGGACCTGCTGGACATTCCAGCCCCTGCAGAGGGCGGAGAGATACTGACGCATCCGCTCCATCTGGTCGTGGTCGGCTCCGCCGGCCAGGAAGACGAACTGCGCATAGGCGGTACGCAACACGGCACGCCGGTTGATCAAGCCGCCTTGGTAGAAGGACTTGCTGAAGGTGAGCGTGCTCGACTTCGCAATGACCGTCTTGTCCAGATCAAAGAACGCGGCGGTCCTAGGCAAGGAGTGGTTTTCCACGTCGCCGAGCATAGGGGCCCTCCATTCGGCGTAAGCTGAGGCGTGTGGGTTTGCCTGAGAAGGCTCTCGGGTACACCATGGAAGTCACGGATCGTTCGCGACCGTGTCTAACCCGGCCCGACTCCTCCCCCCCCGAGTCGGCCGTGGGGACGACCCCCGCTCTCCCCCCCGGCGGGGGTCGTCGCATGTCCGGACGCGTTTCGGTCGTCGTCATCGGGCCTCCTCCGTCCTCGTCCGCCCCTGTTGGGCGCGTGGTCTCCCCCCTTCATACTCGTTACGCAGCGTAATCGCCATGCTGCTCTCAGGAAGTCACCGGTATAGGTGAGCGGGATATTCACAACCGTTGAGTTGTCCACAGTTTTTGACCAAGATCCACACGATTTCCCGGTTCGCTGCACGGTGATTCCCCGCGAGATCCGCGATGTTCGCGGAGACGAGAGCGTGGAGTGAGAGGGGAGAGACCGTGACCGGATCCAGCATGTCCGATCGGCCCGCTTCCGGCGACGGCAAGCAGCGGGGCCCGCTGATCGTCACGGAGGACGAGGCGCTGCTCGATGATCTGCTGAGGCTGTGCGCCGCGGCGGGTGCGGTGCCCGAGGTCGTCCATGGCCCGTTCGCCCGGGGAGCCGGCTGGGACGGTGCGCCCCTGATCCTGGTGGGCGACGACAGCGCCACCGGGCTGGGGGCCGCCGCCCGCGTCGAGGGCGTGGTGCTCGTCGGCAGGGATCCCGGCGACCCCGGCGTCTGGCGCAGAGCCGTCGGGATCGGCGCCCGCCATGTGGTCCTGCTGCCCGACGGGGAGGGCTGGCTCGTCGACCGGATCGCCGACGCCGTCGAGGGGGTGGGCCGCCCGGCTCTCACAGTGGGCGTCGTCGGCGGCCGCGGCGGCGCGGGGGCCAGCACCCTGGCTTGCGCCCTGGCCGTGGGCGCGGCGCGCGCCGGGCGGCGCACCATGCTGATCGACGGCGATCCCTTGGGCGGCGGGCTCGACGTACTGCTGGGCGGGGAGAGGTCCGAGGGACTGCGCTGGCCCGCCTTCGCCGACTCGCGGGGGCGGGTGGCCGGCCAGGCACTGGAGGAGGCCCTGCCCGAACTCCACTCCCTGCGCGTCCTGAGCTGGGACCGGGGCAACTGCCCGGCCGTCCCGCCCGAGGCGATGCGCGCCGTCCTGGCCGCCGCCCGGCGGCGCGGCGGAGTCGTGGTCGTGGACCTGCCGCGCAGGCTGGACGAACCGGCCGTCGAAGCCCTGGAACAGCTCGATCTGGGCTTGTTGGTGGTCCCCGCCGAACTGCGGGCCGTCGCCGCCGCCCACCGGGTGGCCTCGACGCTGGGCATGCTGCTGAGGGATCTGCGGGCCGTCGTGCGCGGCCCGTTCGGCTCTGGCCTGGAGGCGGACGAGATCGCCCGCCTCCTGGGGCTCCCCCTTGCGGGTGAACTACCCCTGGAACCCGGTCTGTCGGACGCGCTCGACGCCGGCCGGCCACCGGGCGGTGCCGAGCGGGGGCCGCTGGCCCGCTTCAGCGCGGAGTTCTGGGACAGGGCACTTCCCGAGAACGAGGGGGTGCCGGCATGAGCCTCGCGCTGCTGGACGCCGTACGGCTGCGGCTGGCGGAGAGCGGGGCCGAGCCGACACCCGCCCGGGTCGCCGAGGCGCTGCGCCGGGAGGGACGGCTGCTGGGCGACGCCGAAGTCCTCGGCGTGGCGGCCCGGTTGCGCTCCGAGCTGGTCGGCACGGGCCCTCTGGAGCCCCTGTTGGCGGCGCCCGACGTCACCGACGTCCTGGTCACCGCTCCCGACCGGGTCTGGATCGACCGGGGCGCGGGCCTGGAGCGCACCGATGTGACCTTCCCCGACGCGGCGGCGGTGCGCGGCCTCGCCCAGCGCCTCGCCGCCATCGCCGGACGCCGACTCGACGACGCCCGGCCCTGGGTGGACGCCCGACTTCCGGACGGCACACGCCTGCACGCCGTCCTGCCTCCCGTGGCCGTCGGATCCACCTGCCTCTCGTTGCGGGTCGTCCGGCCGCGCGCCTTCGCCCTGGCGGAGCTCGTGGCCGCGGGGGCGCTACCCCCTGACGGGGAGCGACTGCTGCGCGCCGTCCTCGATGCCCGGCTCTCCTTCGTCATCAGCGGCGGCACGGGCTCGGGCAAGACCACTCTGCTGTCCACCCTGCTGGGGCTGGTCGCGCCCGACGAGCGGATCGTCCTCGCCGAGGACTCCGCCGAACTCCGCCCGGACCATCCGCATGTGGTCCGGCTGGAGACCCGCCCCGCGAACCAGGAGGGCACCGGCCTTGTCACCCTGCGGGATCTGGTGCGCCAGGCGCTCCGGATGCGCCCGGACCGGCTGGTCGTCGGCGAGGTGCGCGGTCCCGAGGTCACCGACCTCCTGGCCGCCCTCAATACGGGGCACGAAGGAGGCTGTGGCACGGTGCACGCCAATGCCGCCGCGGATGTCCCGGCCCGGCTGGAGGCGCTGGGCTCTACGGCGGGCCTCGACCGGGCGGCGCTGCACAGCCAGCTCGCGGCCGCCCTGTCGGTCGTGATCCATATGGTCCGTGACCACGGCGGCCGCAGAAGGGTCGCGGAAGTCCATGTGCTCGACCGGGATTCCGCCGGTCTGGTGACGACCGTACCGGCGGCCGTGTGGGGCGAGGACGGCTTCGAGCGGGCGCGGGGCTGGGACCGGCTGGCCGAGCTGTGCGGGCGTGCCGGGGGTGTGCCATGACCGGGTGGCCGTCCGGGGCACAGGCTTCCTCCGGATATGCCGCGCTGCTGCTCCTCGTCCTGTCGCTCTGCGCCCTCGCCGCGTTGCGGGCTCGGCCTGGGCCGGGCGTGCGGCGGGCCCGGCTGCTGTTGGCCGGTGGTGGGACGGCTGGAGGCGGGAGAGCCGGAAGCGGGCCGGGTCTCGCCGTGCCGGGCCGGATGGGTGAGTGGGCCGGGCGCTTGCGGCGGGTGGCGCGGGAGAGGCGTGAGTTGCTCTGCCTGCCCGTCGGCTGCGCGGTGGCGGTGCTGGGGAAGTCGGTGTTGCCACTGATCGTGGGAGCGCTGGCCGTGCCGCTCGTACGGCGGTGGCTGGCGGCGCGGGAGCGGCAGCGTGAGCGGGAGCGCCGGGAATCCGCCGTGATCGACATGTGCGGCACCGTCGCGGGTGAGCTCAGGGCGGGGCGTCAGCCCGGTGCGGCGGTGGCCGGGCTGAGGGAGGCGGGGCTGGGTCCGGGGTGGCCCGCGGTGCCGGCGGCGGCGAGGTTCGGCGGGGACGTACCGGACGCGCTGCGCAAGGCGGGGTGGCGGTCGGGGGCCGAGGGGCTCCAGGGGGTGGCGGCCTGCTGGCGGGTCGCGGTCGACGGCGGGGCCGGTCTGGCCGCGGGCCTGGAGCGTGTCGCGGCGGCTCTGGGTGCCGAGCGGGATCAGCGGGAGGAACTGCGCGCCCAGTTGGCGGGCACCCGGTCCACGGCCGTGATGTTGGCGCTGCTTCCCGTCCTCGCGTTGCTGATGGGTGCCGCGCTGGGTGCCGAGCCGCTGCGGGTGCTGCTGCACACGCCGACCGGCCTCGGATGTCTGGTGCTCGGCGGACTGCTGGAGTGCGCGGGGATCGCGTGGACCCGGCGCATCGTCCGGGTCGCTGAAGGGCCGGGGAAGACGAGTGGGAGGGAACGGGAGAAGTGAACGGGGGTGTTGTTGTCCACAGCCTGTGGGCGGTGGTGCTGGCCGCGATCGCGACGGTGTGCGTGACGACGCTGGGGAGGGGTGCGCGCGGAAGACGTACGGTACGCGGCCGGTTGGTGACTCTGCTCGGGAGCCATGGCCCGGCGGCAGGCGGGGCGGCCGTAGGCGAGACGGCGGAAGGCGGGGGCCGGTCGCGCAGCCGGTCACGGCACGCGGTGAGTGGTCCGAACGGGCGGGTGGCTGTGGCGGTGGCCGTGGTAATGGGGATCGCCGGGCTCGTGCTCGTCTGGCTGGTCGGGGGTGTCGCCGGTTGCGTGGCGGGTGCCGCCGCGGCCTGTGGTGTCTGGCGATGGCGTCGGAAGGCCGAGGAGGCCGAGGGAGAGGTGCGGGCCGAGGAAGTGGGGCGGCAGTTGCCCCTGGCGGCCGATCTTCTGGCCGCTTGTCTGGCCGCCGGTGCCGGGCCCAGGGAGGCCGCCGAGGCGGTCGGGGGCTCGCTGGGTGGCCCGGTCGGGTCCCGGCTGGCCCAAGCGGCGGCGGAGGTGCGGCTCGGCGGTGATCCGGGCACTGCCTGGGGGCGGCTGGGGAGCCTGCCCGGGGCCGCCCCGCTGGCGGGCTGTCTGGAACGGGCCCAGGCCACCGGAGTCCCGGCGGTGGAGCCCATGGCGCGGCTGGCGGCGCGGCTGCGTGCGGCCCAGGGGAGAGCGGCGGCGATGAGGGCCCGTCGCGCGGGGGTCCAGGCGACGGCACCGCTGGGGCTCTGCTTCCTGCCCGCGTTCCTGACGGTTGGGGTGGTGCCGGTGGTGGTCGGGCTGGCGGAGGGGCTCATGCGCGGAAGCTGAACGCGGCCCGGCGCATGGGCGGTGAGCAAAAAGCACGTGAAGGAAAAGGAAAGTGACGGTGCGACGGATGAGGGCGCACCGCGCACATCTCAAGCGATCAAGAGATGGGGGATCGGTCATGGCAGTGGCGGCGATGAAGGTCACGTCGTGGTGGACGGCGCGCCGGGCCTGGATGAGGGGCGCCGGCGAGGCCGGGATGACGACGGCGGAGTACGCGGTGGGCACGCTCGCGGCGTGTGCGCTGGCGGCTGTTCTGTACAAGGTGGTCACCAGTGGGGCCGTCAGCTCGGCCCTTCAGCAACTGATCGTGAAGGCGCTCCATGCGACCTTCTGACGGGGTGTCCGGAGCGCGGTCCGACGGTGGCTATGTGACGGCCGAGGCCGCAGTGGCGCTACCGGTGCTGGTGTTGTTCGCTGTGGCCCTGCTCTGGGGGCTGATGGCCGCGTCCGCGCAGATCCAGTGCGTGGACGCGGCCCGGGCGGGGGCGCGGGCGGCGGCCCGGCAGGACCCGCCTCCGGCGGCCGTCGCCGCGGCCCGGTCCGCCGCTCCGCGCGGGGCCCGGATCGGGCTGACACGGGAGGGCGATCTCGTCCGGGTGCGGGTCGAGGCCCGGGCCGCCGGGCCGGGGCCGCTGGCGGTACGGCTGAGCGGGGAGGCGGTGGCCCTTGCGGAGGAGACGGTGGGATGACGGAGGCCTGGCCTCGGTGTGGGTGGCGGCTGTCGCGATGGCGTCCTGTGTGGTCTTCGCGGCGCTGTTGGCCATGGGGCAGGTGGTGATGGCTCGTCATCGGGCGGGCGGGGCGGCGGACCTGGCGGCGCTCGCCGCCGCCGACCACGCCCTCCAGGGGGAGGCGGCGGCCTGTGGTCTCGCCCGGAAGGTCGCCTCGGCGCAGGGTGTGAGAGTGGTGCGCTGCGGGGTGAAGGGCGAGTTCGCGGAAGTGGCTGCGGAGGCCCGGGCCGGACCGTACGCGCTGAGGGTACGGGCCCGCGCCGGGCCGCCGGAGGCGGCGTACGCCCCGTGACGCCTCTCCGCGTGTAGCCCGACGGCGCCGTCCGGCCCGCACCGCCTCCCGTCTCGTCCCGGGCTCAGCCCGTCTCCGTCGGGGCCTCCGAGCCCTCCGGGACGGCCGGGGCCTCCGAGTCCTCCGGGGCGTCGTAGAGGAGGCGGGTGAGGAGGCGGATGGCGGCCTTCTTGTCCAGTGGGTCGTTGCCGTTCCCGCATTTGGGGGACTGGATGCAGGAAGGGCATCCGGCGGCGCACTCGCAGGCCGCGATGGCCTCGCGGGTGGCGCCGAGCCAGCGGGCGGCGGTGTGGAAGGCGCGCTCGGCGAAGCCGGCGCCGCCGGGGTGGCCGTCGTAGACGAAGACGGTCGGCAGGAGGGTGTCGGGGTGGAGGGGGACGGAGACGCCCCCGATGTCCCAGCGGTCGCATGTGGCGAAGAGGGGGAGCATGCCGATGGAAGCGTGTTCGGCGGCGTGGAGGGCGCCGCCGAGGGCCTCGGGGGAGATCCGGGCGTCGTCGAGCTGGTCCTCGGTGACGGTCCACCACACGGCGCGGGTGCGCAGGGTGCGGGGTGGCAGGTCCAGCTTGGTCTCGCCCATGACCTCGCCGGTGATGAGTCTGCGACGGAGGAAGGAGACGACCTGGTTGGTGACCTCGACGGAGCCGAAGCACAGCCGTGCGTCCCCCCAGGGGACCTCGGTGGTGGTCTCCAGGATGGAGATGGCCGTGGTGTCGCGGGCCGTCGTGGAGTAGGGCGGGTCGGCCTGTTCCACCAGGGCGACGGAGTCGTCCAGGTCGAGGTGGCGCACGAGGTAGCTGCGGCCTTGGTGGAGGTGGACGGCGCCCTCGTGGACGGTGGTGTGGGCGGCGGACCGGTCCACGGTGCCCAGCAGCCGTCCTGTGCCCTCCTCGACGACCTGGACGGGGCGGCCGCCCCCGCCCCGGATGTCGGTGAGGTCGGCGGCGCGCTCGCGGCGGGTCCAGTGCCAGGCGGTGCCCCGGTGGCGGAGGAGCTTGCGGGCCTCCAGCTGGGAGATCACGGCCATGGCCTCGGGTCCGAAGAGCGACAGGTCGGACTCGGTCAGGGGCAGCTCCTCGGCGGCCGCGCACAGGTGGGGCGCGAGGACGTAGGGGTTGTCCGGGTCGAGGACGGTGGACTCCACGGGCTGCTGGAAGAGGGCCTCGGGGTGGTGGACGAGGTAGGTGTCCAGCGGGTCGTCGCGGGCGATCAGGACGGCGAGCGCGCCCCGGCCGGTGCGGCCCGCGCGGCCGGCCTGCTGCCACAGGGAGGCGCGGGTGCCGGGGTAGCCGGAGAGGAGGACGGCGTCGAGGCCGGCGACGTCGACGCCCAGTTCCAGGGCGGAGGTGGCGGCGAGGCCCAGCAGCTCGCCGGTGTGGAGGGAGCGCTCGATGGCGCGGCGTTCCTCGGGGAGGTAGCCGCCGCGGTAGGCGGCGACGCGGGAGGGGAGGGAACGGTCCACGGCGGCCAGTCGCTCCTGGGCGATGAGGGCCACCAGCTCGGCGCCGCGCCGGGAGCGGACGAAGGCGACGGTGCGCACGCCCTGGACGGCGAGGTCGGTGAGGAGGTCGGCGGTCTCGGCGGTGGCGGTGCGGCGGACGGGGGCGCCGCGCTCGCCGTGGAGCTCGGTGAGCGGGGGCTCCCAGAGGGCGAAGACCAGTTCGCCGCGCGGGGAGGCGTCCTCGGTGACCTCCGCGACCGGCAGGCCGGTGAGCCGGCCGGCGGCGGGGCCGGGGTCGGAGGCCGTGGCGGAGGCGAGGAGGAAGACGGGATCGGAGCCGTAGCGGGCGCACAGGCGGCGCAGCCGGCGGAGCACCTGGGCCACGTGGGAGCCGAAGACGCCCCGGTAGGCGTGGCACTCGTCGATGACGACATAGCGCAGGGCGCGCAGGAAGGAGGCCCATCGGGGGTGGGCGGGCAGGATCGAGCGGTGGAGCATGTCCGGGTTGGTCAGCGCGTAATTGGCGTACTGACGCACCCATTCGCGTTCCTCGAAGGGGGTGTCCCCGTCGTAGACGGCGGGCCGGACGCCCTTGCCGAGGGGGCCGGCGAGGGCGCGTACGGCGCGGCGCTGGTCGGCGGCGAGGGCCTTGGTGGGGGCGAGGTAGAGGGCGGTCGCGCCACGCCCGTTGGGGGCCTCGGAGCCGTCCAGCAGGGCGCTGAGGACGGGGGCCAGATAGGCGAGGGACTTGCCGGAGGCGGTGCCGGTGGCCACCACGGCCGACTCGCCGCGCAGCGCGTGCTCGGCGACGCGCGCCTGGTGGGCCCAGGGCCGTTCGATTCCGGCGGCCCGAATGGCGTCGATCACTTCCGGCCGGATCTTCTCGGGCCAGGGGGCATGACGTCCGGGACGAGGGGGCAAGTGCTCCGTATGAGTGATGCGTGCAGCCCGGCCCTGCCCGGCGACGAGTCGGTCGAGGACTGTCCGGGGAGCGGGGTGCACGCCCGCCTCCGGCGGGAGTTGATCGTTGGCCATCGACACCGAGTGTGTCACCGGCTTGACGGACAATGGCGCCAAGGCGTCGTGCGCGCCTGCCGGTAAGTGATTGAATGCCATCGCGGCTGCCGATCCATGGGGGGCGACCGCTCGATGCAAGGTGCTGGAGGATCCGTGGACCTGTCCCTGTCGACCGAGACCGTAGGCGACCGTACGGTTGTCCGGGTCGGTGGCGAGATTGATGTGTACACCGCGCCCAAGCTGCGTGAGCAGCTGGTCGAGCTTGTCAACGACGGCAGCTATCACCTCGTCGTGGACATGGAGGGCGTCGACTTCCTCGACTCCACCGGGCTCGGCGTCCTGGTCGGCGGGCTGAAGCGCGTGCGTGCCCATGAGGGTTCGCTGCGGCTGGTCTGCAACCAGGAGCGCATCCTGAAGATTTTCCGTATCACCGGCCTGACCAAGGTGTTCCCGATCCACACCTCGGTCGAGGACGCGGTGCAGGCGACCGACTGACGGCCGGGTGGCGGTCGGTCGGCGCCGGATGGCGGCCGCCCGCCCGTCGTACGGCCGTGGTGCCGCACGCGTACAGCCGCACAGCCACATAGCCGCGCCGGGGGTGACGGGCTCACGGGCCCGGCCCCTCCGCGAGTTCGCCCTGTGTTCCGGCAGTGGGGACGAGGGCACGTACCACCGAGGGGGATGGCATGGCCACCGTCGAACTGCTCTTCAGCGCCCTTCCCGAGCATGTCCGCACGGCCAGGCTCGTGGCGGCCGCGGTGGCGCGCCGGGCAGGGGTGGACGAGGCCGTGCTGGACGAGGTCCGCCTCGCCGTCGGCGAGGCGTGCTCACGCGCCGTGAGCCTCCACCGGAGCCATGAGATCGCCGGCCCGGTGAAGGTGGTGCTCACGGAGGACGAGAAGAAGTTCTCCATCGAGGTCGCCGACGACGCCCCCCACCCCGGTGTCATGGCCGCGACGGCCGCTGCCGCGTCCGGTTCCGCCGCCCCCGCCGGCTCCCCGGCGTCCTCCGCTTCCGCCGCCCCCGCCACGCCGGACGACAGCGGCGTCGACAGCGAGGACGACATGGGGCTCGCCGTGATCAGCGGCCTGGTCGACGACGTCGAGGTGACGGCGAGCGAGACGGGCGGCCTGATCCGGATGAGCTGGCCGACGACATCGTCGTCCGTGGCGCCGTAGTCCGGCAGCCGCTTCGCGCTGTAGCGCGGGCCTGACGCCGGTCGTAACCGTGCGTCGTCGACTGGGGCGGGGACGCCGCCCTTGTTCCTTTTCGCGCCCTTGCGCTATGCCGGTTCTTCACCGGCCGGTCGATGAATGATCGATTCTTCGGAGATCCTCCGGGGAACAATTCTTGATCTTCACCATTCCACCCGATGGGCTCCGCATGGGCTCGGTTCGCGAGAAGTCTCATTCCGTTTGCCGCGCTCTGTTTTGATCTCGCCATGCTCCCTACAATCCGTCCATCTTGAGCTCAGGACGCCTGAGCGTGGCGGCTGGACGAATGGTCGCGCGCCCATGTGCCAAACGTCTAAGGAGGACGAATGGCGGGGCCTTTCACCCCTGAACAGGTGGACTTCACTCAACGACTGGCCGTCGAGCTGACCGACGGCAATCGAACCCTCGTCACGGTGATCGCGGTGGTGGCGGCCGCGGCGCTCGTGGTAGCCGTGGTGCTGGTGCGTCAGGTGCTGGCGGCCGGTGAGGGAACCGACAGCATGAAGAGAATCGCCGCGGCGGTGCAGGAGGGCGCGAACGCCTATCTCGCCCGGCAGTTGCGCACCCTCGGCGTCTTCGCCGTGATCGTGTTCTTTCTGCTGATGCTGCTGCCGGCCGACAACTGGTCGCAGCGCATGGGACGTTCCCTCTTCTTCCTGGTCGGTGCCGTGTTCTCGGCGGCCACCGGCTATATCGGCATGTGGCTCGCGGTGCGCAGCAATGTGCGGGTGGCGGCCGCCGCGCGGGAGGCGACGCCCGCGAAGGGCGAGCCGGAGAAGGACCTGACGGTCGTCGCCCACCGGGCCATGAAGATCGCCTTCCGTACGGGTGGCGTCGTGGGCATGTGCACGGTCGGCCTCGGCCTGCTGGGCGCGTCCTGTGTGGTGCTGGTCTACGCGGCCGACGCGCCCAAGGTGCTGGAGGGCTTCGGTTTCGGGGCGGCGCTGCTGGCCATGTTCATGAGGGTCGGCGGCGGCATCTTCACCAAGGCCGCCGACGTGGGCGCCGACCTGGTCGGCAAGGTCGAGCAGGGCATCCCCGAGGACGACCCCCGCAACGCGGCCACCATCGCCGACAACGTCGGCGACAACGTCGGCGACTGCGCGGGCATGGCGGCCGACCTCTTCGAGTCGTACGCCGTGACGCTCGTCGCCGCGCTGATCCTCGGCAAGGCGGCCTTCGGCGACTCAGGCCTGGCCTTCCCGTTGCTCGTGCCCGCCATCGGCGTGGTCACGGCGATGATCGGCATCTTCGCGGTGGCGCCGCGCCGCAGCGACCGGAGCGGGATGAGCGCGATCAACCGGGGCTTCTTCATCTCGGCCGTCATCTCGCTGGTGCTGGTGGCGGTGGCCGTGTTCGCCTATCTGCCCTCCAGCTACGCGGATTTGAAGGGCGTCGGCGACGCCGCCATCCAGGGGCACGGCGGCGACCCGCGCGTCCTCGCCCTGGTGGCCGTGGCCATCGGCATCGTCCTCGCGGCCCTGATCCAGCAGCTCACGGGCTACTTCACCGAGACCTCCCGGCGCCCCGTGCGGGACATCGGCAAGACGTCCCTGACCGGCCCGGCGACCGTCGTCCTCGCGGGGATCTCCGTCGGCCTGGAGTCCGCGGTCTACTCGGCCGTGCTGATCGCGCTCGGGGTGTACGGGGCGTTCCTGCTCGGCGGCACCTCGATCATGCTGGCCCTGTTCGCGGTGGCCCTCGCCGGCACCGGGCTGCTCACGACCGTCGGCGTCATCGTGGCGATGGACACCTTCGGGCCGGTCTCCGACAACGCGCAGGGCATCGCCGAGATGTCCGGTGACGTCGAGGGCGCGGGCGCGCGGGTGCTCACCGACCTCGACGCGGTGGGCAACACCACCAAGGCGATCACCAAGGGCATCGCGATCGCGACGGCCGTCCTCGCCGCGTCCGCGCTGTTCGGCTCGTACCGCGACGCGATCGCGACGGCCGTGGCGGACGTGCACGCCAAGGCGGGGGAGCTGGGGCTGAGCCTGGACATCTCACAGCCCAACAACCTGGTCGGGCTGATCCTCGGCGCGGCGGTCGTCTTCCTCTTCTCGGGGCTGGCGATCAACGCGGTGTCGCGGTCGGCGGGCGCGGTGGTCTACGAGGTGCGGCGGCAGTTCCGCGAGCACCCCGGGATCATGGACTACAGCGAGAAGCCGGAGTACGGGCGCGTGGTGGACATCTGCACCAAGGACGCGCTGCGCGAGCTGGCCACCCCCGGTCTGCTCGCGGTTCTGGCGCCCATCGCCGTCGGCTTCGCGCTGGGTGTCGGGGCGCTCGGCTCGTACCTGGCCGGGGCGATCGGCACCGGGACCCTGATGGCCGTCTTCCTCGCCAACTCCGGTGGCGCCTGGGACAACGCCAAGAAGCTCGTCGAGGACGGGCACCACGGCGGCAAGGGCAGCGAGGCGCACGCGGCGACGGTCATCGGCGACACGGTCGGCGACCCGTTCAAGGACACCGCCGGTCCCGCGATCAACCCGCTGCTGAAGGTGATGAATCTGGTGGCGCTGCTCATCGCGCCGGCGGTGGTGAAGTTCAGTTACGGTGCCGACGCCAACAAGGGGCTGAGAATCGCCGTGGCGGCGCTGGCCGTTGTCGTCATCGTCGGCGCGGTCTACGTCTCCAAGCGGCGCGGCGTCGCCGTGGACGGGGACGACGGCGCGGAGCGGGCGGCATCGCCGGCGGACCCGGCGGTGGTGGCTCCGTCCCCCCGGCTCTGACGGCGTCTCAGTCGGAGCGGTACCCCGTACGGAAATGAGCGGAGCACACCGTCCGCACCCCCGCCCAGGTGCGGCGAACGCCACGCCAAGCTTGGTGCAAACGGCTTCAAAAGGGTGCATACGGTGTGCTTGGCTCCCGGCCCTTCGCGAGCGGACGTGTAAGTTCCCGGGCCGAGAGCCATCGAAGGGACCAATCCGGTGAACAAGAAGCTTGTGGCCGCACTGTCCGGCGGGGCGGCACTCGTCCTGACGCTGACAGGCTGCGGCGGCGACGACAGCGGCAACAAGAAGAAGCTGGATGACTGGGCCAAACAGGTCTGCGACCAGATGCAGCCTCAGGTGAAGAAGATCACCGACGCCAACGCCTCCATCGCGACCGTCCAGAACGAGCAGGACTCCAAGAAGATCCAGCAGACCGACTCCGCCGCCTTCCAGGCCAACGTCGACGCGTACAAGGCGCTCGCCGCCTCCGTCCAGAACGCGGGCGCACCGCCCGTCAAGGACGGCGAGAGCAGCGAGAAGAACGCGGTCAAGGCGCTCAACGACCTCTCCGGGGCGTACGCCGAGCTGAAGAAGCGGGTGGACGCGCTGGACACCGGCGACAGGTCCAAGTTCGGCGACGGCCTCAAGGCCATCGCGGGAGACATCGCCAAGCTCAGCAGCCGGAGCGACGACGCGCTCAAGAAGCTCCAGTCCGGCGACGTCGGCAAGGCGATGTCGAGGACGCCGGCCTGCCAGAAGCCGGCGGGCTCCCCGTCGCAGACCAAGAAGCCGTAGCAAACCAAAAGCAGACACAAGAAAACAGACACGAGAAGGCACAGCCGGCGGCCGGGAAGGCGCCGCGGCCCCGGTGCGCCCCCGTTCGGCGCGCCGGGCCTTCGTCGTTCCCCGGTGCCGCCCCCGACAATGGTCCCGTGAGTACGCCCCGCCTTCCCGACGCCGATCCCACGCGCACCGCACGCCTGCGCGAATCCCTGCTGGCCGCCGCCTTCACCGCCGACGGCCTCCTCGACCTGCTCGGCGCCCCCGCCTACGCAGCCCTCGCCCGCAGCGAGACCGTTCCCGCCCTGCGCGCCACCCGCGGGGACGGCCCGCTGGAGACGCTGATCCGGCTCTTCCTGCTCCAGTGCCCCGTCGCGTACGACCGTGCCGCCGCCGCGCTGCCCGTGGCCGACTGCCTCGCCGACGGCTGGCTCGTCCGGGACGGCGACGAGGTACGGGCCACCGTCGACGTCCGCCCGTACGGCGGGCCCGACGGCCAGGACTGGTGGATCGTCTCCGACCTCGGCTGCGCCGTGGGCGGCGCCGGCGGGATCGCCGGGGGCGGTGGCCCGGCCGGGGTGGACCGCTCGGAGCTGGTCCTCGGTGTCGGCGGGGCCTCCACCACGCTCGCCGGGATCACGGTCCGCACGCCCGTGGGCAGCGCCCTCGACCTCGGCACCGGCTCCGGCATCCAGGCGCTGCACGCCGCCCAGCACGCGACCAAGATCACGGCCACGGACCTCAACCCGCGCGCGCTCCGCATCGCGCGGCTCACCCTCGCGCTGTCCGGCGCGCCGGAGGCCGATCTGCGTCAGGGCTCGCTGTTCGAGCCGGTCGCGGGGGAGACCTTCGACCTGATCGTCTCCAACCCGCCCTTCGTGATCTCGCCCGGCGCCCGGCTGACCTACCGTGACGGCGGCATGGGCGGCGACGACCTGTGCCGCACGCTCGTCCAGCGTTCGGCCGACCGGCTCAACGACGGGGGCCACTGCCAGCTGCTGGCCAACTGGCAGCACGTCGAGGGCGAGGACTGGCGCGAGCGGGTGTCCTCCTGGGTGCCGCGCGGCTGCGACGCGTGGATCGTCCAGCGCGAGGTCCAGGACGTCGCGCAGTACGCCGAGCTGTGGCTGCGCGACGCCGGTGACCACCGCACCGCGCCCGAGGAGTACGCGGCCCGCTACGACGCCTGGCTGGCGGAGTTCGAGGCGCGGAAGACCAAGGGCGTCGGATTTGGCTGGATCACGTTGCGCAAAACAGGCAGCGACCGCCCGTCGGTGATCGCGGAGGAGTGGCCCCACCCGGTCGAGCAGCCGCTCGGCCCGTCCGTAACGGCTCATTTCGAGCGACAGGACTTCCTCCGGACGCATGACGACGCGGCGCTGCTCGCGGCCCGTTTCACGCTGGCCGACGAGGTCGTCCAGGAACAGGTCGGGCTGCCGGGCGCGGAGGACCCCGAGCACGTCGTGCTGCGGCAGAACCGGGGGATGCGCCGGGCCACCAAGGTGGACACGGTCGGGGCGGGCTTCGCGGGCGTCTGCGACGGGACGCTCCCGGCGGGCCGGATCCTCGACGCCATCGCGCAGCTCGTCGGGGAGGACGCGGTGCTGCTCCGCGACCGTACCCCGGAGGCCATCCGCACCCTCGTCGAGCAGGGCTTTCTCTCGCCGGCCGGCGACTGACGGCCCCGCCGCCGGCCCCTTGCCCCGCACCGGACCGGGCCCCGGGAAGCCGTCGCCCGACTCATGGGAACGGCGGACGGAGGGGTCGTGTTCGCGTCATGTTTCCGCCGCCCGTCCCGTCCGCCCGGCAGGGCCGGTGCGGCGGGCGGCGGCCGTGGGGCCGATGGGGCCTTCCTGACAGTGGTGTGACGGTCCGGGCGGCAGACAGGACGCTTGTCGGGTTACCGTTCGAGTGGCGTTGCGGGCTTTTTCCGTTTGACACGGGGGCGGGATGTACCGTCACACTCCGCAGCGTCACGCAACGCCCAGACCGAAACACCCACTGAGTGTCGACCGGAAGAAGAGCGAAGTTGTCCCCGACCAGCGAGACCGCACAGGGCGGCCGCCGACTCGTCATCGTCGAGTCGCCTGCCAAGGCGAAGACGATCAAGGGCTACCTCGGCCCCGGATACGTCGTCGAGGCGAGCGTCGGGCACATCCGTGACCTCCCGAACGGGGCCGCCGAGGTCCCGGCGAAGTACAAGGGTGAGCCCTGGGCCCGGCTCGGCGTCAACGTGGACAAGGACTTCCAGCCGATCTACGTCGTCAACGCCGACAAGAAGGATCAGGTCAAGAAGCTCAAGGGCCTGCTGGCCGAGTCCGACGAGCTCTTCCTCGCCACCGATGAGGACCGCGAGGGCGAGGCCATCGCCTGGCACCTCCAGGAAGTCCTCAAGCCCAAGGTCCCGGTCCGCCGGATGGTCTTCCACGAGATCACCAAGGACGCCATCCAGGCCGCCGTCGCCAATCCGCGCGAGCTGAACAAGAAGCTCGTCGACGCCCAGGAGACCCGCCGCATCCTCGACCGCCTCTACGGCTACGAGGTCTCGCCGGTCCTCTGGAAGAAGGTCATGCCGCGGCTGTCCGCCGGCCGGGTGCAGTCCGTGGCCACGCGACTGGTCGTCGAGCGGGAGCGGGAGCGCATCGCCTTCCGGTCCGCCGAGTACTGGGACCTCACCGGCACCTTCGGCACCGGTCGTCCCGGCGACAACAGCGACCCCTCGACCGTGATCGCCCGGCTGTCCTCGGTCGACGGCCGTCGCGTCGCCCAGGGCCGTGACTTCGGGTCGACCGGGCAGCTCAAGGACCGCTCCCAGGTCCTCCACCTGGACGAGGCGACCGCCCGCGGGCTGGCCGCCGCCCTCGCCGACGCGGCCTTCGCGGTGCGCTCGGTCGAGTCCAAGCCGTACCGCCGCTCCCCGTACGCGCCGTTCCGTACCACCACGCTCCAGCAGGAGGCCTCGCGCAAGCTGGGCTTCGGTGCCAAGGCGACCATGCAGGTGGCCCAGAAGCTGTACGAGAACGGCTTCATCACCTATATGCGTACGGACTCCACCACGCTCTCGGACACGGCGATCAACGCCGCCCGGGCGCAGGTGACCCAGCTCTACGGCGCCGACTACCTGCCGGAGAAGCCGCGCACGTACGCCGGGAAGGTCAAGAACGCCCAGGAGGCGCACGAGGCGATCCGTCCTTCGGGTGATCGTTTCCGCACCCCCGCCGAGACCGGTCTGAGCGGCGACCAGTTCCGGCTCTACGAGCTGATCTGGAAGCGGACCGTCGCCTCCCAGATGAAGGACGCGACCGGCAACTCCGTCACCGTGAAGATCGGCGGCCGGGCGAGCGACGGCCGGGACGCCGAGTTCAGCGCGTCCGGCAAGACCATCACCTTCCATGGCTTCATGAAGGCCTACGTCGAGGGCGCCGACGACCCGAACGCCGAGCTCGACGACCGCGAGCGTCGGCTGCCGCAGGTCTCCGAGGGCGACGCGCTGTCGGCCGAGGAGATCACCGCCGACGGCCACGCCACCAAGCCCCCGGCCCGCTACACCGAGGCCTCGCTGGTCAAGGAGCTCGAAGAGCGGGAGATCGGCCGCCCGTCGACCTACGCGTCGATCATCGGCACGATCCTCGACCGCGGCTACGTCTTCAAGAAGGGCACGGCGCTCGTGCCGTCCTTCCTGAGCTTCGCCGTGGTCAACCTGCTGGAGAAGCACTTCGGCCGGCTCGTGGACTACGACTTCACCGCCTCCATGGAGGAGGACCTCGACCGCATCGCCCGCGGCGAGGCCCAGGCCGTGCCGTGGCTGCGCCGGTTCTACTTCGGCGAGGGCCCGGAGGGCGGCGCCGCCGACGCCGGCAACGGCGACGGCGACCACCTCGGCGGTCTGAAGGAGCTCGTCACCGACCTGGGCGCGATCGACGCCCGCGAGGTGTCCTCCTTCCCCGTCGGCAACGACATCGTGCTGCGCGTCGGCCGCTACGGCCCGTACGTGGAGCGCGGCGAGAAGGACTCCGAGGGCCACCAGCGCGCCGACGTCGCGGCCGACCTGGCCCCGGACGAGCTGACCGTCGAGTACGCGGAGGAGCTGCTCGCCAAACCGAGCGGCGACTTCGAGCTGGGCGCCGACCCGGGCACCGGCCACCAGATCGTCGCCCGTGACGGCCGCTACGGCCCGTACGTCACCGAGGTGCTCCCCGAGGGCACCCCGAAGACCGGGAAGAACGCCGTCAAGCCGCGTACCGCGTCGCTCTTCAAGTCGATGTCCCTCGACACGGTGACGCTGGACGACGCGCTCAAGCTGATGTCCCTCCCCCGGGTGGTCGGCAAGGACGCCGAGGGCGTGGAGATCACCGCGCAGAACGGCCGCTACGGCCCGTACCTGAAGAAGGGCACGGACTCGCGCTCCCTGGAGACCGAGGACCAGCTCTTCGACATCACGCTGGACGAGGCCCTGGCGATCTACGCGCAGCCCAAGCAGCGCGGACGCGCCGCGGCCAAGCCGCCGCTGAAGGAGCTGGGCACCGACCCGGTCAGCGAGCGTCCGGTCGTGGTCAAGGACGGCCGCTTCGGCCCGTACGTCACCGACGGCGAGACCAACGCGACGCTGCGCCGTGACGACGACGTCGAGACGATCACCCCGGAGCGCGGCTACGAGCTGCTCGCGGAGAAGCGCGCCAAGGGGCCGGTCAAGAAGACGGCGAAGAAGGCGCCCGCGAAGAAGACCGCCGCCACGGCCAAGAAGGCCCCGGCGAAGAAGACCGCGGCCAAGAAGACGGCGGCCGCCAAGAAGACCACGGCGACGAAGAAGACCGCCGCGGCGAAGAAGACGACGGCCAAGAAGACCGCCGCGGCGTCGGCCGCGGCGGCCGACGCCGAGTAGGCCGGACGGGCCGCCCTTTCTCGGGGCGGCCTGGTCCGTTCCGGTCGGGGCTGGTCCGGTCCATACCGGGCGGGGGCTGGTCCGTACCTGGCCTCGGTGGGTGGCGCCGGGACCCGGACGTAAGTTCGTATATACGTTCGTATTGACAGTCGGCATCCGGACAACTCCGGATAGGCTGGCAGGATGACGCGAGCCGAGCAGCCACCTTTGGAGAGCCCCGTATCCGGAGCACTGGCCGCGGACTCCCGCGAGCGTGCCGTACGGGCCCTGCTGCGCTTCCGTCCGCTGCGGCGGCTGTGGAGCGCCCAGTCCGCCGGGGCCGTCGGCGACGGCCTCGCCGTTTTCGTCCTCCTGCTGCTGGCCCTCCAGGCCACGGTCGAGGCGGGATCCTTCGGCGGCGGCTACCGCGGCGCCGCCTTCGCGATCGCCGCCGTGATCGGCGCGCGGCTGCTGGGCACCCTCCTCCTCGGCGCGGTCCTGCTGGACCCGCTGTCCTCGCTCTTCGCTCCGGCCGGCAAGCTCGATCGCCGCTGGACGATGATCGGCGCGGACGGGCTGCGGTTCGCGCTCCTCGCCGTCGCGCCCCTGTGGGCCGACTGGACCGGGAGCCAGGCCGTCCTCTGGCTGCTGGTCACAGCCTTCGTCGTCGGCGGCGCCGAACGCGTCTGGACGATCGCCAAGGACGGCGCCGTCCCCGCCCTGCTGCCCGCCCCGCCGCCCGAGGGCGGCGCGGTGCGCCCGCTGCCGGACCACCAGGACGCGCTGCGACGGCTGTCGCTGCGCACCACCTACCTCGCGCTGCCCGTCGCGGCGGCCGCGCTCCTCGTCATCACCCTGATCGGCAATCTGCTCGGCTCGGGCATCGACTGGTTCCACCTCCACCAGGCGGCCCTCGGCTCGTTCCTCGCGGCCGGGCTCTTCGCGACGTCCGGTGCGGTGCTCCACCAGCTGACGCTGCCCGCGCTGCCCGAGGGCGTGAAGCCCCCTCGCGCGCGCTCTCCGCTGGAGGGCCTGCGCCGCCCCAAGGCCGCCCACGGCGCCGCCGACAAGGGGCGCACGGGTGCGATCCCGGTGCTCGTCCTGTCCTGCGCGGCCATCGCGGGCGCGGTCGCCGCGGCCGTCGGCGTCGCCGCGCTCCAGGCGGCCGACCTGGGCGGCGGCCCCGTCGGCTTCGCCCTGCTGGTCCTCGCGCTCACCGGCGGTCCGGTCCTGGGCATCCGCGGCGCCCGGAAGGTGCTGCCCGGCTTCTCCCGCCGCCGGCTGCTCGCGCTGGCGCTCGCCCTGACGGGCGCCGCGCTGCTCGCCGCCGGGCTGGTGCCCGACACGACGACCGTGCTGCTGCTCGTCCTGCTGGCGGGCTGCTCCGCCGGCGTCGTCGCCAACACCGGACACTCCCTCCTCGATCAGGAGACCGAGGAGGCCCGCCGGGCCCGCAACACCGAGCACCTCCACGCGGTCGTCCGCCTCACCGTCGCCCTGGGCGCGGTCGTGGCGCCCGTCCTCGCCGCCGTCATCGGGCCGCACCGGCTCGTGTCCGGCTCCTTCGTCTTCGCGCACGGCGGGGCGGCGTTCACGCTGATGCTCGTCGGCGCGCTGCTGCTGCCCGTGGGCGCGCTCGTGCTGGGCCGCACCGACGACCGGCACGGGGTGCCCTTCCACCGCGACCTGCTGGACGTGGTGCGCGGCGGCGACCCCGCCGAGGGCACGGCCCCCGCCGGCTTCTTCATCGCCTTCGAGGGCGGCGACGGCGCCGGGAAGTCCACCCAGGTGCGGGCGATCGCCGAGTGGATCCGCGCCAAGGGCCACGAGGTCGTCGTCACCCGCGAGCCGGGCGCCACGCCCATCGGCAAGCGGCTGCGCGCGATCCTGCTGGACGTCGCGTCGGCCGGCCTCTCCGACCGCGCCGAGGCGCTGCTCTACGCGGCCGACCGCGCCGAGCACGTCGCCTCCGTCGTACGGCCCGCCCTGGAGCGCGGCGCGGTCGTCATCAGCGACCGCTACATCGACTCGTCCGTCGCCTACCAGGGCGCCGGGCGCGACCTCTCGCCCACCGAGATCGCCCGGATCTCGCGCTGGGCCACGGACGGGCTCGTCCCGAACATGACGGTGCTGCTCGACGTCTCGCCCGAGACCGCGCGCGAGCGCTTCACGGAGGCGCCGGACCGGCTGGAGTCCGAGCCGGCGGAGTTCCACCAGCGCGTCCGGACCGGGTTCCTGACCCTGGCCGCCGCCGACCCGGCGCGGTACCTCGTGGTGGACGCCGGGCAGGAGCCCACGGCCGTCACCGAGGTCGTCCGCCACCGGCTCGACCAGATGCTGCCGCTGTCCGCCGCCGAGATCGAGGCCCGCGAGGCCGCGCGCGCGGCCGCCCTGGAGGCGGCGCGCCAGGCGGCCGAGGAGGAGGCCCGCCGCAAGGCGGAGCGGGAGGCGGCGGAGGCCGCCGCGCGTGAGGCGGAGGCCGCCGCCCGCAAGGCGGAGGAGGAGCGCCGGCGGGTCGAGGAAGAGCGCCGCAAGGCGGAGGAGGCGCGGCTGGAGCGCGAGCGTCAGGAGCGGTTGCGCGCCGAGGAGGAGCGCGCCCGGCGCGAGGCCGAGGAGGCCGCGCGCCGTGAGGAGGAGCGCCGCGCCCGCGAGGCCGAGGAAGCGCGTCAGCGCGCGGAGGAAGAGCGCGCCCGCCGTGAGGCGGAGGAGCGCGCCCGCGCCGCCGAGCAGGAACGCCTGCGAGAGCAGGCCGCCGAGGAGGCCCGGCTGCGCGCCGAGGCCGAGGAACGGCGCCTGGAGAAGCAGCGCAGGGCGGAGGAGGCCCTGCTGAAGGCCGAACAGGCCCGGGTGGCGGCGGAGGCCGCGACGGCGGGGGCGGCGGAGGCCGCCGGGGCGGCTGGTGTGGCGGAAGCCGGTGCGGCGGAGGCCGGTGCCGGGGCGTCGGCGGGTGACAGCGGCGATCGCGATTCCGTACGTCCGCCCGTCGTGGGGACCGCTGCCTTCCGCAAGGGCGCCAAGGGCGCCAAGGACACCGGCGACGCGCCGACCGTCGAGACGCCCCGGCCCCCGGCCGGCTCCGACGATCAGACGGCCGTGCTGCCGCCCGTCGTTACGCCGATGCCGCCGACCCCGCGCGTCACCTGGGGCGTCGAGCCGCAGGACGCCCCCCGTGGCCAGGGTTCGGAGTCGGAGGAGACGGCCGTCCTGCCGAAGCCGCCTGCGGGGCCCGCGCGGCCCGCGCGGGCGGAGCGGTCGGAGAACCCGGTGGACCGGGTGCCCGACTGGCTCTTCCGCAAGGACGACGACGTCGCCCCGGAGGTCGAGCGCACGCGTGAGCTGCCGCAGGTCGACGAGGAGGATGAGGGCGCCGATGGGCCCGGCCGCCCCTTGCGGAAGGCGCGGCGCCACCGCCCCGAGTGGGCGGACGATGCTCCGACGCTGGCGGACGACCTGCTCGGTAAGCGGGACGCCGACGGCGGCGAGGGTAAGCGGCGCTAGGGGCTCCGCCGGCGGCGGAGCGGGCCACTTGCGGGCCGGTGGGGGCTGCTCGCGCAGTTCCCCGCGCCCCTTACGAGGCGCTGCGGGCTGGGCGCGCCACGCGGCGGTAGCCGCATATCGACACTGCCCCGCGCCCCTTGCGGGGCCCGACCTGTCAGTGCCGTGGCCCACAATGGGAAGCCGCAGGACCGGACGGCGCGCGGAGGACAACCATGGCGGTGTGGGACGACCTGGTCGGCCAGGACCGGGTGATCGAGCAGCTCTCCGCTGCCGCGCGGGACGCGGACGCGCTGGTCACGGTCGCCGGGACGGATCCCTCGGCGGTAGCGGAGGCGACGGCCGCCTCCCGGATGACGCACGCGTGGCTGTTCACGGGCCCGCCCGGCTCCGGCCGGGCCACCGCCGCCCGTGCCTTCGCCGCCGCGCTCCAGTGCGTCAGCCCCGACCGCGCGACGGGCGGCGCCCCCGGCTGCGGCTTCTGCGAGGGCTGCCACACCACCCTCGTCGGGACGCACGCGGATGTGGAGATCGTCCGTACGGACCTGCTGTCCATCGGCGTCAAGGAGACCCGTGAACTGGTCCGCCGGGCCCAGCTGTCGCCCGCCGGCGGCCGCTGGCAGGTGATCGTCCTGGAGGACGCGGACCGGCTCACCGAAGGCGCGGGCAATGTGCTGCTCAAGGCCGTGGAGGAGCCCGCCCCCCGCACGGTCTGGCTGCTGTGCGCACCCTCCCTGGAGGACGTGCTGCCGACGATCCGCTCCCGCTGCCGGTCCCTGACGCTGCGTACGCCGCCTACGGCGGCGGTGGCCGACATCCTCGTCCGCCGGGACGGGATCGAGCCGGAGCTCGCGGTCCGGTCGGCCCGCGCCACCCAGGGGCACATCGGCCGGGCCCGCCGCCTGGCCATGGACGAGCGCGCCCGGGCCCGCCGCGCGGCCGTGCTGAAGATGCCGCTGCGCGTGGCCGACATGGGCGGCTGCCTCAAGGCGGCCCAGGAGCTGATCGACGCCGCCGCCGAGGACGCCAAGCAGGTCGCCGAGGAGGTCGACACCAAGGAGACCGAGGAGCTGAGGGCCGCGCTCGGCGCGGCGGCGGGCACGGGCGGGCGGCTGCCGCGCGGCACCGCCGGTGCCATGAAGGAGCTCCAGGACCGCCAGAAGCGCCGCGCGACCCGCACCCAGCGCGACAGCCTCGACCTGGCCCTCACCGACCTGACCGGCTTCTACCGCGACGTGCTCGCGATACAGCTCGGCTCGCGCGTCGAGCTCGCCAACGACGACGCGCGGGACGCCCTGGAGCGCATCGCGCGCGGCTCCCGGCCCGAGGCGACGCTGCGCCGCATCGAGGCGATCAGCGCCTGCCGGCAGGCGCTCGACCGGAATGTGGCGCCGCTGCTCGCCGTCGAGGCCATGGCGGTCGCGCTGCGCGCCGGCTGAACCGCCCGCTGTCGTACGGGGTGTCATACCGGGTGCCGCGCCAGGTGTCGTCCGGGCGCGGTCCGTCCGGGTGACAGGGACCGTGACAGGTGCCTCGTCCGGGTGATGGGGGGAACGGGTGAGCTGGGCCGGGGAGGGTGAGTAGTACGAGGAATGGCGGGCACACCGCAGGTTGGGTGATTCCTCACTCGTATGAGGACTAGTGGGCCGTAAGGCTGGCCAAGCCGGGTATCCGTCCGGATACGCTCCGTATGCCCGCGTGGTCCTGTGCATGTCGCATGTCCGTATGTCCTACGGATGTCCGAACGCCATACGCCCACCTGTCTCCCACATCGAGGGGCCAGCCGATGGACACCAGTCGCCTGTTCCGCACCTCCGGCACGCTCGCCGCGACCGCGGCACTGCTGATCTCCGCCGCCGTCTCGGGGACCGTGGCGACGGGCGCGGCGGCGGCCAGACCGCGGCACATGGGCGACCCAGGCTCCTTCGCCTCCCTCCTCCCACCCGAGGCGGCCGACGAACAGGCGGCGCCCCCCGAGCTGGCCCCGCTGCCCGCCGCCCTGCCGCGCGCCCTCCGGCCGTACTACGACCAGAGGCTCGCCTGGCACTCCTGCGGCGGCAAGCGCGCGGACTTCGAGTGCGCCACCCTGCGCGCCCCGCTCGACTACGAAGCCCCCCGCTCCTACGAGGACGTGAAGCTCGCCGTCTCCCGGAAGAAGGCCACGGGCCCCGGCAAGCGCCTCGGCGCCCTGATGGTCAACCCCGGCGGCCCGGGCGGCTCGGCGATCGGCTTCCTCCAGGAGTACGCGGCCTCCGGCTACCCGGCAGCCGTCCGCGACCGGTACGACATGGTCGCGATGGACCCGCGCGGCGTCGCCGCCAGCCAGCCCGTCACCTGCCTCTCCGACAAGGAGATGGACGCCTACGCCCAGGTCGACACCACCCCGGACGACCCCGCCGAGGTCCGCGAACTGGTGGCGTCGTTCAAGAAGTTCGCCCAGGGCTGCGCCGCCCGCTCGGGCAAGCTGCTGGGCCATGTCTCGACCGTCGAGGCGGCCCGCGACATGGACGTCCTCCGCGCGGTCCTCGGCGACGACAAGCTCCACTACGTCGGCGCCTCGTACGGCACCTTCCTCGGCGCCACCTACGCGGGACTCTTCCCCTCCCGCGTCGGCCGGCTCGTCCTGGACGGCGCCATGGACCCCGGCCTCGACGCCCGCCGGATCAACCGCGACCAGACGGCGGGCTTCCAGACGGCCCTGGCCTCCTTCGCGGCGGACTGCGCCCAGCACGAGGACTGCCCGCTGGAGGGCGGCCGCCCCGATGTCGCGGGCGTCCGCCTCAAGCAGTTCTTCGACCGGCTCGACCAGCACCCGCTGGACACCGGCACCTCCCGCCGGCTCACCGAGAGCCTGGCCACCACGGGTGTGATCTCCGCCATGTACGACGAGACCACCTGGCCCATCCTCCGCAAGGCCCTCCACAACGCCCAGACCGGCGACGGCGCCCTGCTGCTGCGCCTCTCGGACCTCTACTACGAGCGCGACCAGCGCGGTCACTACACCAATCTGATGCCCGCCAACTCGGCGGTGAACTGCCTCGACCTCCCGCCCGCCTTCCGCGGCCCGGCCGCCGTCCGCCGTGCCGTCCCGGACTTCGAGAAGGCCTCCCCGGCCCTCGGCGCCAGCTTCGCCTGGTCCGCCCTGAGCTGCGCTTATTGGCCCGTCCGGGCCACGGGCGGCCCCCACCGCATCCCGGCCCGGGGCGCCGCCCCCATCCTCGTCGTCGGCACCACCCGCGACCCGGCGACGCCCTACCCCTGGGCCCGTGCCCTCGCCTCCCAGCTCTCCTCCGGCCGTTTGCTCACCTACGACGGCGACGGCCACACCGCCTACACCCGGGGCAGCCGCTGCGTGGACGGCGCGATCAACGACTACCTCCTCACGGGCACCCCGCCGCCCGCCTCCCGCAAGTGCTCCTGACCTGCGGGATTCCCCCGCGGACGACCGTGTACGGAGCACCCCTGGAAACTGTGTAGACTTAGGCGCGCTGCACACGCCAATCTTGGCTACGCAGCTTGCCGCCTTAGCTCAGTTGGCCAGAGCAACGCACTCGTAATGCGTAGGTCTCGGGTTCGAATCCCGAAGGCGGCTCCGGCAAAGGCCAGGTCACATAGTCCGTGACCTGGCCTTTTGTGTTGCCCGGAGCGTGACGCTTCACGCGGCCGGTCTGCCGCCGCCGGGCATCTTGTCGAGCAGTGCTCCACCGGGTCCTTCGCGGTCCGGTTGATCCACTTGGGCCGTGGGAGTGATCGTTCGCACTGGGGGTGCGCCTGAGCACTCGATCAACGCCCTTGCGCGGCACGATGGTGGGCCCGACGGCCCCGGAGCGGTCGCGTGCAGGGAGGCGGCTCATGCAGGTGGAGGGTGGAGATCCGGCGCGGGTGTTGCGGGCGCCACGGGCGGCGGGTGTGGCAGGGGTTCTGTTCGCGCTGCTGTTGGCCGCGGTCATCGTGCTGGTTCGTCTCGCGCTCCCTGGCCAGGCGAACGGTGCAGCCGCCGCGGTGGCCGATCCATCGCGCCGTGACGCTTTGCAGACGGCGCTTGCTCTGGTGCCGTTCGGCGGGGTGTTCTTCCTGTGGTTCATGGGTGCGGTACGCGATTACATCGGTGCGCGGGAGGACCGGTTCTTCGCCACGCTTTTCCTGGGCAGTGGGCTGCTGTTCGTCGCGATGCTGTTTGTGCTCTCGGCTTGGGCCGAGGGCTTGGTGGGGCCGGCCGGCGCCTCGCAGCCGGCGGCAGCGCCACAGGGCTGGGAGCTGGGACGGCATTTCACTTACACGATGCTGCTGGGTTACGGGATGCGTATGGCGGCGGTGTTCACCTTGTCCACTACGTCGATCGGGCGCGGCCTGGGTCTCTTTCCGCGCTGGCTCGGCTGGCTCGGGTTCCTCGTGGCGCTGGTGCTGCTCTTTGTCGTCACCAGCGTCCCGTGGTCCGAGCTGATCTTTCCGGCTTGGGTGCTGGTCGTGAGCAGCCGCGTTTTCTGGTTCTCGTTTCGGGGTCCGCGGGTGCCGAAGGCCGCGTGAGCCGGGTGGGTCGTTGGCCGGGCGCATCGGTGGATGCGGGCGGATCCTGGGTATGTGGGACGGCGAGCTACCGCGCATGAGGATGTGCCGAAGACGTCTGCCGGGGCACGGTCGGATTACGCCGGGGCTGTCTACGGCTCGATCCTCGCGGCGTCAGTGGTGACCACCGCCGGGACGCTCGGCCCGTTCCCTCACATCAAGTTGGTGCTGCTCCTGCTCATCACCGGTCTGGTCTTCTGGGCAGCGCACGTCTACGCGCGCCTCGTAGGAGAGCGGCTGTCGGGTCAACCCATGACCTGGGAGGAGGCCCGTCGGGTCGCCGCACGCGAATGGCCGATCGTCAAAGTGGCCGTTCCGCCCGCCGCCGTGGTGGCGATCGGCCCGCTGTTCGGCCTGGGGATGACGGGCACCACGTGGCTTGCACTGATCGTCGCTTTGGCCGAGCAGGTCTGCTGGGCAACCGTCCCGGTCGTACGGGGCGGTGCCACGGTACGCATGGTGCTGCTCAACGGTGCTGCCAATCTCCTGCTCGGAGTGGTCATCGTGCTGGCCAAGGCGGTACTCGAACACTGAGTCGCCGCCGGTACAAATCGCCGTCGGTACAAACAGCGCCGATCACCGAACGGCTGTCGCCGACGCGCGGCCGCCGCAACACGTGCCTAGCGTGGCTGGTGAGAGTGGCAATCCGTGCAGCGGGAGACGGTCCAGCCATGCCATCGCGGTTCGTTCCTTACCCGCCGGACCGGGTGCTGGAGCTGGACGACATCCAGGGCACCGTGCTGCGGCAGCGTCCCTCCCCCTTCGTGGGCGCCTACATTCTTCTGCGCATCGATGACGCGGCGGACGGTCGCCGAATGCTGCGCCTGCTGGCGCCACATGTGGCCTCGGCCGCCCGGTGGCAGGATCCCCCCGAGAGAGCATGGCTGAGCGTGGCACTGAGCTGCGCCGGGCTGCGGGCCCTGGGCGTACCGCAGGCATCGCTGGACAGCTTTCCCCTCGCCTTCCCGCCTTCCGCGAGGGGATGGCCGCCCGTGCGACACGGCTCGGAGACACCGGTGAAAGCGCCCCCGAGCACTGGGACGCCCCGCTGGGCAGTAGCGATGTCCACGTCGCGCTGTCGGTGTTCGCCCCGGACCGAGCCGCTCTCGATTCCGTGCTCGCCCCCGCCCGCCAAGCCCTGGACGCCCTGGACGGGGTATCGGTGATCTACCGGCTCGACGCCTGCCAGCTGCCCACCAAACGCACCCACCTTGGGTTCGTGGACGGCATCGGCGAACCCGACATCGAGGGCGCCGGCGTGGCCGGCATTCTTCAGCGGACGCGCACCGGCGAGTACGGCTACCTGCCGCCCTTCGGCCCGACCATCAAGGCCGGCGAGTTCCTCCTCGGTTGCACCAACCAGTTGGGGCAGCTCACCGAGCCCATGCCCCAACCCGGTGTCCTGGCCCGGAACGGCACCTATGTGGCCTTCCGCAAGCTGCACCTGCGCGTCGGCGCGTTCCGCCGCTATCTGAAGGACAACGCCTCCTCAGCCGAAGAAGAGGAACTGCTCGCGGCCAAGATGGTCGGCCGCTGGCCCAGCGGCGCACCCCTGGTACTCGCCCCCGAGCACGACGACGCCGCGATCGCCACGGACCCGCAACGCGCCAACGACTTCAACTACCGCCAGGAAGATCCCACCGGCCTGCGCTGCCCGCTCGGCTCCCACATCCGCAGGATGAACCCGCGCGACGCCCTGGAAGACGGCATCGTGGACGTGAGAATCCACCGGGCCCTGCGCCGGGGCGCCCCTTACGGCCCCATGCTCCCTGAAGGACAGCTGGAAGACGACGGCGTCGATCGCGGCATCGTCTTCATCTTCATGGGCACCGACCTGGTCAGGCAGTTCGAGTTCATCAAGTCCCAGTGGGCCGACGACGGCGACTTCGCCGGCCTGGGCACCGAGAAGGACCCACTGGTCGGAAACAACGACGGCACCGGCACGTTCACCATTCCCAAACGCCCCGTGCGCCGCCGACTCCACCAGCTTCCCCGCTTCGCCGTCACCAAGGGAGGCGAATACCTCTTCATGCCCGGAATCCGCGCCCTGAACTGGCTCGGCGACCTCGAAGACCGACCTGACACCAGCCGTACCCAACACGCCGTCAAATAAAAAGGAACACCGCCATGGCCCAGAACGCACCGAGCCGCCCGGGGCTGAAGCAGGGGAGGACGCACGAGTTCACCCTCTTCTTCAACGTCAAGCCCGGCCAGGGACAGCAGATCCGCGAGGTTTTCCAGCAGCCCGGGTTCGAGAAGCGGCGCGAGGAGATGAACACCCGCATCGGTACGCTGCACGACGCGAGGTGGGTGCTGTTCGACGACGACACCCGGCTCATGTTCGCCACGAACTTCGACGGTGACTGGGACGCCTACATCGACGACTTCTCAGCGACCCCAACATCAAGGATTACATCGTCGCCCACCAAGTCGCGGCCTGCTCCTACCTGCGCGCCATCCCGGAGGCCACGGTGAAGGACCTGCGGAAGGCTCTCCGGGTGCAGGAGGCATTCCAACGCCTTCTCGACGAAACAAGTTGATGCCCTTCGGCAGCGGTTCGCTCGGCGGCGGCGGACGGGAAAGCGCCCATTGGGCCGGAGTCGGGGCGGTCGGAGTGTTAAGGAAACATTAAACCGACCGACCCGTTTGTCTCGCCGTGGATGTCAGCCCGTCATGGAGGTCATCCACAGCGGTGTCACGGCCCGTGCGTCGCGCGGTGCGGTGACCCGGCTGAGCGAGGTGACCTGGGACGGCTCCGGGTTGAGGACCTCGCGCTGGAGCCGCTGGAGCTCGGGCGAGGGCTCCAGGCCCAGCTCGTCGTTGAGGATGCGGTAGAGGTTCTGGTAAGCCTGGAGCGCTTCCGCGCGGCGGCCCGAGCCGTGGAGGGCGGAGATCAGCTGGCCGTGGAACCACTCGTTGAGGGGGTAGGCGTGGACCAGCAGGCGCAGTTCGGGGATCGACTCGCGCTGCCGGCCGAGCTGGGTCTGGCCCTCTATGCGCAGCTCCAGCGCCCGGATGCGCAGCTCGTCGAGGTGGGCGATGGAGCCCGCGAGCAGGTCGCCGGAGGGGATGCTGGAGAGCACCGGGCCGCGCCAGAGTCCCAGGGCCTGGTTGAGGTGGTGGACGGCCGACTCGGGGTCGCCGTCCTGGAGTTCGGAGTGTCCCCGGGCTATCAGCTGCTCGAAGATCTTGATGTCGACCTCGGTGTCGTCGACCTGGATGACATAGCCCGGCGCGCGTGTCGCGAGGAGGGTCCGGCCGGCGGCGGCCAGGTCCTCACCGACGAACATGCGCCGGGCGTGGTAGATGTACGTCTGAAGCGTCGTGAGGGCACTGCGTGGTGGCTTCTGGCCCCAGAGTTCCTGGATCAGCGAGTCCGCCGTGACGATCTCGTTGGGCCGGGTCAGGAGAAGTGCCAGTGCCTGACAGACCTTCGGGGTGCTCGGTACGTAGGTCCGGCCGTCGTCCGCGACGATCTCGAACGGCCCGATGAGGTTGAACCTCACTGCGCACACTCCTGTTCCCGGCGCGACCGATGAACCCTGCGCCGATCACCTGAAAGGGTGATTCTGACAGTAGGCATGGCAGGTACGGATTCCTACCGAAGGGACCCAAGAGTGTCATGTTACCTAACGGTAGGTATTTTAATAAGGGGCTACTTTAATGACGCTCCGTCCGTTGTGCCCACCGGCCGGGCGGCCGGTGGGGTGCCCCGGGTGCCCCACTACTGAGGCTGGTTGCCGTGCTTGCGGGCGGGCAGGGCGGCGTGCTTGTTGCGCAGCATGGTGAGGGCCTCGATGAGCGTGGCGCGGGTGAGCGCCGGGTCGATGACGTCGTCGACGAGGCCGCGCTCGGCCGCGTAGTAAGGGTGCATCAGCTCGTCGCGGTACTCGGCGATCCGGGCCTGCCGGGTGGCCTCGGGGTCGTCGGAGGCGGCGATCTCGCGGCGGAAGACGACGTTGGCGGCGCCCTCCGCGCCCATGACGGCGATCTCGTTGATCGGCCAGGCCAGGGCGAGATCGGTGCCGATGGAGCGGGAGTCCATCACGATGTAGGCGCCGCCGTAGGCCTTGCGCAGCACCAGCGAGATGCGGGGCACGGTCGCGTTGCAGTACGCGTAGAGCAGCTTGGCGCCGTGGCGGATGACGCCGCCGTGCTCCTGGTCGACGCCGGGCAGGAAGCCGGGCACGTCGACGAGGGACACCAGCGGGATGTTGAAGGCGTCGCACAGCTGGACGAAGCGCGCGGCCTTTTCGGAGGACTCGATGTCCAGCACGCCCGCCAGCCGCTGCGGCTGGTTGGCGACGATGCCGGTGACCTGGCCGCCCATCCGGGTCAGGGCGCAGATGATGTTGGGCGCCCAGCGCTCGTGGACCTCGAAGTACTCGCCGTCGTCGACGATCTCCTCGATGACCGCCCGCATGTCGTACGCCTGGTTGGGGTCGGCCGGGACGAGGTCGAGCAGGGCGTCGTTGCGCCGGTCGACCGGGTCGTACACCGGCTCGGCGGGCGGCAGTTCGCGGTTGTTGGAGGGGAGCAGCGTCAGCAGGTGGCGCACGTCCTCCAGGGCGGACTCCTCGTCGTCGTAGGCGTTGTGCGCCACTCCGGAGGTCTCGGCGTGGACGTCCGCGCCGCCCAGCCCGTCCTGGGTGATCTTCTCGCCGGTGACCGCCTGGACGACGTCCGGGCCGGTGATGAACATCTGCGAGGTGCCGCGCACCATGAAGACGAAGTCGGTGAGCGCG
This sequence comes from Streptomyces hesseae, assembly GCF_031845785.1. Taxonomy (NCBI): domain Bacteria; kingdom Bacillati; phylum Actinomycetota; class Actinomycetes; order Kitasatosporales; family Streptomycetaceae; genus Streptomyces; species Streptomyces hesseae. The sequence continues at coordinate 72,672 of NZ_JAVRFI010000023.1, forward strand.
GGGGAGTAGGCCGCGCCGCCCGCGCAGGGGCCCATGATGACGCTGATCTGCGGCAGCACACCGGAGTTGCGGACGTTGCGCTGGAAGATGCCGCCGTAGCCGGCGAGGGCGGTGACGCCCTCCTGGATGCGGGCGCCGGCGCCGTCGCACAGGCCCACGATGGGCGCGCCCGCCGTCTCGGCCAGGTCCATCAGCTTGTGGATCTTCTGGGCGTGGGCCTCGCCGAGGGCGCCGCCGAAGATGCGGAAGTCATGGGCGTAGGCGAAGACCGTACGGCCCTCGACCTTGCCCCAGCCGGTGATGACGCCGTCGGTGTAGGGCTTCTTGCCCTCCAGGCCGAAGCCGGTGGCGCGGTGGCGGCGGAAGGGCTCGGTCTCGGTGAAGCTGCCCTTGTCGAAGAGGAGTTCAAGGCGCTCGCGGGCGGTGAGCTTGCCCTTGGCCTTCTGGGCCTCGGTGGCCTTGGCGCTCGGTCCTTCGAGGACCCGAGTCCGGAGGTCCGCCAGCTCCGCGACGCGTCCGGTCATGTCCGCGGGGGCGGCGGGGGGCGCGGCGGCCGCCTCCGGGGACGGCCGGTCGCTGACGTTCAGCGGCTTATCCTCGACGATGCTCACGGGTGCCTCTCTCCGGTCGGGAACACGCGGGCGCGCCCTGGCTGCGGCCAAGGGCGCCCGGCGGTCCCAGCGTGGCGCCCGGCGCTTGAGGTCAGCTCGAACGGGCCTGGACCCGGAGGCGTGGCACCGGGTCTCCACCGGGCCTCGATCCGGTCTCGAGCCCCGCGAGCCCCGGCGACAGGGTGCTCCTCGACCCTCGCTCTAGGGGTTCCGCACAGTCTTGGGACGTGCTCACAGAGACGATTTCCCCCGACCTGTTCCGCGCCGCGCTCTCCCGCTGGGCCAGCGGCGTCACCGTGGTGACCACCACCGATGCCGACGGCCGGAGCCATGGGTTCACCGCCAGTGCGTTCTCCTCGGTCTCCCTGGACCCCGCACTCGTCCTGGTGTGCCTGGACAACCGGGCGAACTGCTTCGACGCCTTCGACCAGTCGGAGGGCTTTGTCATCCACCTGCTGGCCCAGGGCCAGGAGGGCCTGGCCGGCAAGTTCGCCAGCAAGGGCGCCGACAAGTTCGCGGGGACGGACGTGCGGCTCTCCGAGCGCGGGCTGCCGCTGCTGCCCGGCGCGCTGGCCCGGCTGGAGTGCCGCACCGAGCGGCGGATTCCCGGTGGCGACCACCTGATCCTCATCGGCGAGGTCCACCACGCCGACCAGGGCGACGGCGAGCCGCTCGTCTACTACCAGCGCGGCTTCCACGAGCTGATCCCGGCGGGGGCGTCGCTGGCCTGAGGCTCGTTCAGGCGGCCGTCCCGGTCGAATCGGACGGGACGGCCTCCGGCGTGCGCGTGGCCGGGAAGGCCTCGGTGCCTGCCATGACCACGGCGAGATGGGCGGCCGACGCGAGCGTCACATGCCGGTGCCAGCCCTGGAACGAGCGGCCCACGAAGTCCCGCATGCCCACCTGGTCGGCGATGCGCCGGGCGTCGCGGTCGGCGACGGCGGTCAGCCGGGTCAGCCTCAATAACGCCCCGATCGGCAGGTCGGTCGCGTCGGTGAGCCACAGCCGGGCCTGCCGGCGCTCGCCGCCGGCCCATTCGCCGATCAGCCGCATGGGCCGCCAGGGGGTGCCGTCCGGGAGCCCGGCGCGGTCGCGCCGGGGGCGGGGGAGCAGCACGGGAACGGTGGTGGCCACGGTGTCGCGGCGGTCGTCGCGGGTGAGGGTCCACTCGGTCGGGCGGCGCAGCCGCTTCACGGCCTCCAGCAGCTGCCCCGCGGTCGTCGTCCGCTCGCTGTAGCCCTGGAGGGCGGAGCCGTCGGCCCGCAGCCGGGTGGCCGCGTCGACGCGCATCAGCAGCGGGGCGCCCAGCGACTCCAGCCGGCGGGCGCACTCGGCGGCGTCCAGCCCGTCGACGTTCACCACGACGGGCACCCGGCCCGGTGACTCGCCGCCGGCCCGTGGCACCAGCTGGCTGACGCAGTCCTCTGGGGTGGCGGTGCGCACGGTGGCGGGGATGCCGGCGCCCCGGCGCCGCTCGGCGTCGGCCAGCCAGCTCTCGGTCAGCAGCAGCCGCCAGTCGACGGGCACGGCGTGCGCGCCGGAGACCAGCCAGGCCCCGTATGCCTGCTGACTGTTGACCGTCTGGCCCAGGTCGGGCAGGAAGCGCGGCTCGACCCCCACCGAGTGCACCCCCGCCTTGGGGATCACCGTGGGGCGTACGACCCAGGCCTGTGGCTCCAGGAGCCGCTCGGCGTGGCGCGCCAGGGCCTGGCGCACCGGCCGCCACTCCCAGGACGAGTCGCTGATGAAGTGGTGGACGCTCTGCCGGGCGGTGGCCCCGCCGATCTGCGCCGCGATGTTCCGCAGCGTCTTGCGCCCCTCGGCGGCCAGCAGGCCGCGTACGTACTGTTCGGCCCGGAGGCGCTGGTCGCTCCGCTGGAGCGACGCGAAGAGCGTGGTGCGCAGCTCCGCCAGCACCTGTTCCGGCGCCCGGTCGCCCAGGACTGGACGGCTCGAGTCCGTTCCCATCATTCCCCCCACTGCGATGGCCGGACGGCCGACCTCCGAAGCATGTTGATCCGCTGTGCGTGTTGGTTATGCGTAACGGGCCTGGTACGAGCAGGCGGATATCCCCCCAGCCCGGGACTTGTCACTCCTCGGGCTGACTACTGTAAATAAACCATACGAACGGTTTCACCGGGTGAAGGTTTGGCCAATGGTCAGGGTCCGTTCGGCTCACCCCCCTGGTGAGCTGGTGGGACCCCGTCCGTCGGCCGCCGGGCTCAGGCCCCGGCCGGGTCGCCCTCGCCGCCCTCGTCGGGGCGGACCGCCTCGAACAGCCGCAACGGGCGGTCCGGCGCGACGTCGAGCCGCGCCAGGACGGCCGGAACGGCGATGTTCGGCAGCAGCATCTGGTACATCAGGGAGATCTCGTGCACCAGGGCGTCGCCCCGGGTGTGGGGGACCTCCTCGGCGATCAGCTGGACGCCCGTCCAGGCGCCCACGAGGAAGCGCGAGGTCTCGTACGGGTCGACGTGGGACAGCAGTTCGCCCCGGGCCTTGGCCTCGGTCAGCAGCTCGGCGCCGACCGTGATCCACTCCGGCCACTTGGTGCCGAACAGCTTCCGCGCCCGCTGGTCGACCGACAGCCGCAGGGCGGCCCGCAGCAGGGGCTCCCTGGGCATGCGGTGGGCGAGCAGCAGGGAGGTGTCGGCCAGCTCCTGGAGCTTGAACTGCTGTGGCAGCACGCCGTCCGTGGTCACCGCCATGTCCAGGACGCCGCGTGCCAGGTCTTCCTTGGAGCTGAAATGGAAGTAGAGGGCGCCCCTGGTCACCTCGGCCCGGGCCAGGATCTGGGAAATGGTGGCCGCTTCATAGCCGCACTCGTCGAAGACGATTCCGGCGGCTTCCAGAATCACTTGACGGGTCCGCTTGGCGCGCTCCTGCTGTGCCACGGAAACCCCCTCCTTCTGTTCGGCTACCCCAGGGTTGATTTGTACCAATGGGTAGGTATCCTCGGCGCGAGTGCCCGCCCAGGCTCAATCCCACGCATCGGCGACCCAGGGGGGATCATGTCCGTAACGGTGCAGCAATCCTGCACGCTGGAGCCCGGAATTCCGAAATCGGCCGGGGCTTCGGAGGCGGCAACCGTACCGTCCCCCCGGTCTCCCGCCGAACAGGGCGTGGAACCGCGCGGCGGACCTGCCGCCGGGCCGGTCGTCCCGCCTGGCCGCAAGAGAATCGCCAAGGAACTGGTCCACCTCCACGACGAGGCCTCCGTCCTCGTGGTGGACTGGGTGCGCCGGGGCCCGGCGGAATTCACGCTCACGGTGGAGTGGCCCGCCTCGGCGGCCGGCGCCCGGCCCGATCCGGAACTTGCCGCGCATACCCTCCGGCAGTGCGGACTGGCTATTTCGCACGCCGAGTTCGGTGTTCCGCTCGACCATCAGTCGCTCTTGCGGAAGCTGGACTTCAGCATTGCGCCGACGGCCCGGCCGGAAGGAAATGATCCACTCCTTCTCAGCGTCGATCTGCGGTGTTCACCGGAGAATGCCCGCGATGCCCGAGGGCATGGTTGCGAGGCCATGGATTTCACGGTCCGAGCCGGTGCGCGGACCATCATCCGGGCCCGGTCGCTCGCCACCTGGATTTCCCCGGGCGTCTACCGCCGGCTGCGCGGCGCCCACCTCTCGCCGCGCTGGGGCGACTGGGAGATACCCGCGCCGGTGGCCCCTTCGGCCGTCGGGCGCTCCCGGGCCGGCGAGGTCGTTCTGGCCGCCACCGGCGCCCCGGATCGCTGGCTGCTGCGCAATGACCCGGACAACAAGGAGATGTTCGACCACCCCGTCGACCATGTGCCCGGACTGGGCCTCTTCACCGCCGCGTGCCAGGCGGCCCGGGCCGCCCGGACGGCGGCCTCGGCCGGGGACCTCCCGGCGGGCACGGTCGATGTGACGATGGCCTACAGCCGGTACGTCGAGTTCGACGCGCCCTGTTTCCTGGAGACGACGGAGACGGCAGGGACGGCGGAGACGGCATTCGCCGCGGAGAGCGTCGAGGTCACCGGGGTGCAGGAGGGCGAGGTCGCCTTCCGGATAGGGCTGCGGCGCGGAGCCGGCTCCCTCACTGATTGACGAAGCCGCCGTCCACCGGCATCACCACGCCGGTGAGGAACGGCGAGCGGTCGCTGAGCAGCCAGGCGGCCGCCTCGGCGATCTCCTCCGGGGCCGCGGTGCGGCCCTGCGGGGTCATGCCGTTCACCGCCTCCTCCAGGCCCGGGTTGCGGTCGAACCAGTCGGCCGTGATCTCGCTGCGCGTGGTGCCCGGGGCGACGGCGTTGACCCGGATCCCCTGCTTCGCGTACTCGTCGGCCGCGGCCCGAGTCAGCCCGACGACCGCGTGCTTGGCGGCCACGTAGGGCGCGGCGGCCGGGATGGCGACGAGCCCCGCGACGCTGCTGTTGTTGACGATCGCACCGCCGTCGCCGGTCGCCAGCATGGCGGATATCTCATGGCGCAGGCAGTTCCAGACGCCCCGGACGTTGATGTCCATGATCGTGTCGTAGGCGTCGTCGCCCATCAGATGCATCGGGGTGCGGTCGCCGCCGATGCCGGCGTTGTTGAAGGCGGCGTCCAGGCGGCCGTACCGCTCGACGGCGAACTCGACCGCGCGACGGGCGTCCTCGGGGCGGGTGACGTCCGTGACGACGTACGAGGCCTCGTGGCCCTGCTCGCGGAGCTCGGCGGCGAGGGCGGCGAGGCGGTCCTCACGGCGGGCCGCGAGGACGACGCGGGCGCCCTCTCGGGCGAAGACGCGGGCGGCGGCGGCGCCGATGCCGCTGCTGGCGCCGGTGACGAGGGTCACCTTGTGGGGGAGGAGGGAGTTCTGGCTGGTCATGGTGGGGAGTTTGCCAGCCCTTGGGTTCTTTCCCCGAGTCCTGGGGGCGGCACCCCCCAGGAACCCCGCGTTCGCAAACGCCGGAGGGGCTGAACGATCAGCCCCGCCGGCGCCTCTTACGGACTCAGCCCACCGGAACCGGCGGGAAGTGGCCCTCCTCCACGAAGAAGCCGACGTACTTCTCGAAGAGCTCGCGCGTCAGCTCCGGGCAGCTGATGCCGCTGCCCTCCAGCGCGGCCTCCGTCTCCTCCACGCCGATCGGCGGGTAGAAGGCGTCGGTGTCCGACGTCATCATCTCGAAGGCGTGGAGCAGCGGGTACAGGGCGTTGTCCCGGTCCGCCCGGACGGACTCGCTCCACTCGTCCCAGGCGCGCTCGCCCAGCGGGTAGCCCAGGTCGCGCAGGTAGGCGACGCAGGTGCCCAGGGAGAGCGAGCTCTGGTTGAAGAGGTGGAATGTGCCGCCGGCGCTCTTCTCCTGCCGGGAGATGCCCACGATCGCGGCGCTCACATAGTCCACCGGCAGCAGGTGGAAGCGGCCCCCGCTGGTCGTGGGCACCGAACCGGCCTGGAGCAGGCCCTTGAGGCTGAGCCAGACGAAGTCCGCCGTCTGGCAGGCGCCGTTCTCCTGGTCGCCGGAGATCACGTCGACGCGGTAGACCGAGACCGGCAGACCGCGGTCGCGGGCCACGCCGATGAGCTGCTCCGCCACCCACTTGCTCTGGAGGTAGCCGCTCGGCAGCGCCTCGGCGGGGCCGGTCGGGTCGGTGACCTTCAGCGGGACGCCCTCCTCGCGCACGCCGTCGAAGACGCCGACGGTCGAGACGTAGTGGACGGGCACCGTGCGGTGCCGGGCGGCCAGCCGCAGGACCTCCTCCGTGCCCAGGACGTTGGACGCCTTGAGCGAGGCGTACGGGTGGAGCCAGTGGACGCGGGCGCCGTTGTGGTAGACCACGTCGACCTCGCGGGCGAGGGCGTCGAAGTCCTCCGGGGCGAGGCCCAGGCCCGGCTCGGCGAGGTCGCCGAGGACGATCGCCAGCCGCGCGGGGTCGACCTCGTCCCAGACCCGGTAGTACTCCATGTTGGCGCGCAGCCGCTCCAGGGCGGCGGCCTCGTCCGTGCCGCGCACCAGGCAGTGGATCCGGCCCGTGGTGGTCCGCATCAGATCGCGCAGCAGGAACGCGCCGAGGAAGCCGGTGGCGCCGGTGAGCAGGATCTCCTTCGGGTCGGCCACGACGCGTACGACCTCGTCCGCCGGGCGGATGTCCTCGGCGAGGACGAGCTCCGCGGCGAAGTCCACGCTCCCGGCCGCCGAGGTGTCGCCTGCGGCCAGTGCTTCGGTCAGCAGGAACGCGGCCAGGCCCTCCGGCGTGGGGTGGTCGAAGACCACCGTCGCCGGCAGCTTGACGCCGGTGGCGGCGCCCAGCCGGTTGCGCAGCTCGACCGAGGTGAGCGAGTCGAAGCCGAGGGAGGGGAAGGGCTGCGAGATGTCGATGCCGGTGCCCCCGGAGTGCCCGAGCACCCCGGCGATCTCGGCGGTGACCAGCTCCAGCACGGCCTGCCGCTGCCCGTCCGCGTCCAGCCCGGCGAGCCGCTCGGCCAGCGAGCCGTCCACCACGTCGGAGTTGCGGGCGGCGCGCCGCGCCGGGGTGCGCACCAGGGCGCCGAGCACGGTGGGCGCCTGGGCCGGCTGGGCCCGCAGCGGGGTGAGGTCGAGCGGGGTGGCGACCAGGGCCGCGTCCCCGAGCTCCAGGGCCAGGTCCAGCAGCGCGGTGCCCTGGACGGCGGTGACCGGGCGGAAGCCGCTGCGGGCGATCCGCTTGAGGTCGGTGTCGTCCAGGTGGCCGCTCATACCGGCCTCCTGCTCCCACAGGCCCCAGGCGAGGGAGGTGGCGGGCAGGCCGTTGGCCCTGCGGTGCTCGGCGAGGGCGTCCAGGAAGACGTTGGCCGCCGCGTAGTTGGACTGGCCGGGGCCGCCGACTATGCCGGCGATGGAGGAGAAGAGGACGAAGGCGGAGAGGCCGTCGCCCGGGAGGTCCTTCGTCAGCTCGTGGAGGTGCCAGGCCGCGTCGACCTTGGGGCGGAGGACGGCGGCGAGGCGTTCGGGGGTGAGGGAGGTGATCAGGCCGTCGTCGAGGACGCCGGCGGTGTGGATGACGGCGGTGAGGGGGTGCTTGGCCGGGATGCCGGCGATTAGGTCCGCGAGTGCCTCGCGGTCGGTTACGTCGCAGGCGGCGACGGTCACGGCGTCGGCGCCGAGTGCCTTCAGCTCGGCGGTCAGCTCCTCCGTGCCGGGGGCGGCGGGGCCGCGGCGGCTGGTGAGGAGGAGGTGGCGGACGCCGTGGTTCACCACCAGGTGGCGGGCGAAGAGGGCGCCGAGGGAGCCGGTGCCGCCCGTTATGAGCACGGTGCCGTGCGGGTCCAGGGGTGCGTTTGCAGCTGCGGGCCGGTGGTCGGGTTGTGCCCACCCGTCCCGCCCTGCGGGACGATTGCCCACAACCACCGTTCTCGCCAGGCGCGGCACTCGCAGTTCGTTGCCCCGCAGGGCCAGTTGGGGCTCGCCCGAGAGTGCGGCCGTTGCCAGTACGGCGTGGTCCGGGGTGGCCGTGTCCGCGTCCAGAAGCACGAAGCGGCCCGCGTGTTCCGACTGGGCCGAGCGCAGGAGGCCCCAGACGGTCGCGGCCGCCAGGTCGGTGACGTCCTCGCCGGTGGTCGTCGCCATCGCGCCGGACGTGACGACCGTCAGCGGGATGTCCGTCAGCCGCTCCTCGGCCAGCCATTCCTGGACCAGGCCCAGCGCGCGCAGCGCCGTGGCGTGGACGCTCGCCGGGACGTCGTCCGTGGGCTCGGCGGTCAGGGGCAGCAGCACGGTGTCGTAGCGCTCGCCGGCCGCCACCGCCGTCGCGACGGCGGCCACGTCGGCGAACCCGTCGGGGTCCAGGACCGCGTACGAAGGGGCGGCGTCCCGCGCGGGGGGCGCGACCGGCGTCCAGTCCATGCGGAACAGCGCGTCGTGCGGGCGGGCCAGGGCGCCGGTGATGGCGGCGGCCGTGACCGGGCGGGTGCGCAGGGCCTCGACGGAGGCGACGGGCCGGCCGGAGAGATCCGCCAGCCGGAGCGACAGCGCGCCGTCGGCGGCCGGCGCGATCCGCACGCGCAGGGCGGTGGCGCCCGTGGCGTGGAGCCGTACGCCCTGCCAGCGGTCCGCGAGGGCGCCGGCGGGGGCGGCCGCGTGGAGGGCCGCGTCCAGGAGCGCCGGGTGGAGGGCGAAACCGTCGAGGTCGGTGCCCTCGGGCAGCCGGACCTCGGCGAAGGTCTCCTCGCCGTGGCGCCAGGCGGCGGTCAGGCCCCGGAACGCCGGGCCGTACGTCAGCCCGGCGGCGGCCAGCCGCTCGTACGCCTCCTCGGAAGAGAGTTCCTCGGCGCCGTGGGGCGGCCAGGCGGTGAGCTCGAAGGGCTCGTCCGCGAAGCCGGAGCCGGTGGCGGTCAGCGTGCCGTGGGCGTGGCGGGTCCACGGCACGTCCAGGCCGTCGGGCCGGGCGTGGACGGTGACCGTCCGGCGGCCCTCGGCGTCGGCGGCGCCGACGTGGGCCTGGAGCTGGACCTCGCCCTTGTCGGGCACGGCCAGCGGGGCGTCCAGCGCGAGGTCCGCCAGGACGCTCGCGCCCAGCTCGTCACCGGCGCGGATCGCCAGTTCGGCCAGGGCGGCGGGCGGCACGACGGCCGTGCCCAGGACGCGGTGCTCGCCGAGCCAGCAGTGGGTGCGCAGCGAGATCCGGCCGGCGAACAGGGCCTCGTCGGCGCCCGCGACGGGCAGTGCCGCGCCCAGCAGCGGGTGCCCGGCGACGGCCAGGCCGAGCCCGGCGGCGTCGGCGGCCCGTGCCGCCGACTCCACCCAGAAGCGCCGGTGCTGGAAGGCGTACGTGGGCAGGTCCACCCGGCGTGCGCCGGTGCCCTCGAAGAACGCCCGCCAGTCCAGCGACGTCCCGTGGTTGTGCAGCCGGCCGAGGCCCTCCACGAGGGCGGCGGGCTCGGGGCGGCCGCGGCGCAGCAGCGCCACCGCCGCGCCGGGCTCGACCGTGTCCTGGACGAGCGCGGTCAGCACTCCGCCGGGGCCGGCCTCCACGAACGTGGTCACGCCGTGCGCGGCGAGGGCGCGGACGGCGTCCGCGAACCGCACGGCCTCGCGGACGTGGCGCACCCAGTAGTCGGGCGAGGTCAGTTCCTCGGCGGTGGCGAGGGTGCCCGTGAGGCCGGAGACGACCGGGATCGTGGGCGGGTGGTAGGTGAGGCTCTCGGCGACCTTGCGGAAGAGCGGCAGCATGGGCTGCATGTGCGGGGAGTGGAAGGCGTGGCTGACGGTGAGCCGCTTGGTCTTGCGGCCCTGCTCCTTCAGCCGTGCCGCGATCTCCTCGGCCGCGTCCGCGTCACCGGCGATGACGACGGCGGAGGGGCCGTTGACGGCGGCGACGGTCACCTCGTCCTCGCGGCCCGCGAGGAGCGGAAGGACCTCGTCCTCGGTGGCCTGGACGGCGATCATCGCGCCACCGGAGGGCAGTTCCTGCATCAACCGGCCGCGTGCGGCGACGAGCTTGGCGGCGTCCTCCAGGGAGAGCACCCCGGCCACATGGGCGGCGGCGATCTCACCGATGGAGTGGCCCGCCAGGTAGTCGGGGCGCAGACCCCAGGACTCGACGAGGCGGTAGAGGGCGACCTCGACGGCGAACAGCGCGGGCTGGGTGTAACCGGTGTCGTCCAGGCCGGTACCGGAGGCGATCACCTCACGGATCGGCCGCTCCAGCAGCGGGTCCAGGACGGCGGCCACCGCGTCGAAGGCCTCGGCGAAGACGGGGTACGCCGTGTACAGCTCCTGGCCCATGCCGGGGTGCTGGGCGCCCTGGCCGGTGAAGAGCACACCGGTCTTGCCCTTGCCGCGCGCGCCCTGGACGACGTACGGGCTCTGCCCGCCCTCGGCGAGGGCGGTGAGGCCCGCCCGGAGTTCGTCCGCGTCGGCGCCGGTGACGACGGCCCGCTGTTCCAGGGCGGAACGGGTCGTGGCCAGCGAATACGCCACGTCGAGCGGCGACTTCGAGGCGGCGGCGTCCAGCAGTCGGCGGGCCTGCTCGCGCAGCGCCTCGGCGCTCTTCGCGGACAGCAGCCACGGCAGGACGGGCCGGACGGCCGGCTCGGCGGCCGGCGCGACGGGCTCCTCGGCGGGGGCCTGCTCCAGGATCAGGTGGGCGTTGGTGCCGCTGACGCCGAAGGCGGAGACGGCGGCCCGGCGCGGCCGGTCGGCCTCGGGCCACGGCCGCGCCTCGGTGAGCAGCTCGACGGCCCCGGACTCCCAGTCGACCATGGGCGTGGGCTCATCGACATGGAGCGTCCGGGGCAGCAGCCCGTGCTCCATCGCCTGGATCATCTTGATGACGCCGCCGACGCCCGCCGCGGCCACGGTGTGGCCGATGTTGGACTTCAGGGAGCCGAGGTAGAGCGGGCGGTCCTCGGGGCGGTCCTGGCCGTAGGTGGCGAGCAGCGCCTGCGCCTCGATGGGGTCGCCGAGGCGGGTGCCGGTGCCGTGCGCCTCGACGACGTCGACGTCGGCCGTGGACAGCCGGGCGTTGGCGAGCGCCTGCCGGATCACCCGCTCCTGGGAGGGGCCGTTGGGCGCGGTCAGGCCGTTGGACGCGCCGTCCTGGTTGACGGCGGAACCGCGGATCACCGCGAGGACCTTGTGGCCGTTCTTCCGCGCGTCCGACAGCTTCTCGACGAGGACGAGGCCGACGCCCTCGGACCAGGACGTGCCGTCGGCGGCCGACGCGAAGGACTTGATGCGGCCGTCGGGGGCGAGGCCGCTCTGCCGGGAGAAGTCGACGAAGCCGCCCGGGGTGGCCGTGATCGTCGAGCCGCCGGCCAGCGCCAGCGTCGACTCGCCCTGCCGCACCGACTGCACGGCCAGGTGGAGGGCGACCAGCGAGGACGAGCAGGCCGTGTCCACGGACAGCGCCGGGCCCTCGAAGCCGAAGGTGTAGGCGATCCGGCCGGAGGCCACGGAGTTGAGCTTGCTGGTCAGCAAGTAGCCCTCGAACTCCTCGGGCCCGTCGAGCCCGAGGTAGCTCTGCTCGATGACGCCCGCGAAGACGCCGACCTGGCTGCCGCGCAGCCCGGCCGGGTCGATGCCGGCCTGCTCGAAGGTCTCCCACGCGGTCTCCAGCAGCACCCGCTGCTGGGGGTCCATCGCCTGCGCCTCGCGCGGGGAGATCCCGAAGAAGCCCGCGTCGAACTGGGCGGCGTCGTCGAGGAAGCCGCCCTCACGGGTGTAGGAGGTGCCGGGGGTGGCCGGGTCCGGGTCGTAGAGCCGCTCCAGGTCCCAGCCGCGGTCGGCGGGGAACGGCGAGATGCCGTCCACGCCGCCCTCGACCATCCGCCACAGGTCCTCCGGCGAACGCACCCCGCCGGGGAACCGGCAGGCCATGCCGACGATGGCGACGGGCTCCTGGGTGCCCGCCTCCAGCTCGGCCAGGCGCGCCCGCGCCTTCTTCAGATCGGCCGTCACCCATTTGAGGTACTCGACCAGCTTCTCTTCATTGGAGGGTTGATTGGTCATGCTGAATCTCTCCTGGAGATACGGAAGTCGGTGAGTGCCCTCAGCCGGAGGAGCGGCCGAGCTCGTTGTCGATGAAGCTGAAGATGTCCTCGGCCGAGGCCGACTCCAGCTGGTCGGTGACGTCCTCCTCCGCGACCGCCGCCGTGGACTCGTTGAGCTTGGCGAGCAGCGTCTGGAGGCGTACGGAGACGGAGGCGCGGGCCGGGTCGTCGGAGGCCAGGCCGGGCAGCAGCGCCTCCAGCTTGTCCAGGCCCGCCAGCACCGGGTGCGGCGCCTCGGCGCCGTCCGGGACCAGCTGCCGGAGGAGGAACGCGGCGAGCGCGGCGGAGGTGGGGTGGTCGAAGACCAGCGTCGCGGGCAGCCGGGTGCCGGCGGCCACGGTGAGCCGGTTGCGCAGCTCCACGGCCGTCAGCGAGTCGAAGCCCAGGTCCGAGAAGGCCCGTTCGGGCTCGATGCCCGCCGGGTCCGCGTGGCCCAGCACGGCCGCGACGGCGGTGCGCACCAGGTCCAGTACGGCCGCCTCCCGCTCCGGGACGGCGAGCTCCACCAGCCGGTCGGCCAGCGACTCGGTCTGCTCGGACTGCGACTGCGCGGTGCGCCGGGGCGTCGCCGGGCTCACCAGGGCGCGCAGCAGCGCGGGGATGCGCTCCTGGGCGCGTACGGCCGCCGCGCCTACGGGGGTGCCGACCAGGGCCGCGCTGTCGTGGGCGAGGGCCCGGTCGAACAGCGAGTGGCCCTCGGGGCGGGCGATGGGCCGGAAGCCGTCGCGGGCGAACCGGTTGAGGTCGGCCTCGTCCAGGTCCTTGTTGATGCCGCCGGGCACCGACCACAGGCCCCAGGCGAGCGAGGTGCCGGGCAGGCCGTTGGCCCTGCGGTGCTCGGCGAGCGCGTCCAGGAAGGCGTTGGCGGAGGCGTAGTTGGCCTGGCCCGGGCCGCCGAGGACGCCGACGGCCGACGAGAACAGCACGAACGCGGTGAGGTCCATCTCCTTCGTCAGCTCGTGGAGGTGCCAGGCCGCGTCCACCTTGGGGCGGAGGACGGCCGAGAGCCGCTCGGAGGTGAGGGTGGGCAGCAGGCCGTTGTCGAGGACGCCGGCGGTGTGCACGACACCGGTCAGCGGGTGCTCGGCGGGGATGGCCGCCAGGAGCTCCGCGAGGGCCTCGCGGTCGGCGACGTCGCAGGCGGCGACGGTGACCTCGGCGCCCAGCGACTGGAGGTCGGTGACGACCTCGGTCAGCCCCTCGGTCGCCGCCCCGCCGCGGCTGGCGAGCAGCACCCGCGAGATGCCGTGCTCGGCCACCAGGTGGCGGGCGAACACCGCGCCCAGGGCGCCGGTGCCGGTGATCAGTACGGTGCCGTCGGGCTTCCACTCCGGGCGCTTCGGCTTGAACTCCGGCGCGAGGAGGCGCTGGAGCCTCGGCAGGAGCGCCTTGCCGCCGCGCACGGCGGCCTGCGGCTCGCCGGAGGCGACGAGCGCCGCCAGCAGCTCGGGGGTGTGGCTGCCGTCGGTGTCGACGACCACGAGGCGGTCGGGGGCCTCGGACTGGGCGGTGCGGATGAGGCCCCACAGGGCGGCCGCGGTGAGGTCGGCGACGTCCTCGCCGGAGGTGGCGGCGACGCCGCGCTGGGTGAGGACGACCAGCGGGGTGCCCGCCAGGTGGTCCTCCGCGAGCCACTGCTGGAGCAGTTCCAGGGTGCGGGCCGTCTCGGTGTGGACCGCTGCGGGCAGTTCGGCACCGCCGGGCTGCGCCGTCGTGACCGGCGCCAGGACCGCGTCCACCGGAGTGCCCGACTGCACCGCCGTGGCCACCTGGGACGGGTCCAGGAAGCGCTGGGCGTCCAGGTCCTCCGCCGTGTCGCCGAGCGCGCCCCACAGGGGGGTCTCGTCCGCCGGGGCGAGCTGGGCCGGGACCCAGTCGACGCGCAGCAGGGAGTCGCGGCCGGTGCTGTCGACGTGCGGGGTGAACTGGCCGTTGGGCACGTCGCGGAAGACGATCGACTCGACGGTGGCGACCAGCTCGCCCGCCGTGTCGGTCAGCTCCATCGCGACGCTGTTCGCGTCGAGCTCGGTCACCTTCGCCTTGACGGCCGTGGCGCCCGTGGCGTGCAGCCGGACGCCGTACCAGTCGGCGGGCACCGGGATGGTGCCGTTGGCCGGGTCGGCGGGGCGGACGGGGACGGCCGCGTTCAGCAGCACGGGGTGGAGACCGTAGCGGCCCGCCTCCTCGTGGAGCTCCTCCGGGAGCTGGAACTCGATCGTCTTGCCCTCGCCCTCCGGGCGCGCGGCGGGCTCGGCGGTCTCCGGCAGGTAGTAGCCCTCGACGTGCATGGTCCAGGGCCCGTCGGAGGAGTCCGGCCGCGAGTACAGGCACAGGCAGCGGCGCTCGGAGTCGTCGTGGGTGCCCGCGCGCACCTGGAGCTGGAGGGTGCCGTCCTCGGGCAGCACCAGCGGCACCATGAGGTTGAGCTCGTCGATGACCGGGTAGCCGATCATGTCACCGGCGTGGATGGCCAGTTCGACGAGAGCGGAGGCCGGTAGCACCGGCGAGCCGAGCACGATGTGGTCGGCGAGCCAGGGGTGGGTCTTCAGCGACAGACGGCTGGCGAACAGCAGTTGGTTGGCGCCGGCCACGGTGATCGGCGAGCCGAGCACCGGGTGCTGCTTGCCGTCGGTGCCCGCGGCCACGCCGAACGGGTCGGTGGCGGTCCGCAACTGCTCCAGCCAGAAGCGCTGGTGCTGGAAGGCGTACGTGGGCAGGTCCACCCGGTGCGCGCCGGTGCCGGCGAACACGGAGGCCCAGTTCACGGCCGTGCCCCGGGTGTGCAGCCGGCCGAGCGCGGCCAGCGTGGTGACCGCCTCCGGGCGGCCGGCGCGCAGCGCGGGCACGGCGGCGACGGCGTCCGTGAGGGCCGTGGCGGCCATGGCTGTCAGCACCGGGTCGGGGCCCAGCTCCAGCAGCGTGGTGACGCCCTCGGCCTCCAGCACGCGGACGGCGTCCACGAACCGGACGGCGCCGCGCACCTGCCGCACCCAGTAGTCCGGGGTGCGCAGGTCGTCGCCGGTGGCGATCTGCCCGGTGAGGGTGGAGACGACGAGGATCTCCGGCGCGCGGTAGGTCAGGCCCGCCGCGACCGCCCGGAACTCCTCCAGCATCCCGTCCATGTGCGGGGAGTGGAAGGCGTGGCTGACGGTGAGCCGCTTGGTCTTGCGGCCCTGCTCCTTCAGCCGCGCCGCGACCGCCTCGGCCGCGTCCGCGTCACCGGAGACCACCACGGCGTCCGGGCCGTTGACCGCCGCGATCGCGAGCCGGTCCTCCAGGCCCGTCAGCAGCGGCAGCACCTCGTCCTCGGCGGCCTGCACGGCGATCATCGCGCCGCCGCCGGGCAGCGCCTGCATCAGCTTCGCCCGCGCCGCGACGAGCTTCGCCGCGTCCGCCAGCGAGAGGACGCCGGCCACGTGGGCGGCCGTCAGCTCGCCGATGGAGTGCCCGGCGAGGAAGTCGGGCCGTACGCCCCAGGACTCGACGAGGCGGTAGAGGGCGACCTCGACGGCGAACAGCGCGGGCTGGGTCCAGCCGGTGTCGTCCAGACCGGCACCGGAGGCGATCACCTCACGGACCGGGCGCCCCAGCAGCGGGTCCAGCTCGGCGGCCACCGCGTCGAAGGCCTCGGCGAAGACCGGGAACGCCGCGTACAGCTCCTGGCCCATGCCGGCGCGCTGGGCGCCCTGGCCGGTGAAGAGGAAGCCCGTCCGGCCGCCGCCGCGCACATCGGCGACGACGCCCGCGCCGGGCTCGCCCTCGGCCAGGGAACGCAGGCCCGCGACGAGCTCCGCGCGGCCGGTGCCGGTGACCACCGCGCGGTGCTCCAGCGCCGAACGGCCCGTGGCCAGCGAGAAGCCGATGTCCGTGGCGGACGCGTCGGGGTTCGCCTCGACGCGGTCCAGGAGCCGGCGGGCCTGCGCGCGCAGCGCGTCGGCCGTGTGACCGGACACCGGCCAGGGCACGGCGGGCAGTTCGGTCGTCACGACGGGCGCCTCGGGGAGCGCGGCGGCCGGGGCCGTGTCCTCGCCCTGCTCGCCGTCCTCGGCGGGCGCCTCGGGGGTCGCCTGCTCGATGATGACGTGCGCGTTGGTGCCGCCGAAGCCGAACGAGGAGACGGCGGCACGGCGCGGCCGGTCCGTCTCCGGCCACTTGCGCTCCTCGGTGAGGAGCTCGATCGCGCCCGCCTCCCAGTCGACGTGCGAGGACCGCTCGCCGAGGTGGAGGGTGCGGGGCAGCATCCCGTGGTCGATGGCCTGGACCATCTTGATGACACCGCCCACACCGGCCGCCGCCTGGGCGTGGCCGATGTTGGACTTCAGCGAACCCAGGTAGAGCGGGCGGTCCTCGGGGCGGTCCTGGCCGTAGGTGGCCAGCAGCGCCTGCGCCTCGATCGGGTCGCCCAGCGTCGTACCGGTGCCGTGGGCCTCGACGGCGTCGACGTCCGACGGCTTCAGGCCCGCGCTGGCCAGCGCCTGGCGGATGACGCGCTCCTGGGCCGGGCCGTTGGGCGCGGTCAGGCCGTTGGAGGCACCGTCCTGGTTGACGGCCGAGCCGCGCAGCACGGCCAGCACGTGGTGGCCGTTCTTCCGGGCGTCGGAGAGCCGCTCGACGAGGAGGAGGCCCACGCCCTCGGCCCAGCCGGTGCCGTCGGCGGACGCCGCGAAGGACTTGCAGCGGCCGTCGGCGGCCAGGCCGCGCAGCCGGGAGAACTCGATGAACGCCACCGGCGTGGACATCACGGTCGCGCCGCCGGCGAGCGCCAGGTCGCATTCGCCGCGCCGCAGCGCGCCCGCCGCCAGGTGCAGGGTGACCAGCGAGGACGAGCAGGCGGTGTCCACGGTCACGGCCGGGCCTTCCAGCCCGTAGCTGTAGGCGAGCCGCCCGGAGGCGATGGAGCCCGCGCTGCCGCTGAACAGATAGCCCTCGAAGCCCTCCGGGGGCAGGTTCGGCCGGGAGCCGTAGTCGTTGTACATCACGCCGGTGAAGACACCGGTGCGGCTGCCCTTGAGGGTGGCCGGGTCGATGCCGGCCCGCTCGAAGGCCTCCCACGCGGTCTCCAGCAGCAGCCGCTGCTGCGGGTCGGCGGCGAGCGCCTCGCGCGGCGACATCCCGAAGAACGCCGGGTCGAAGAGGTCGGCGTCGTGGAGGAAGCCGCCCTCGCGGGAGTACGACTTGCCGACCTGCTCCGGGTCCGGGTCGTAGAGGCCGTCCACGTCCCAGCCGCGGTTGGCGGGGAACTCGGAGACGGCGTCGACGCCGTCCTCGACTAGCTTCCACAGGTCCTCGGGCGAGGTCACCCCGCCCGGGTAGCGGCAGGCCATGCCCACGATGGCGATGGGCTCCTGGTCCTTGCTCTCCACTTCGCGCAGGCGCTTGCGGGCGTCCCGGGCGTCGGCGATGGCCCGCTTGAGGTATTCGCGGAGTTTTACCTCGTCAGCCACGTGTGTTCAGCTCCTGGTGAGTGCGTTCGGCAACTACGGGTGAGGTCCGGGCGGTGTGCGGGCCGGTCATTCGAGACCGTCGAAGAGTGCGAAGAGCTCCTCGTCGCTGGCCGCGTCGAGGTCGGCGTTGTCGTCGGCGTCCTCCGCCGCGGCGGGCGCTTCGCCGGCCGCTTCCGCGGCCTCCAGCAGCTCCCGCAGCCGGGCGGTGATCCGGGCGCGGTCGTCCTCGCCCGTGGCCGCCGCCGACTCGATCGCCGCCCGCAGGCCGTCCAGCCCCGCCAGCACGGGCTCGGCCGGCGAGACCTCCTCGATGACCAGCTGGTCCTGGAGGTGGGCGGCGAGCGCGGCCGGGCTCGGGTGGTCGAAGACCAGCGTCGTCGGCAGCCGCAGACCGGTGGCCTTGTTGAGGAGGTTGCGCAGCTCCACGGCGGTCAGCGAGTCGAAGCCCAGGTCCGAGAAGGCCCGGTCGGCGGTGACGCCGCCCGCGTCGGAGTGGCCCAGCACCTGGGCCACCTGCGCCCGGACGAGGTCGGTCAGGGCCCGGCCCCGCTCCAGCGGGGACAGGGCCGCCAGCTGCTCGGCGAGCGACGGCCCGGCGTCCGTGCCGCCGCCCGCGGCGGCCGCCGCGCGCTTGGCGGGCGTCCGCACCATGCCGCGCAGCAGGACCGGCGGCTCGCCGCGCCGCAGCGCGGCCGTGTCCAGCCGGGTGACGCCCAGGACGGCCTCGCCGGTGGCGGGCGCCGCGTCGAACAGCTCCATGGCCTCCTTGGCGTTCAGCGGCAGCAGCCCGGAGCGGGCCAGCCGGCGCAGGTCCGCCTCCGCCAGATGCCCGGCGATGGAGCCGGTGTCCGCCCACAGGCCCCAGGCGAGGGATACGCCCGGCAGCCCGTTGGCCCTGCGGTGCTCGGCGAGGGCGTCCAGGAAGGTGTTGCCCGCCGCGTAGTTGGACTGGCCGGCCGTGCCGAGGAGACCGGCGACGGAGGAGTAGAGGACGAAGGAGGAGAGGTCCGGCAGGTCCTTGGTGAGCTCGTGGAGGTTCCACGCCGCGTCGATCTTGGGGCGGAGGACCGTGGTGAGCTGCTCGGGCGTCATCTGGGCGATGACGCCGTCGTCGAGGACGCCGGCGGTGTGGACGACGGCCGTGAGCGGGTGCTCGGCCGGGATGTCCGCGATCACGTCTCCGAGCGCGGGCCGGTCGACGACGTCGACGGCGGCGAGCGTCACGGTGGCGCCCAGCTCGGTCAGCTCGTCCCGCAGCTCCGCCGCCCCGGGGGCGTCGGCGCCGCGCCGGCTGAGCAGCAGCAGGTGGCGTGCGCCGTGCTGGGTGACCAGGTGCCGGGCGAGGATGCCGCCGAGGGCGCCGGTGGCGCCGGTGATGAGGGTGGTGCCGCGGTCCCATGCGGGGGCGTTTTCCTCTGTCCGCTCGGCGCGGGCCAGGCGGGGGACGAGGACGGCTTCGCCCCGGACGGCGAGCTGGGGCTCGCCGGTGGCGACGGCGGCCGTCAGCTGCTCCTCGGTCGCGGTGCCGTCGACGTCGACGATGCCGATCCGGCCCGGGTTCTCCGTCTGCGCGGAGCGGAGGAGGCCCCAGACGCCGGCGTGGGGGAGGTTGGTGACGTCCTCCTTGCCGACGGCGATGGCGTTGTTCGTGACGACGACGAGGCGCGACTCGGAGAGGCGCTCGTCGGCGAGCCAGGCTCGGACGGTGTCCAGCGTGGACCGCAGGGCCGCGTGGGCCGCCTCGGCGGTGTCGCTCTCGCCGCTGTTCGCGATTGGGGCGATGACGACGGTGGGGGCCGCCGTGCCCTCGTCCAGCGCCGCCCGCAGTGTGGCGAGGTCCGCGTACGTCGTGGTGCCGGTGGGGAGCGGTGCGGCGCCGTCGTGGAGTTGTGCCCACCCGTCCCGCCCTGCGGGACGATTGCCCACAACGGGCTGCCAGGTGACCTTGAGGAGGCCGTCCCTCGCCGCGTTCCCGGCGGCCAGCAGGGCTTCCTTGGACAGGGGGCGCAGGGTCAGCGACTCCACCGTGGCGACCGGCTGGCCCGCGCCGTCGGCCACCGTCAGGGACGCCAGGAGCGTCGTCGGCTCCGGGGACTCCAGCGAGAGGCGAACGCGCAGCACCGTGGCGCCCGTGGCGTGGACGGACGCGCCGGACCAGGAGAACGGCAGCCACGAGGGGCCGTCCGCCGAGGCCACGCCGGGCAGCAGCGGGTGCAGCGCGGCGTCCAGCAGCGCCGGGTGGAGGGCGAACGCGGCGGCGTCGGCGCGCAGTTCCTCCGCCAGGGCCACCTCGGCGAACAGCTCGTTCTCGCCCTGCCAGAGGCGGCGCAGGCCCTGGAAGGCCGGGCCGTAGCCGTAGCCCTGGTCGGCGAGCCTGTCGTAGACGCCGTCCAGCGGCACCTCGGTGGCCCCGGCCGGCGGCCAGACCACCAGGTCGGCCGGGGCGGCCCGGCCGGTGACGAGGGTGCCGGAGGCGTGGAGGGTCCACGACCGGTCGGCGTCGCCGTCGTCGGGCCGCGAGTGGATCTCGACGGTCCGGACGCCCTGCCCGTCGGCCGCGCCGACGGCCAGCTGGAGCTGGACGGCGCCGCGCTCGGGCAGCACCAGCGGCGCGGCCAGGGTCAGCTCCTCCAGCGAGTCGCAGCCCGCCTGCTCGCCGGCGCGCAGCGCCAGCTCCAGCAGGCCCGTGCCGGGCAGCAGCACCGAACCCAGGACGGCGTGGTCGGCCAGCCAGGGGTGGGTGGTGCGGGAGACCCGGCCGGTGAAGACGTACTCGTCGCGCTCGGCGAGCTGGACGGCGGCGCCCAGCAGCGGGTGGTCCGCCGCGCCCAGGCCCAGCCCGGCCGCGCCGCCGCCGGCCGAAGCCGGGGCGTTGAGCCAGTACCGCCGGTGGCGGAAGGCGTAGGTGGGCAGCGCGACCCGCCGGGCGCCGGGGAAGACGGCCGGCCAGTCGGTGCGTACGCCCCGCGCGATGAGCTGGGCGAAGGCCGCGGCGGCCGTACGGTCCTCGGGACGGCCCCGGCGCAGCGCCGGGGTGAGCGAGGCGGCCTCGTCGGCCAGGCTCTCCTGGACGAGGGCGGTGAGCACACCGTCCGGGCCGAGCTCCAGCCAGTCGGTGACGCCCTGCTCCTCCAGGTACCGCACGCCGTCCAGGAAGCGGACGGCCTGGCGGATGTGCCGGGCCCAGTAGTCGGGCGAGGTCAGTTCCTCGGTGGTGGCGAGGGTGCCGGTGACGTTGGAGACGACCGGGATGCGCGGGGCGTGGAAGGTGAGCCCGGCCGCGACGGCCCGGAACTCCTCCAGCACGTCCGCCATGTGCGGCGAGTGGAAGGCGTGGCTGACGGACAGCCGCTTGGTCTTGGCGCCGCGCTCGCGCCAGAGGGCCACCAGCTCCTCGACGGCGTCCTCGTCCCCGGAGATCACGGTGGAGCGGGGGCCGTTGACGCCGGCGACCGCCACGCGCCCGTCGTCGCCGTAGGCGTCGAGGGTCGCGAGGACGTCGTCCTCCGTGGCCTGGATCGCGGCCATCGCGCCGCCGTCGCGGGCGGCCTGCATCAGCCGGCCGCGCTCGGCGACGAGGTGGCAGGCGTCCGCGAGGTCGAGCACCCCGGCCAGGTGGGCCGCGGTGACCTCGCCGATGGAGTGGCCGAGGAGGTAGTCGGGGGTCAGCCCGTGGTGCGCGGCGAGCCGGAACAGGGCGGTCTCCACGGCGAACAGCGCCGCCTGCGTGAAGACCGTCATGTCCAGCAGGGCCGCGTCCGGGGAGCCCTCGGCGGCGAACAGCACGTCCTTCAGCGGACGCGGCAGCTCGGCGTCGAGGTGGGCGCAGACCTCGTCCAGGGCGGCCGCGAAGACCGGCGAGGACGCGTACAGCTCACGGCCCATGCCCAGGCGCTGGGAGCCCTGCCCGGTGAAGAGGAACGCGGTCTTCCCGCGCCGGCCGCCGGTGGCCCGGACGACGGCGGGGGAGGACTCGCCGTTGGCCAGGGCCGTAAGGCCGGCGAGGAGTTCGTCCCGGCCGGCGCCGACGACGGCGGCCCGGTGCTCGTGCAGGGCACGGGTGGTGGCCAGCGAGAAGCCGATGTCGGCGGGCTCCAGCTCGGGGTGGTCGCCGAGGTGGGCGAGCAGCCGCTCGGCCTGGGCCTGTACGGCCTCCTCGCTGCGGCCGGAGACCAGCCACGGCAGGACGCCGTCGCCGTCGGCCGGACGCTCCACCGTCTTCTCCTCGGCCGGGACGACGGGCCGCTCGATGATGACGTGGGCGTTGGTGCCGCTGATGCCGAAGGACGAGACCGCGGCGCGGCGCGCCCGGCCCGCCTCGGGCCATGCCCGCTCCTCGGTGAGGAGCTCGACGGCGCCGGCCTCCCAGTCGACGTGCGGGGAGCGCTCGTCGGCGTGGAGGGTGCGCGGCAGCGTGCCGTGCTCCATCGCCTGGATCATCTTGATGACGCCGCCGACGCCCGCCGCGGCCTGCGAGTGGCCGATGTTGGACTTCAGGGAGCCGAGGTAGAGCGGGCGGTCCTCGGGCCGGTCCTGGCCGTAGGTGGCGAGCAGGGCCTGTGCCTCGATGGGGTCGCCGAGCGTCGTACCGGTGCCGTGGGCCTCGACGGCGTCGACGTCCGACGGCTGGAGACCGGCGTTGGCCAGGGCCTGGCGGATGACGCGCTCCTGGGCCGGGCCGTTGGGGGCGGTCAGGCCGTTGGACGCGCCGTCCTGGTTGACGGCCGAGCCGCGCAGCACCGCGAGCACCTGGTGCCCGTTGCGCTCGGCGTCGGAGAGCCGCTCGACGAGGAGGAGGCCCACGCCCTCGGCCCAGCCGGTGCCGTCGGCGTCGGCGGAGAAGGACTTGGAGCGGCCGTCGGGCGAGAGCCCGCGCTGCCGGCTGAACTCGATGAAGACGTGCGGTCCGGCCATCACGGTCACACCGCCCGCGAGCGCCAGGTCGCACTCGCCCGAGCGCAGCGCGTTCGCCGCCAGGTGGAGGGCGACCAGCGAGGACGAGCAGGCGGTGTCCACGGTCACGGCCGGGCCCTCGAGCCCGTACGTGTAGGACAGCCGGCCCGAGACGACGCTGGAGAGGTTGCCCGCGAGCAGGAAGCCCTCGAACTCCTCGGGGGTGCCGGCCAGCCGGGACGCGTAGTCGTCGTACATGGCGCCGGTGAAGACACCGGTG
The DNA here is from genome assembly GCF_031845785.1 of Streptomyces hesseae. Taxonomy (NCBI): domain Bacteria; kingdom Bacillati; phylum Actinomycetota; class Actinomycetes; order Kitasatosporales; family Streptomycetaceae; genus Streptomyces; species Streptomyces hesseae. The sequence continues at coordinate 95,378 of NZ_JAVRFI010000023.1, forward strand.
TTGGAACCGCGCACGGCGGCCGGGTCGATGCCGGCGCTCTCGAAGGTCTCCCACGCGGTCTCCAGCAGCAGTCGGTGCTGCGGGTCGGTCGCGGTGGCCTCGCGCGGCGAGATGCCGAAGAACTCCCGGTCGAACAGGTCGGCCTCGTGGAGGAAGCCGCCGTGGCGGACGTAGGAGCTGCCGGTCTTCTCCGGGTCGGGGTCGTAGAGCGTGTCGAGGTCCCAGCCGCGGTTGACGGGGAACTCGCTGATGGCGTCCACGCCGTCGGCCACCAGCCGCCACAGGCCCTCGGGCGAGGTGACCCCGCCGGGGTAGCGGCAGGCCATGCCGACGATCGCGATGGGCTCGTCGGCGGTGCCCGTGCGGACGGCCTTTGCCACGGCCTTGGTGCCGCTGTCGGCCACCTTGGAGAGCAGGAACGCGGCGAGCGCGGCCGGCGAGGGGTGGTCGAAGACGGCGGTGGTCGGCAGCCGCAGGGCGGTGACGGCGTTGAGCCGGTTGCGCAGCTCCACGCCGGACAGGGAGTCGAAGCCGAGCTCCTTGAAGGCCCGTTCGGGGTCGATGGTGGTGGCGTTCGCGTGGCCGAGCACGGAGGCGACGACGCCCCGGACGAGCTCGGTCACCGCGCCCGCGCGCTCGCCCTCGGGCAGCGCCGCGATCGACTGCGCCCAGTCCCCGCCCTGCCCGGCGCCGGCCGCCGCACGGGCGGTCCGGCGCGGGGCCCGGGTACGGACCAGGCCGCGCAGCAGGGCCGGGGGCTGGTCCGCCGCCGCGAACGTCGCGAGGTTCAGCGCGGCCGGTACGTACAGGGGCTCGCCGCCCGCGAGGGCCGCGTCGAACAGGGCGAGGCCCTGCTCCGGGGTGAGCGGAGAGACACCGGCGCGCGTCCAGCGGGCCAGGTCGGCCTCGCCGAGCGTGCCGCCCATGCCGTGGGTGGCGTCCCACAGACCCCACGCGAGGGAGGTCGCGGGCAGGCCCTGCGCCTTGCGGTGCGCGGCGAGGGCGTCCAGGTAGGTGTTGGCGGCCGCGTAGTTGGCCTGGCCGGCGGTGCCGGTGATGCCGGAGACGGAGGAGAAGAGGACGAAGGCGGCGAGGGTCGGGAGGTCCTTCGTCAGCTCGTGGAGGTGCCGGGCGGCGTCCACCTTGGGGCGGAGGACGGCGTCGAGCTGCTCCTCGGTGAGGGCGGCGACGGTCGCGTCGTCGAGGACACCGGCGGTGTGGACGACGGCGGTCAGGGGGTGCGTCTTGTCGACCTGCGCGAGGAGCGTCGCGACCGCGTCGCGGTCGGCGGCGTCGGCGGCGGCGACGGTGACGGTCGCGCCGAGGGCGTTGAGCTCGGCGACGAGGTCCTTGGCGCCGGGGGTGGCGGCGCCGCGGCGGCTGCTGAGCAGGAGGTGTCGGACGCCGTGCGTCGTGACGAGGTGCTTGGCGAAGAGGGCGCCGAGGCCACCCGTGCCGCCGGTGATGAGCACGGTGCCGTGCGGGTCCAGGGGCGCGTTTGCGCCTGCGGGCCGGTGGTCGGGTTGTGCCCACCCGTCCCGCCCAGCGGGACGATTGCCCACAACCGGGGTGTCCGTCCCGGGGTCCGGGGCGGAGCCCCGGGAAACGGGAAGGGGCGGGACCGGGGCAGCCTCCGCTCGTGCCAGCCGCGGCACTCGCAGTTCGCCGCCCCGCAGCGCCAGCTGGGGCTCGCCCGTCGCGATGGCGGAAGCCAGCAGCGCCCGGTCCGCACCCGACGCGTCCGTGTCGATCACGGTGAAACGACCCGGGTGCTCCGACTGCGCCGCCCGCACCAGGCCCCACACCGGGGCGGAGGCCAGACCGGTGACGTCCTCCGTACCGGTGGCTATCGCCCCGTGCGTGACGAACACCAGCCGCGTGCCCTCCAGCCGCTCGTCCGCCAGGAACGCCTGTACGAGCCGCAGCGCGCGCCGCGCCTCGGACCGGGCATCCCCGGTCGCCGGGGACGCGACGATCACCTCGGGCGCCTCGTCGAAGGCGGGGAGATCGTCCCCATCCGCCTCGGCCCACACGACCGCGGAGCCATCCGGCACGGCAACCGCCGGCCACTCCACAGTGAACAGCGCGTCCGGCCCGGCCGCCCGCGGCGCGACCTTCGCCTTTTCCACCGGCCGCAGCGTCAGGGCACCGACAGAGGCGACAGCCTCTCCCGCCCCGTCCGCCAGCTCGATGGCGACCGTATCCGTCCCCACCGGCGAGATCCGGACCCGCAGCTCCGTCGCCCCCGCCGCGTACAGCGCGATGTCGCTCCACGCGAACGGCAGCCGGATCATCTCCGCCGCCGACGGGTCGGCGGCGTCCAGCACCAGCGGGTGGAGGACCGCGTCGAAGAGCGCGGGGTGCAGCCCGAAGCTCCCGGCCGCCTCGGCCTGTTCCGAGGGCAGCCGGACCTCCGCGTAGACGTCGTCGCCCGCGCGCCAGACGGCCTTGAGGCCCTGGAAGGCGGGCCCGTAGCCGTAGCCGAGGGCGGCCAGCCGCTCGTAGACGTCCGGCAGCGGCTCCGCCACCGCGCCGGCAGGCGGCCACGTGGCGAGCGAAGCGTCGGCGGGCGCGGCCGGCAGCGGGGCCGGGGCGAGGGTGCCGGCGGCGTGGAGGGTCCACGGCTGCGGCTCGTCGCCCTCGGAGACCTCGGGGCGGGCGTGGATGGTGAACGGGCGGCTGCCCGACGCCTCGGCCGCCGCGACGGCGACCTGGACGCGCACAGCACCCCGCTCGGGCAGGACGAGGGGCGCCCGCAGGGTGAGTTCCTCCACCTGGCCCGTGCCGGCCCGGTCGCCCGCGGCGACGGCCAGCTCGATGAAGGCCGTGGCGGGGACGAGCACGGTGCCGCTGATGGCGTGGTCGGCCAGCCACGGGTGGGTGGCCAGCGAGAGGCGGCCGGCGAGCAGCAGGTCCTCGCGGTCGGCGAGTTCGACGGCGGTGGCCAGCAGCGGGTGCCCGGCCATGTCCAGGCCGAGGCCGCGCGCGTCGGCGGCGGGCCGGGCGGCGAGCCAGTAGTGGGCGCGCTGGAAGGCGTACGTGGGCAGGTCGGTGGCCGTGCCGCCGGGGAAGAACGACGCGGCGTCCAGCGGCGCACCGACTGCGTGCGCCTGGGCGAGCCCGGCGATGAGAGTCTCCGCCTCGGGGCGGCCCTTGCGCAGCAGCGCGACGGCCGTCGCGCTCTCCCCGGAGAGGGAGTTGCGTGCCAGCGCCGTCAGGACGGCGTCGGGGCCGAGCTCGACGAACACCGTGGCGCCCTGCTCCTCCAGCGCCCGTACGGCGTCGGCGAAGCGGACGGCCTGCCGGATCTGGTTCACCCAGTAGTCGGGCGTGGCGAGCTCGCCCGGCTCGGCCGGGCGGCCGGTGACGGTGGAGACGATGGGCAGGACGGGCTCGTGGAAGGTGAGCCCGGCGGCCACGGCCCGGAACTCCTCCAGCACGTCGTCCATGTGCGGCGAGTGGAAGGCGTGGCTGACGGTGAGCCGGTGGGTCTTGCGGCCCTGCTCGCGCAGCCGCGCGGCGATGGCCTCGGCGACGGTCTCGTCACCGGAGATCACCACGGCGTCGGGGCCGTTGACGGCGGCGACGGACACGGCGTCCTCGTGGCCCGCCAGCAGCGGCAGCACCTCGTCCTCGGTGGCCTGGATGGCGATCATCGCGCCGCCGGAGCGGGCGGACTGCATCAGCCGGCCGCGCGCGGCGACCAGTTCGGCGGCGTCCTCCAGGGAGAGCACCCCGGCCGCGTGGGCGGCGGCGAGTTCGCCGATGGAGTGCCCGGCGAGGAGGTCGGGGGTGAGCCCGTGGTGCTCCAGCAGCCGGAACAGCGCGACCTCGATCGCGAAGAGGGCGGGCTGGGTGTAGCGGGTCTCGTGCAGCAGGGCGGCGTCCTCGCTGCCCTCTTCCGCGAGGACGAGCTCCTTCAGTGGCCGCTCCAGGTGCTTGTCCAGCTCGGCGACGACCGCGTCGAAGGCGGCGGCGAACACCGGCTGGCCGGCATGGAGTTCGCGTCCCATGCCGGTGCGCTGGGCGCCCTGTCCGGTGAAGAGGAACGCGGTGCGGCCCGCGCGGGCGGCGCTGCCGGTCACCACGTTCCCGGCGTCCACGCCCTGGGCGAGCGCGCCGAGCCCGGCGAGGAACTCCTCGCTCGTCCGGCCGGTCACCACGGCCCGCCGCTCGAAGGCGGTACGGGTGGTGGCCAGCGAGAAGCCGACGTCGGCGGGGTGGGCGCCGGTGTCGGTCACCAGTTCGCGCAGCCGGCCGGCCTGCTCGCGCAGGGCGGCCTCGTCGCGGGCGGTGAGCACCCAGGGGGCGCGTACGGCGAGGTCGCCGGCGGTCAGCGCCTGGGGTGCCTCGTCGGCCTGCTCGATGATGACGTGGGAGTTGGTGCCGCTGATGCCGAAGGAGGAGATCGCGGCGCGGCGCGGGCGGCCCGCGTCGGGCCAGGCGCGCTGCTCGGTCAGCAGCTCCACGGCCCCGGCGGTCCAGTCGACGTGGCTGGTCGGCTCGTCGACGTGGAGGGTCCGGGGGAGCACCCCGTGCCGCATGGCCTCCACCATCTTGATCAGGCCGCCGACGCCGGCCGCCGCCTGGGCGTGGCCGATGTTGGACTTCAGCGAGCCGAGGTACAGCGGTGCCTCGCGGTCGGACCGGTCGGCCTGCCCGTAGGTGGCGAGCAGCGCCTCCGCCTCGATGGGGTCGCCCAGCTTGGTGCCGGTGCCGTGCGCCTCGACGGCGTCGACGTCGGCGGGGGTGAGCCGGGCGTCGGCCAGGGCCTGGCGGATGACGCGCTGCTGGGACGGCCCGTTGGGCGCGGTGAGGCCGTTGGAGGCGCCGTCCTGGTTGATGGCGGTGCCCCGGACGACGGCGAGGACCTTGTGGCCGTTCCGGCGGGCGTCGGAGAGCCGCTCGACGAGGAGGAGGCCCACGCCCTCGGCCCAGGAGGTGCCGTCGGCGCCCTCGGCGAAGGACTTGGAGCGGCCGTTCGCGGCGAGGCCGCGCTGGCGGGAGAACTCCACGAACATGCCCGGCGAGGACATCACGGTCGCGCCACCGGCGATGGCCAGCGTCGACTCGCCCGAGCGCAGCGAGCGCACGGCCATGTGGAGGGCGACGAGCGAGGAGGAGCAGGCGGTGTCGACGGTGACGGCCGGGCCGACCAGGCCCAGCTGGTAGGCGATGCGGCCGGACATCACGCTGGAGGTGGTGCCGGTGAGCAGGTGGCCCTCGACGCTCTCGGGCGCGTCGTGCATGCGCGGGCCGTAGTCGAGTGCGGTGGCGCCGACGAACACGCCGGTACGGGTGCCCTTGAGGCGCTCGGAGTCCAGGCCGGCCCGCTCGACGGCCTCCCAGGCGGTCTCCAGCAGCAGCCGCTGCTGGGGGTCCATGGCGAGGGCCTCGCGGGGGGAGATGCCGAAGAAGCCGGCGTCGAAGAGGGCGGCCTCGTGGAGGAAGCCGCCCTCGCGGACGGAGCTCTTGCCGTTGGCGCCCGGGTCGAGGTCGTAGAGGTCCTCGTCCCAGCCGCGGTCGCCGGGGAAGCCGGAGACGGCGTCCACGCCGCCCTCGACGAGCTTCCACAGGTCCTCGGGGGAGCTGACGCCGCCGGGGTAGCGGCAGGCCATGCCGATGATGGCGATGGGCTCGCCGTCGTCGCCCGCCACGGCCAGGTCGTCGTCGGCGCCGGCGGCGCCGGTGAGCTCGGCCTCCAGGAAGGCGGCCAGGGCCTCGGGGGTGGGGTGGTCGAAGAGCAGACCGCTGGGCAGCCGCAGCCCGGTGGCCTCCGCCAGGGCGGTGCGCAGCTCCACGGACATCAGGGAGTCGAGGCCCAGGTCCTTGAACGGCGAGCGGAACTCGACGCGCCGGCCCGGCCCGTACTCCAGGACGGCGGCGACGTGCGCGCCGACCAGCTCGGCCACGGCGCGGCGGCGCTCGGCCTCGGACAGCCCGGCGAGCCGGGCGCCGAGCTCGCCCCGGGGGGCGCGCGAAGTCTGCTCCGGAGCGGCGGTGGTGGTGGCGAGCGCGGCGACGGAGCGGCCCACGCCGTCGAGCCAGTACCGCTCGCGCTGGAAGGCGTACGTGGGCAGGGGCACCCGTATGGCGCCGGAGCCCTCGAAGGCGGTGGCCCAGTCGACGGAGGTGCCGCGCACGGAGAGCGTGGCGAGGGCGGCCAGCAGGGTCTGGGGCTCGCTGCGGCCCTTGCGGAGCGCCGGCACGGAGGCGGCGACGGAGGCGTCCTGCAGGGAGTCGGCGACCATCGCGGAGCAGACGCCGTCGGGGCCCAGCTCCAGGAAGGTGGTGACGCCCGCGTCCTCCAGGGCGCGGGTGGCGTCGGCGAAGCGCACCGGGCGGGAGACGTGCTCCACCCAGTAGTCCGCCGACGTCCACAGGCCGTCGGCGATGACCTCGCCGGTGACGGTGGAGACGGCGGCGATCCGGGGCTCGTGGAAGGTCAGGCCCGCGACGACCGCGCGGAACTCCTCCAGCATCGGGGCCATCAGCGGCGAGTGGAAGGCGTGGCTGACGGTGAGGCGCTTGGTCTTGCGGCCCTGCTCGCGCAGGGTCGCGGCGATCTCCTCGGCCACGTCCTCGGCACCGGCGATCACCACCGAGCGCGGGCCGTTGACGGCGGCGACGGCGACGGTGTCCTCGCGGCCCGCGAGCAGCGGCAGGACCTCGTCCTCGGTGGCCTGGACGGCGATCATCGCGCCGCCGGAGGGAAGTTCCTGCATCAGCCGGCCGCGCGCGGCGATCAGCGCGGCGGCGTCGGCCAGCGAGAGCACGCCCGCGACGTGCGCGGCGGCGACCTCGCCGATGGAGTGGCCCGCCAGGTAGTCGGGGCGCACGCCCCAGGACTCCACGAGGCGGAAGAGGGCCACCTCGACGGCGAACAGCGCCGGCTGAGTCCAGCGGGTCTCGTCCAGGTCCTCGCCGCTCGCGATCACTTCGCGCAGCGGGCGCGGCAGGCGCTCGTCGAGGGCGGCGCACACCTCGGCGTAGGCGGCGGCGAAGACCGGGAAGACCCGGGCCAGCTCCTCGCCCATGCCCGCGCGCTGGGCGCCCTGGCCGGTGAAGACCACGCCCAGCAGACCGGGCTGGACGGTGCCGGAGACCAGGCCCTGCGCGGGGGTGCCGGCGGCGAGTGCGTCCAGGCCCGCGAGTAGCGCGTCCCGGTCCTCGCCGAGGACGACGGCGCGGTGGTCGAAGACGGTCCGGGAGGAGATCAGCGACCAGCCGATGTCGGAGGCGGACGCGGCCTCGTCGCGGCGCACGGCGGCGGCCAGTCGCTCGGCCTGCGCGGAGAGCGCCTCGGGGCCGCGCGCGGAGATCGTCCAGGGGGTGACGACCGGGGCGTCGCCCGGCTCGGGGCGGGCGGCGCGGGCCGGGCCGGAGGTGAGGACGACGTGGGCGTTGGTGCCGCCCATGCCGAACGAGGAGACGCCCGCGACGAGTTCGCCGTCCGGATGCGGCCAGGCGGTCAGCTCGCGCTGGACGGCCAGGCCCAGCTCGGCGAGGGGGATACGGGGGTTGGGCGTCTCGAAGTTGAGGCTCGCGGGCAGCCGCTCGTGGTCGAGCGCGAGCAGGGCCTTGAGCAGGCCGACGATGCCGGCGGCGCCCTCCAGGTGGCCCACGTTGGTCTTGGCCGAGCCGACCAGCAGCGGCTTGCCCTGGCGGGCGGTGCCGAGCACGGCGCCCAGGGCGGCCGCCTCGATGGGGTCGCCGACGGGCGTGCCGGTGCCGTGGAGCTCCACGTACTGCACGGCGCGCGGGTCGATGCCCGCCTTCTGGTAGGCCTCGCGCAGCACCTGCTCCTGCGCGGTCTGGCTGGGGACGGTCAGGCCCGGCGTGGTGCCGTCGTTGTTGACGGCGCTGCCGCGGATCACGCCGTAGACGTGGTCGCCGTCCGCGATCGCCCGGGCGAGCGGCTTGAGGACGACGACACCGCCGCCCTCGCCGCGCACGAAGCCGTTGGCGCGGGCGTCGAAGGTGTAGGTGACGCCGTCGGGGGAGAGGCCGCCGAAGCGCTCCTCGGTGACGGCGTTCTCGGCGAGCACGTTGAGGTTCACACCGGCGGCGATGGCCATCGCGGACTCGCCGGAGCGCAGCGACTCGCAGGCCAGGTGGACGGCCACGAGCGAGGAGGACTGGGCGGCGTCGACGGTCAGGCTGGGGCCGCGCAGACCCAGGTAGTACGAGACGCGGTTGGCGATCACACCGCGGTTGACGCCGGTCATGGTGTGCTGGGTGACGGCCTGCTCGCCGTGCTGGTAGAGCAGGGCGGAGTAGTCGTCGCGCAGCGTGCCGACGAAGACCGCCGTCCGGCTGCCCTCCAGCTCGGCGGGGACGATCCCGGCGTCCTCCAGGGCCTCCCAGGCCAGCTCCAGGACCAGGCGCTGCTGCGGGTCCATGGTGGCGGCCTCGCGGGGCGAGATGCCGAAGAAGGCGGCGTCGAAGGTGTCGACGCGGTCCAGGAACCCGGCCCGGCGGACCCCGCCGGCCGCGCTCCCGCCGCGCCCGTCCCCGGTCCCGGAGAGCGCCGACTCCCACCGCCCCTCGGGGACCTCGGTGATCGCGCTCGTACCGGTGCTCAGCAGCTCCCAGAACTCCGCCGGGCCCGCCGCCATCGGGAGCCGGCAGGACAGGCCGACGACCGCGATGGCCTCGGATCCGTCCCGGAGCGCCGTGACCCCATCGGGGGTGTGCTTCTTCGTCATCGCGACCGGCAGACCTTTCCTAGCTGAATTCCTCAACGGCCCATAAATATTTCGAGAACGCCGTGACCCGGCCCCGCCACCTGCTCGAATTTCCGCCGGCGGACCCCGTGGTACAACACATGAATCGTGCACCGATCCTAGGCAGTTGGCGCCCTACGGCACTTCAGCGACCGGTCACGGAGCGGTAATTGACGCCCCGTCGAAAGGTGTGAGCGGCGCATTACCCTGCGGTGAGCGAGGGGTTGGGAACGCCGGGCTAGGGTCCGCTTGGATTCCGGTACATACCCCATAGAAAGCGGGAGCAGTCACGCCATGACGCAGCTCACCAATGAAGTCGAAAAGCACACCGACCTCTATGTCGAGGCCTTCAACCGAGGCGACGCGGACGCCGTCAACGCCTTCTACACGGACGAGGCCGTCGCCGTCTGGGAGCCGGGCAAGCCGCTGACCGGCCAGGCCCGCAAGGACAGCGTCAAGGAGTTCCTGGCCCTCGGCCCGAAGATGACGGCCAAGGTCCGGCACTCCTTCGTCACCGGCGACACCGCCCTGCTGATCGTCGACTGGATCATCGACACCGTCGACGAGGACGGCAAGCCCGAGCAGCTCAAGGGCATCGGCGTCGACGTGCTGCGCCTGGGCGCGGACGGCAACTGGCGCTACGCCATCGACGACCCGTACGGCCAGGCCGAGTAAGGCCGTCCGTCGGCGGCTCGCGGCCGTCCCGGCCGTGAGTCCGCCCGTCGTGGGGGCATCCGCTCCGGCGGTCGTGCGCGTCAGCGCGCTTTCCGCATCAGGTCCGGGCCGGCTTCGAGCCGGCTTCGAGTCAGCGTCACCGGCGCTCCGCGCCCTAGGGGGAACGTTTTCCGTGAACACCGACAGATTCGCCGGCGCGGCGGCCGGCGACGCCGCCTTCCGCTCCGGCCGCCGTCCCTCGCGACGTACGGTCCTCAAGGCCGCGGGCGCGACCGCCCTGGCCGCCTCGGCCGCGAGCGCCCTGGCCGCGCCCGCGTACGCCGCGGAGGAGGAGACCGAGGACACCGCGCGGGACTTCATCGTCATCGGCGCGGGCTTCGCCGGTGTCACGGCGGCGCGCGAACTGCGCGCCCGGGGCAAGAAGGTGACGATCCTGGAGGCGCGGAGCCGGGTCGGCGGCCGCACCTGGACCGACACGTTCGGCGGTCAGCTGGTGGAGGTCGGTGGCACCTGGGTGGAGCCGACGCAGCCGAACATCTCCAGGGAGCTCAAGCGGTACAACCTCGCCCTTGAGGAGGACGAGCCGCTGGACCGCATGTTCCTGCCCACCCCGAACGGCCCCAAGGCGTTCACCCCCGAAGCGGGCGGCGCGGCGATGGGCGCCCTCTTCGACAAGTTCTTCGAGGGCTCCCGGCAGTACTTCGAGCGCCCCTTCCAGCCGCTGTACCGCGCGGACCTGCTCCAGAAGCTCGACAGGATGTCGCTGCGCGACCGGCTCAATGAGCTGAAGCTGTCGCCCGCCGACGAGATGCTGATCAACGGCCAGACCGCGATCTACTCGGGTGGCGCCAGCACCGACGGCGCTCTGACGATGCTGGCCCAGTGGTGGTCCCTGGCCGGCTGGACCAACCAGGGCTGGAGCGACACCCAGCGGTACCGGATGAAGACCGGCACCGTCGGGATGCTCACGGCGATGATCAACGAGTCGAAGCCGACCGTCGTGTTCAACGCCCCGGTGGCCTCCGTCGCCGAGTCGGGCGGCCGGGTCCACGTCACGACCCGGGCCGGAAAGACCTACTCCGCCAAGGGCGTCGTGGTGGCCGTGCCGGTCAACGTCTGGCACACCATCAAGTTCACCCCCGGTCTCCCCGCCGCCCACACGGCCGCCGCCTCCCAGGGCATCGCGGTGAAGAACTCCGTGAAGATCTGGATCCACGCCCGCAACGGCCAGGGCCGGGTCTACGGCCAGGCGGCCGAGGGCGGTTCGCCCATCCCGATGTTCATCCCCTACAAGAAGACCGCCGAGGGCCAGCTGTACGTCGGCTTCAGCGTCGACCCCAAGCTGGACGCGACGAACGTCGCCCAGGTCAAGGACGCCGTGCGCAAGCTCGGTGTGGACCTGGACATCATCGGGGTGCGGGCGCAGAACTGGGGCGCCGAGGAGTTCTCGCGCGGCGGCTGGGCCTTCCGCAAGCCCGGCCAGCTGACCTCGCTCTACCCCGACGTCCTGAACCAGCTCACGAGCCGGATCACCTTCGCGAGCGGCGACATCGCGGAGGGCTGGACCGGCTTCCTCGACGGTGCCATCGAGTCGGGCATGCGCGCCGCCCAGCTGGCCAACGGCGAGATGTGACACCCCTCGTCCGGCGGCCTTCGCCGGACCCTCCCCCGGGGGCACCCGTGCCCGGGTGCCCGGAACACATGAGAAAGAGGACGTAACCCGCCATGACGACGTTCACCGTGCCCTTCGACCCCGAGAACCCCGACCTCACCGACGACACCTGGACCCAGAACGAGATCTTCCTCCAGGTCTTCAACTCCGGTAACGGCGAGTACTTCGACAGCCTCTACCGCGAGGACTCCATCTCCAACTTCTCCGGCGAGTCCCTCACCGGCGAGGCCCGCCTGAAGTTCTTCAAGGACTTCCTGGCCAACAAGCCCAAGCTGGAGGCCAAGGTCACCCACTCCTACGTGGCCGGCGACGTGGCCCTGATCGGCGTCGAGTACGCGATCGACACCGTCGACGCCGAGGGCAAGCCCTTCCGCCTGGAGGGCAACTGCACCGACGTCCTGGTCAAGGTCGAGGACGGCCGCTGGCTGATGGCCATCGACCGCCCCGTGGCCAAGAGCGGCCTGGTCGCCTAAGCGCCCGGACGGACACCCCGAAACCGGCGCTCCCCAGCGCGGCCCCTGCCCCCGGTTCCCCCTCCGGGGCAGGGGCCGTCGCCATCCGGTAAAACATACCGATTATGCGGTATGGTCTGTTCGCTGAGTGAAGAGCATGCGGGGGTAGCGTGGGGGTGCTCGTGTCCGGCCGCGGCGGGGTAGGGGAGTTGCGCATGTCCGGTCAGTCGTTCTCCGGCGGTCTGGTGGCTGCCCTCGGTGTCATCGGGGGCAAATGGAAGCCCCTGATCATCGCCGAGCTGCACCGGCGGCCGCTCCGCTTCGGCGAGCTCAGACGCGCCCTGCCCGGCGTCAGCGAGAAGGTGCTCAGCCAGCAGCTGCGCGAGATGGAGCTGGACGGCGTCGTCGACCGCGAGGTCTGTCTGTCCATCCCGCCCCTGGCCGTGCAGTACTCGCTCACCGAGCTCGGCCTGACCCTCCATGAGAGCCTGCTGCCCCTCGCCGCCTGGGGTGAGCAGCACGAACTGCGCATGCTGGCACCCTCCGGGTGAAGCCGGTACAACCGCCTTCGAACGGACCTCGAGAGAACCTCTAGAGGCCGCCACTAGCGTTCCCGTCGACTTCAGTGGGTGAACGAGCGCGGGAACAGAAAACTGTACGAAGAACCGAGTCCGACCCTCCGTGACATCACGTCGCGCCGCATGGCCCACGGCAAGCCGCCTTCTGAATCGACCGGCGACAACCTTTGCAAAACGATGCAAAAAGATCTTGGGTGAGCGATGCGGTTTCGAATGCTAGGTCCTCTGGAAGTCATTGACGCCGACCGCCCCGTGGCGCTGGGCGGCATCAAACAGCGCGCCACGCTCGGGTTTCTGCTGTTGCAGGCCAACAGGGTCGTGGCCACCAGCCAGTTGCTGCGGGCCCTGTGGCCCGTGGACGAGGCACCCACCTCGGCCCGGAAGATCCTCCAGAACGCGGTCTGGGGGCTGCGCGGAGTGCTCTCGGCCGGTACGGCCGAGAACGGCGGGGCGGGCGCCCCGGCCCTGCTGACCCAGGCGCCCGGCTATGTGCTGCGCGTCGACCCCGACGACGTCGACCTCCACCGCTTCCAGCGCCAGGTCGAGGCGGGCCGCGCCAAGTTCTCCGCCGGCGCCCCCGAGGACGCCGCGACGCTGCTGCGCGAGGCCCTCACCCTCTGGCAGGGCCCCGCCCTGGCCGACCTGGTGGAGACCGGCATCGCCTGGCCCGAGCTGGCCGCCGTGGAGAAGGCCCGGCTCGACGCCATGGAGGACTTCTTCGAGGCCGAGCTCGCCTGCGGACGCCACCAGGCCGTCCTCGGCGAACTCGAGACCATGGTCGCCACCGAGTCCCTGCGGGAACGTTCCTGCGGGCAGCTGATGCTCGCCCTCTACCGCTGCGGCCGGCAGGCCGACGCCCTCGCCGTCTACGACAAGGTGCGCACCACCCTCGTGGAGGACCTCGGCCTGGAGCCCGGCCGTTCGCTGCGCGACCTCCAGCACGCCATCCTCACCCACGACACCTCGCTCTCCCTGCCCCCGAGCCGGCCCCCGGGCGCCTCCCCCTACCAGCTGGGCCGCCGCCCCGTCCGCGAGCAGACCGCCGAGATCCCGGCCCAGCGCCGCCCCGTCCACGGGGGCGTACCGCTGGCCTCCGTGCCGGACCGGGCCCCCGCCACCGCGGCGCACCGCGCCCGTACGGCCGTCGCGGCGCCCGCCGATCGCCGGACCGCGGCCACCGTCACCGAGCGCACCCAGGTCAGCGTCGCGCTGATCGCCACCGAGCTCGCCGATGACACCCCGGGCGGCGCCTGGAGCGAGAGCGCCGACACCGCCCTGGAGGCCGTGGCCGGCACCGTCCAGGAGAAGGCCGAGCACTTCGGCGGGACCGTCGTGGCCAGCATCGGCCCCGTAACCCTCGCCCTGTTCGGGGCCTGCTCCGGCGACGGCGACCGCAAGGACGCCGCCGAACGCGCCGTCCACGCGAGCCTGGCGGTCCGCGCCGCCCTCGGCTCGGGCGCGTACGCCACCGGCCGGCACGGCAGACGCCCGGCCGTCCGCGCCGCCGTCGTCACCGGCGAGGCGATCGTCCGCTACCGCCCCGACGACCCCGGCACCCCGCCCACCCTCATCGGCACCCTGCTGCACACCGGCCAGTCGCTGCTGGACCGGGTGCCCGCCGGCGAGGTCCGGGTCTGCGCCAACACCCGCGAGGCCGCCGACGCCGCCGTCGACCTCTCCCCGGCCGGCGACGCGGCCACCGGCTGGGAGGTACGCGGCATCCGCCGCGAGTACCCCGGCGAGCACACCGTCCCCATCGTCGACCGCGACTGCGAACTCGACCTGCTGCGCGGCCTCCTGAGCCGCACCCGGCACCGGGCCAAGCCCCACCTGGTCACCGTCCTGGGCGACCCGGGCATCGGCAAGACCCGCTTCGTGACGGAGTTCGCCCGCGCCTTCGCCGACCAGCCCGAACCCGCCCGCTTCCTGGTGGGCCGCGCCCCCTCCTTCCCGGGGGACGACGCCTTCGCGGTGCAGAGCGAGATCCTGGCCGCCGCCTGCGGCATCCTGCCCGGACAGCCCGCCGGGGAGGCCCGCGCCCACCTCGCCGCGACCGTCCGCCGCGTGATGGCCGACCCGCGCGAGGCCGACCGCCTGCTGCCCCCGCTCACCCCGCTCGTCATCCCGGGCCACGAGTCCGCCGCCCCGGCCGAGTCCCTGGCCGCCTGGCGGCGCTTCGTCGTGGCACTCGCCGCCGAACGCCCCCTGGTCCTGATCATCGACGACCTCCACCGGGCGGACGACGCCCTGCTGGACTGCGTCGAGGACCTGGTGGAGACCGCGGGCGCCGTACCGCTGCTGGTGGTGGCCGCAGCCCGCCCGGAGCTGCTCCAGCACCGCCCCGACTGGGGCGCGGGCAAGCGGCACACCAGCACCCTCGGCCTGGACCCGCTCTCGGACGCGGCCATCGACCGCCTCCTGGAGTTCATGATCGCGCCGGAACAGGCCGTCCATGCCGGCGAGGCCCCGGACGACCGCCGCCGCTACATGCGCCAACTCCTGGCCTCGGGCTCCCCCTCAGGAGCCCTCCGCCACCTCTACGGCCGCACCCCCACACCGCGGAGCCTGCCGGCGGCGGTGTAGGGCGACACGACCGGACGGGCTGACAAGGTCAGCCCGTCCGGCGTTTGAGGACCGGGGGCCCGACGACTACGCGCCGGCTCCCACGAGCCGCTCGCCGTCCTGCGCGCGCAGAATCCCGCAGACATCCCGCAGCCCGGCCTCCAGCTGCGCGATCTCCGCATCGCTGAGGTACACAGACGGCTCGAACCGCAGCGTGTGCACCGCACTGGCCGTGGGGAACGTCCGAATCCGGTGCTCCCGCAGCAGATACCCCGCCGCCACGTACCCGAAGAACCCCGCGTTGTCGCGGATCGCCGCGGACGCCGCCTCCGACTGGTCCTGGAACTCGAACCCGAGCATCAGCCCCTCGCCCCGGATGTCCGCGACGATCTCCGGGAAGTCCGCCCGCACGGACTCGAACATGGTCCGCAGGGCCTGCCCGCGCTCGGCGGCGAGCCGGTAGACGCGCCCGTCCTCCGCCTCCATCAGCTCCAGCACCTTCAGCGCCACGAAGCAGGAGAACGCGTCCTTCGCGAAGGTCGAGCTGTGCACCAGCTCGAACTCCTTGCGGTAGCGGTCCCGGCGCACCAGCATCACGGACGACTTGGCCACACCACCGCCCAGGCTCTTGGCCAGCGCGTAGTAGTCACCCCGCAGGCCCACCAGGGTGCTCGCGAGGAACGCGCCGCTGCGCCCCATTCCGCTCTGCACCTCGTCGATGACGACCGGGCAGTCGATCTCGGCGGTGACCCGCTGGACCTCCGCCGCGAACTCGCGCGTGATGACGTTGATGCCGCCCTCGCCCTGGATCGGCTCCAGGACGAACGCGCAGATCACCGGCGCCTCGCGCCGCACGACCGCGATGGTGTCGCCCTCGACCACGACGTCGAAGAGCTCGGCGCGCTCCGCCTCGACGGCCTCCTTGATCGCCTCCGGCCGGTCCCGGGGGATGAAGCGCGCCTGGGCGGCCAGCGCGGAGAAGGGCGCGCGGTAGCCCTCGTTGTGGGTCAGCTGGACGCTGCCCATCAGCTTGCCGTGGAAGGAGCCCTCCAGCGACAGGAAGACCGGCGGCCGCTGCCGGACCGCCTCGTTCCGGCGGACGATCTCCGCGGCCAGGTCCTCGAACGCCGCCAGGTCCACCCGCTCGGTCGCGCTGAACCCGAGCGCGCCCAGCGCCTCGCCGGACAGCGACGCCTCGCCACCCAGGAGCGCCGCCCGCGCGGCCTCCAGGTGCTCGGCGATGGGAGCGGCCAGCTCGTCCATCCGCATCCTGCGGTCGAGCTCCGCGTGCTTGATCGCGGCCTCGACGGCCTCGGCGCCCGTATTGGCGAAGATCGCCGAATAGGCGTCGGTCGTGCCGAGTTCCCGCTGGAGAATGGTGTTGAGCGCGGCGGCCACCTGATTGGCGTAAGGGTGCCGCGAGAACTGCGCGTGCACCGGGACCCCGCCGTCGAGCAGCGATTTGGCGAGGGCGATTATCTCGGGGTTGTTGTGCCCCAGCATCAAGGAGCCATAACCGCCCGCGTAGTCGACCACGGGGACTTCCCGGCCGTCCGCGTCCCGGTAGTAGAGGGTGTTTCCCTCGGCACGGACGTACTCGACGTCGAGTCCGACGGAGGCGAGCCACTCAAGGAGAAAAGGCTCGGCGAGTTCGAGTCCAGGGGATTCAGTGGATCCAGGGGATTGAGCGTTCATGGCGCCAGACCATACGGCGGCGCGGTCATCGGTCGTTCTTTATCCGGACTTCGAACTCCCCGGCAATAGCCGGGGAGTTCGGCAGGTCATCGGCCCGGTTACGGAACCACCGTGACGACCCCCAGCGCCTCGGCCACGAGATCCGCCACCTCACGCGTGTGGTGGTCGAGGTAGAAGTGGCCGCCGGAGAACACCCGGAGGTCCGTCCGCGCCGCCGAGAAGCCGCGCCAGTCCGAGGCCTCCTCGACCGTCACGACCGGGTCGTTGTCCCCGATCAGCACGGTGAAGGGCACGTTCAGCGGCGCCCCCGGCGTCCACGCGTACGTCCCGATGGCCCGGTAGTCGGCCCGCAGCGCCGGCATCACCATGGCCAGCAGGTCCGGGTCCTGGAAGACCCCGCCCGTCGTCCCGCCGAGCCGCCGGATCGCGGCGAGGACGTGCGCGTCCGTACGCACCTGGTCGTGGGGGCTGGGCGCCGCCGCCGGCGCCCCGCGCCCGGAGAGGAACAGCCGCTCCGGCCCGGGGGCCGACCGCTGCTCCAGCCGGCGCGCCGTCTCGTAGGCGAGCACGGCGCCCATGCTGTGCCCGAAGAAGGCGAACGGACGCTGGTCGTCCAGCGCGCTCATCTCCTCCGCCAGCCGGTCGGCGAGCCGGGCGATGTCGTCCACCGGCGGCTCCTGGTGGCGGTCCTGCCGCCCCGGGTACTGCACGGCCACCACGTCGACCGCCGCCCCCAGCGTGCGCGACAGCGGCACGAAGGCGCTGGCCGCCCCTCCGGCGTGCGGGAAGCAGACGAGGCGCGGTCCGTCCTGCGGAGCCTGGCCGTAGCGTCGGAACCAATCACTGCCCACTGCGTCTTCTCCTCGCGTGCGTTGCGGACCGTGCCGGGGCATTTTCCGTCGAGTCGCTCGAGGCTGGCACGAGACGCGCACGAGAACCCCTGGTTGCCGCATATCGAAGCACTCCGCAAGGGCCATGAGGGCATATTCTGTGGGCCCGCAGAGCATCCACGGCGTGTATGGAAGGCAACCGGCCGGGGATCGACCGGAGGAGAGCTGATCGGCGATGCAGGAGAGATCCGGGCGGACCCGCAGGAGATTGCTCGAAGCCGCCGCCGAGCAGATCGACGCACGCGGATACGCGGACGCCAAGCTGAGCGACATCAGCCGGTGCGCCGAGGTCACCACGGGCGCGCTCTATTTCCACTTCTCCTCCAAGACCGACCTGGCGGAAGCGGTCCAGCGGGCCGGCTGCGCGATGCTCGAGGAGACCGTCGACCACCTGCTGACCCACTGCTCGCCCATGCAGGCCCTGATCGACGTCACCCACATCCTGGCCCGCTGGATCTGCGAGGAGCCCATCGTCCGGGCCAGCCTGCGGATCGGCCGGGAGCGCGGCCGGGACGGGTCCGCGATCGTCGACTTCCACGCGGTGTGCGTCCGCACCGGGCTGCGGCTGCTGCGCGACGCCCGCGCCGGCCAGCGGGTGATCCGCGCCGACGTCTCCGCCGACTCCGCCGAGGGGCTGGTCACCGCCGTGCTGTCCGGCGCCGAGGCGGACGCCTGCCGGGGCATGGACCCCGAGCGCCTCACCGCCAGGCTGACGGGGATGTGGGACCTCCTCCTCGACGCCCTCGTCGTACGCGACCTGCGCGCCGGGCTCCGCACGGGACCGCCCCACACGCCGCTGCCGGACGGCCGCGCCCACGAGGCGGTCACCGCCTGACGCCCGTACCGCCCGTACGGCCGTCAGCCGACCCGTACCGCCCGGGCCGCGACTCTGGTGATTACCCGCGTGATTACCCGTCGGTGAACACTCAGTAGGACCCCTCCGGTTAGCTTCTCGAACTGGGAGGAGTCCCGAGGGGGGAGTTCCCCGAGGGGCTCGGACGTCCCGCGAGGTACGAGGAGTTGTGATGGATACCTCTGTCATCACAGGGGGAGCGGAGGCGGGCGCGACGACCGGGACGGAACCGGCGACGACGGGAACGGAACCCGAGGCCTGGGAATCGGTCATCGGACGGGACTTCACCCGGGCGCTCAACGAGGGCCTGGCCCGGGCCCGTGCGACCGCCCCGCCACGGAACCGGCGCCCCTCGCCCCCGGCCGCCGCCGAACGCGCCGCGCGCGCCACGAGCGGCAGCGCGGCGCGCGGCAAGGGGAGCGCACCACGCGTCCGTACGCCCCAGCCGACGCCCGCGTCCCCGCCCCAGCCCATGTCCCGGCCCCCGTCCTCCGGAATCGAGGACTCCACCAGCGCCGATCCCACGGCCGCCCCCGACGAGCACACGGATTGCCGCTGGCAGGAGCGCCGCCGGGTCGCCCGTGACCTCCACGACCACATCGGCGGCGCCCTCGCCACCGCCCGCCGCCTCCTCATCGAGTGCGGCCCCGGCGTGGACGACCCGGGCCGGCTCGCCGCCGCCCAGGTCTTCCTCCACGAGGCGGAGGACCACCTGCGGGACATGCTCGGCGAGTTGGTCACGGCGACCGAGCTGCCGCCGCTCGGCGAGGCCATCGAGGGGTTCGCGGCGGAGGCCGCGCCGCCCGGCCTCGACGTCACCGTCAAGATCACCGGCAATGAGAACCTCGTCGCCACCGCCCACCGCCGGGCGCTGTTCCTGGCCGTCCGCGAGGCCCTGCGCAATACGTTCGAGCACGCCGGGGCGAGCCGCGTCGCCGTCTCCGTCCGCACCACCCGCTGGTGGGTCCACGCGGCCGTCGAGGACGACGGCCGGGGCTTCGACCCGGAGCGCGTGACCACCGGCACCGGCGCGGGCCGCCCGGCCCGGGGCATCGCGTCGATGACCCAGCGAATCGAGGACATCGGCGGAAAGCTGGCGATCGAGAGCTCGCCCGTCGACGGCACCAGGGTCGACATGCACCTGCCGCTGCGCCCCCGTACCTAGCCCCCGCCCGCCCCCCTGATCCCCCATCCCCCCATCCCTCCGAATCCAGTGCTGCCGCCAGCGGGCCGGCCGATCCGCCCGCGCCGAGGAGTTGTTGTGCGCAAGGTGCTTATCGCCAATCGTGGCGAAATCGCTGTCCGTGTCGCTCGTGCGTGCCGGGACGCGGGGATCGCCAGTGTGGCGGTCTATGCCGATCCGGATCGTGACGCGTTGCATGTCCGGG